>NZ_JAPDPJ010000300.1 GCF_026013605.1 Plebeiibacterium sediminum
CTTTTACCGACTACACCATCTTGTTTTTTGGCTCACCAGCTGATGCCGGAAGAACCACTCGAGATTGAAAGTTAATTTCTAAAAGGATTATTGGTATGCATCATCAGAACGCTGGTGTGAGTTTATAACTTGTATCTTATATTACAATAACTCACAACCATTTTCCTCAACCACTGCTGGTTCGAGTTTGTAACTCGGACCTTCTAATACAATATTCTACCACCTTTTACTCAGTCTTTTAGTCTTCTCACTATGCTCTCTGCACTATGCCCTCTGCACTAAGCTCTCTGCACCCTGCTCTCTGCTCAAACACCTTTCTCCTTTCTCCCTGTTCCTTTTTCCCTGTTCCCTTGTTCTTTTTTTCGCTCAAGCCGCTGGGCTTCTACTTTTCGCTACAGCTCGAAAAGTAGATGTATATATTAATAAAAAGGAGTCCACATATTAATCGAAAAGTATACCACTTGTTGTTAAGAATTGAACGTTAATTGTTACGTTCATTAATCATG
>NZ_JAPDPJ010000301.1 GCF_026013605.1 Plebeiibacterium sediminum
AAAGTCAAATCAAATCAAAAAATCAAAGAACGTTTATATTGTATTGAAATATAATTGTTTGCAAAATATTTTTAAAAGTTAACGCATCACTAGTAATTATTGATATTAACTTTAGCTCATTAAATTAGAATAGAATGTTTAATACCACAAGCTAATCCTATTTTAATATATCTTCCAGATTAATGGGAAAATTAGGTAAGTATTTAACTTTTATAATGACACTTTCCTTTTTGAACATTTCTTTTATTTCGTATTTATCACCAATTCTTTGCCCTGTTGTAATTGCTCATGTGTAATAAAATAACCATCGATAGTTTTACAACCATAAGTAATTCGTGTGATCTCTTCACCCTCTCCAATTCTTTTAATCCTGAAAGATTGATCTCTCAGGTTAAATTCTGTATTCTCAAATTTAGGAACAGTAATAATATATTCAGGATCGGCTGGTGAATAGGTGTATAAACCAATGGCATTTAACACATACCATGATGACATTTCTCCTG
>NZ_JAPDPJ010000302.1 GCF_026013605.1 Plebeiibacterium sediminum
TTCTTTTTCTCTACCTCGGCAAGCAGATACACACGAACATTGTAGCTTTCATTAACAGCCAGGTTCTCGCTGTCGTCTTTGTAAATGACACGTACAGGGCTGTTCTTGGCTTTTTCATCCACAGGGAAAGCCACATCCTTAATGCTCATGTCATCGTTGTGGTGAAGCAATGCCACCTCGGTATCATCGGGGATTATCTCTGTATCATCAATCCAAACCCTAAGTGTGGCACCGGGTAATGCCTGTTGGTTGGAAAGGCGTAAGAAAATGCCTTTGATACGGTCGTGTTCCGTTTTGGTATTGCCGTTAAACTCAAAAGTCTGACCTTTTTTAACCTCGAATTTCACGACCTGTAATTTGCGTATGTTATTGTCTTGTACTTCCATTTTTGAAATGATTAAGAAGAAAAAAGGGGCGGTTAACAACCGCTGACCGCCCCCGAACGATTATGACATATCAAGCTCTTATGCTTTCTCTGTGATAGTTCCCAATAGCGTTACC
>NZ_JAPDPJ010000303.1 GCF_026013605.1 Plebeiibacterium sediminum
TTCTTTTTCTCTACCTCGGCAAGCAGATACACACGAACATTGTAGCTTTCATTAACAGCCAGGTTCTCGCTGTCGTCTTTGTAAATGACACGTACTGGGCTGTTCTTGGCTTTTTCATCCACAGGGAAAGCCACGTCCTTAATACTCATATCATCGTTGTGGTGAAGCAATGCCACCTCGGTATCATCGGGGATTATCTCGGTATCATCAATCCAAACCCTAAGTGTTGCACCGGGTAATGCCTGTTGGTTGGATAGGCGTAAGAAAATGCCTTTGATACGGTCATGTTCCGTTTTGGTATTGCCGTTAAACTCGTAGGTCTGACCTTTTTTAACCTCGAATTTCACGACCTGTAATTTGCGTATGTTATTGTCTTGTACTTCCATTTTTGAAATGATTAAGAAGAAAAAGGGGCGGTTAACAACCGCTGACCGCCCCCGAACGATTATGACATATCAAGCTCTTATGCTTTCTCTGTGATAGTTCCCAATAGCGTTACC
>NZ_JAPDPJ010000304.1 GCF_026013605.1 Plebeiibacterium sediminum
TATAGCATTAGTTCCATATTGAATATAGATATATACAAATATGCAGTGAGCTAATTCTTAGTGTCTTTGAGCCTTTGTGGTAAAAAAGATGCAGGTTAAGAAGTAAGACAAAAAAATATTCAGACAGGATTTCAGGATTAACAGGTTAGATTTACATTCTGTAAATCATGTTTCAGTAATTAAATACAATTATGTAAACAGTGTAAATCCATTCTACACATTACATTTTTTTAGGATTAGTTCTATATTGGATATGGAACAAACAACTATGCAGAGAAGTAATTCTTAGTGACTTTGAGCCTTTGTGGTAAAGAAGATGCATGTTAAGAAGGAAGACTAAAAAAATATTCAGACAGGATTTCAGGATTAACAGGTTAGATTTACGTTTTGTAAATCATGTTTCAGTAATTAAATACAATTCTGTAAACAGTGTAAATCTATTCTACACATTACAATTTTATAGCATTAGTTCCATATTGAATATAGATATATACAAAT
>NZ_JAPDPJ010000305.1 GCF_026013605.1 Plebeiibacterium sediminum
AGGATATCTTCATTGAAGGTATTGATATCAAAATCTGCTGCTTCATCTGCACAGTAAGTTGCAGATGTGGCTTGTAATGCAGGATCTGGATTAACGGTGATTACTACCTCCGTTTCGCTGGTACAGCCTGTTGTATTATCAGTTACGACAGCACTAAATGTATTTGAGACTGGTAAACCTCCATCGGCTGGAATGGCCAATGTGCCTGTCCATGCAAATGTATAATCGGCTACATTGCCGGAAGTAAGAATTTCGTCATTGAAAATATTGATATCAAAACCATCTGTTTCATCAGCACAGTATATGGCAGAAGCCGTTTGTAAAGCTGGATCCGGATTGACGGTAATTACAACCTCAGTTTCACTGGTACAGCCTGTAGCATTATCAATTACGACAGCTCTGAAAGTGGTTTCCTCTGCAGTTGTTCCATCAGCTGGAATGGCCAATGTTCCTGTCCATGCAAATGTATAATCTGCTACACTGCCGGA
>NZ_JAPDPJ010000306.1 GCF_026013605.1 Plebeiibacterium sediminum
AAGCAAGGTTGGCTTTATCTGACTATTGTTATGGACTTATTTGATCGTAAGATTATAGGATGGGCTTTAAGTGATAATATGACTGCAAAGGATACTGTAGTAGCGGCTTGGAAAATGGCATTGATAAATCGCCCATTAACCAAACAGCTAATATTTCATTCTGACAGGGGTGTACAATATGCTTCAAATGAGTTTAGAAGACTTTTATCTGGTATTGCTGTTACGCAAAGCATGAGTCGCAAAGGTAATTGCTGGGATAATGCTGTAGCAGAAAGCTTCTTTAAAATTCTTAAATCTGAACTAATATATCATCGATTATACTTGAATCACTGGTATGCTAGAAATGAGATTTTTGAGTTTATTGAGATATGGTATAATCGAAAAAGAAGACATTCTTATTTAAACTATCAAACACCTGATGAGTATGGAAAGGTGGTTATCAGAAATGTGGCTTAACTTTTTGTCTAGTTTTTTATTGCAATTCCA
>NZ_JAPDPJ010000307.1 GCF_026013605.1 Plebeiibacterium sediminum
AAGCTGTAAATCAAAGACCAGATACATCATTGTCTTAGGACAGGATTAACAAGATTAACAGGATTGTAGAGAAAAGCGTCTCGCTTTGTTGTTTACATAATGGCTTCATAATGCTGCCACGCGTTTCCTCACGCGTGGTTTACTGTTTTTACAAGCATTAAATATCATCCTGTCAATTCTGTAAATCCTGTCTAAAAAGTCAAGCTGTAAATCAAAGACCAGATACATCATAGTAATTAGGACAGGATTAACAAGATTAACAGGATTGTTGAGCAAAGCGTACCGCTTTATTGTTTATATAATAGCTACACAATGCTTTCTAAGGCTTTCTAAGGCTTTCGCGCGTTTCCTCACGCGTGGATTACATATTCTACAATCATTAAATTTCATCCTGTCAATTCTGTAAATCCTGTCTAATAAAGCAAGCTGTAAATCAAAGACCAGATACATCATTGTCTTAGGACAGGATTAACAAGATTAACA
>NZ_JAPDPJ010000308.1 GCF_026013605.1 Plebeiibacterium sediminum
GAAAGTATTTTCACTTTTTACCGTTTCACTTACTTTTAAATAGGCCACAGCCAGTTGTCCTTTAATTGAATCAGACAAATAACCCGCTTCATTTAGTTTTTCGTACTTCTTAATGGCATTGATATAAGCCAGGTTATCGAACGATTTATTGGCCTGACTAACTCTGTATGTAGCCACTAAACTATCCAGCTTATTTTTATACGATTGAGCATTAACCCCAATCGTTAAGCTCATTAATAATATGATCAGTATTGAATATCTTTTCATTTCGTTTCTTTTTCTCTGTTCTCAACAATTAAAAATATCTTGGTGAAATCACCTTATTCTTAAGAAATCCATCAAAATCATAACTAATAATAATTTCATGTGATCCATTATTATAGGTCGCTAAATTTGAAACAGAGAAATCGTATGAATAACCAACCATCAGCTGTTTGTTCAACTGAACATTAGCAATCAATGCCACTGCATCGCCTAT
>NZ_JAPDPJ010000309.1 GCF_026013605.1 Plebeiibacterium sediminum
GAAAGTATTTTCACTTTTTACCGTTTCACTTACTTTTAAATAGGCCACAGCCAGTTGTCCTTTAATTGAATCAGACAAATAACCCGCTTCATTTAATTTTTCGTACTTCTTAATGGCATTGATATAAGCCAGGTTATCGAACGATTTATTGGCCTGACTTACTCTGTATGTAGCCACTAAACTATCCAGCTTATTTTTATAAGATTGAGCATTAACCCCAATCGTTAAGCTCATTAATAATATGATCAGTATTGAATATCTTTTCATTTCGTTTCTTTTTCTCTGTTTTCAACAATTAAAAATATCTTGGTGAAATCACCTTATTCTTAAGAAATCCATCGAAATCATAACTAATAATAATCTCATGTGATCCATTATTATAAGTCGCTAAATTTGAAACAGAGAAATCGTATGAATAACCAACCATCAGCTGTTTGTTCAACTGAACATTAGCAATCAATGCCACTGCATCGCCTAT
>NZ_JAPDPJ010000030.1 GCF_026013605.1 Plebeiibacterium sediminum
AGCCTATTCATTTTTTCCAAAGAAACCTGCTATTAAAGTTGAGCAAATTAAGTCTGATCAATTAGCCTTATTTTAGAATCGAACTGAGGTTATAACTCACCTGTGCTGGCTTTCTTAAAATAGGAGAGTAGTGAATCCACAGATACATTTTATGAATTGTATTGTTTTTTACTTTTATAAAAGTAGATATAAATTCAATGATCGGTTTCATATCTGTATTCCCCTTTAAAGTGATGTAGCCATTAGCTATAGCCGATTGTAAGTAGCTAATAAAGACTTTTGGAGTATGCCTCCACTCAAGATATATTTCCTGTATTTGACCAGATAACAGAGCCCGGGTTAAACATGGTATCGGCTGATGGTTTTATTGTTAATTTGCTTATTTGTTGAAATGTTATTTCAAGCTGTAAATTTCTTTGTTCCTTTCTGCTTTTTCCTTTTTCCGTTATCGTTAGTACTAAAGTATATTGAAAAGTGCGTTGAAAAAATAACAGTAATTTTACTGTTACTTTTTGCTGTTGTAATATGTTGATATATAGATGTATGTGGTTTTTAGTGTTTGAATTTGTAATTCGATTTACCCCCCATAAAGCTCCAGAATTCCATTTTTAGCCAAAAATGATGGTTTTGGATTCCACTTTTTGGCAAAAACGACTGTTTTGGATTCCGATTTTGGCCATTTTTACACTTTTTGGGTGCTTTTCTTCGCACCTTGTTCGCAATTCTTCGCACCGTCTTCGCAAAACCTATGCACTTTGTATGCACCGTCTTCGCATTCTGTATGCATTTGCTACGGACTTTGTATGGAACGCGTTCGCAGATCTCCACAGGCGCTACACAGGTTCTATGCAAGTTCTTCGCCCTAAGAGTGCGAAGAACTTGCATAGAACCTGCATTAAAAAGGTGAAGAATTGCGAACTTGTATCGAAGGTGTATCATAGCAGGGTAACAGCAGGTGAGTATTTAAAGCGCTGAAAATATTTAATGGGCAAAAAGATCTGCTTCTCGGTCTATCAGCCATTTTTCTTTTTTGAGTCCATTGCATTTAGGAAAATGCCTGTTTCTGTAACCGTTGTAAGAGTAATGTTCGTAACTACACTCAGGATTATCGCATTTGTCCTGATGATAACCAAGCACAGCAGTTTTGCAATTGGCCAGATTTGTAAACACCTTTTTCTTATGAGCATTTAAATACCCGGCCTCAATTACCACTTGTTTATGTTGCCTAATGATATCTCCAATTTCATATTTGGGTCTGTAGTTACTCATTTTTGCAACCGATCAAGCGGAGAAACAAGCGGATTAGATTTTAAGATAGGCAAGTTGTATAGGGACGCATTATGTTATTGTAGCTTTGGGGTGCTGTTTTTGGCGTTGCTTTTGCCTGGGTACAGCTTTTAAAACTTTGGAGTAAATATGTTGAAGTGAGGTACGACCAAAACTATTTATGAGAAAGGATTAAAGGCTATGGATGCCCCAGGTTACCTGGGGTGAGGGGTTTAAGGCATTTTTAGTTGTGAGGTACGAACAGTGGAATGACTTAAATACCGAATGTGTGTATGGCGCTGATTACAAATCAAGCGCCAGCAATAGTTGTTAATTGAGCGCCAATAGGGCAAAAGGTATGACGAAAACAGCACCAGAAGGGTAGGGAAGTGGCAAACATGGATTAAATAGATTTTTGGATGAGGAATTGTGTGTGGGTATAAACAGCTATTGCCATTGACCAAGCGTGCTGTAAATATTCGATGGTAAGTGCTGTTATCTAAAAGGAGGTTTTTGAGTGTAATGTAGTGAAGTGAAAATACCGGGATGTGTGAAGGATTGATTACAAATCAAGCGACAAACAAGATGAGTTGTTTGCCACTTTTGATGTGTTTGGAGTGATTGGTCAAAGCTAGTAAAATCAAATAGTTAAAGTTTGTATTATTATTTACTTTTTCATATATTTTAAATAACAAATAATTCTTTAAAAATGATTTAAAAAAGTAACTAAAAACATTAACCGCCCTTTTTATGATTGATAAATTATTTAGAAGTATTCCAAATTATATAATTGTATTAATTAGTTTTTTTATATTAATAATTTCACTAGCAGTAGGAATTATACTTGCTTCAAGTCACCAGAATCAGATTTTTAATTCACAAAAGAAGTATGCCAGATATATCAATATTGCAGGAAAGCAACGTATGCTTTCTCAACGTATTGCATTAATAGTTTTAAAACAGAAAGATCAGACACATCCAAATTATTTAGAAGTAAAGGAGCTCGTTGATGAATTTCAGGAGAATCATAAGTTTTTAACGACCGGTTTGATGAATGATACATTAAGTATGTTTTATTTTACTCAACCCACAATTTTGGATAGTCGAGTTAATCTTTTTATAAAAGATATACGAAATTATCTCAATACGAAAAACAAGGAATTATATGGTAAAAGAATAATTCAAGAGTCTAATGACATCTTACCATATTTACATACAGCCACAGGACTATTTCAATATTCTTCAGAGGATATTATCTATAGTATAAATGAAGAAAATAAAAGTTTGGTTATTAAATTATTCTTATTGCTATTTGCAATGTTTCTTATTGTCATAATTCCAGCCTCATTTAGAATAAGGAAAAATGATCGTGCACTTATTGAAAAAACAAAAATTTTAGAAAGAACTTTAGAGAAACTTGAAGAAAATGAGAGTCTATTAAGATTGGCTTTAGAAAAGAATGGTTTGGCATATTGGATTATTGATCAGGAAAATGATACAAAATACTTTTCGTCAGTCGGATATGAAATTCTCGGTTTAGATAAAAACAAAGAAATTACATCAGATATATGGAATAGCATAATACATCCAGATGATAAAGAAAAAATTATTCGGGATTTAAGCAGTCTGATATCAATGGAAAATGAACAATATGAGCATGCCCATCGAATTCGGAATAGAGAAGGTCAGTACATCTGGATTAAAGTTTATGCAGCTGCCGAAGTAAAAGATCAAAAAGTATCCAAAATTATTGGTATTTTTTCAGATATTAATGAGGAAATTAAATTAAAAGAACAGCTTATAGAAGCGAAGGAAAGTGCCATATTAGCAAATAGGTCAAAATCAGAATTTCTATCTAATATGAGTCATGAAATTCGTACGCCAATGAATAGTATTTTTGGTTATTTGAGTATACTATCAAGACAGATCGATGATGAGGTCCAAAGAAAATACCTTAATTATATAAATACAAATAGTAAGCTTTTATTATCATTAATTGATGATATTCTGGATCTCGCAAAAATTGAAGCCGGGAAGTTAGAATTTGACTTTGGATATGTTGCTATACGCAATCTTATTCATGAAATGAAAACAATATTTAACTATAAACTTCGAGATAAAAATCTCGGTTTTAAAATAAAGGTAGATGATAATGTTCCTCTTTATGTTGTAACCGATGAATTAAGATTACAGCAAGCAATAACAAATTTGTTAGGTAATGCTATTAAGTTTACAGAAGAAGGAGGGGTAGAGCTAAAAGTTAGTGCAGAATTAATTACAGGTTCTACTTATTATTTAAAAATAATAGTTGCAGACACAGGTATTGGTATTGCATCAGAAAATCAGAAAGAAATATTTAATTCTTTTCATCAGGTTGATGGTCAGGATATTCGTAAATATGGAGGTACGGGGCTGGGATTGACAATAACAAAAAATCTCATATTACAAATGGGAGGAGACATTACTGTTCAAAGTCAACCCGGAAAAGGTTCTGATTTTATAATAGAATTCAAAAATATAACATGTAGTAATAATTCAATTGTAAAGTCTGATGAAGATAATAGACTTCAAGAAAATATTGAATTTAAAAATTCTACTATTTTAGTGGTTGATGATATTCCAGATAATAGAGAGTTGATTAAGGATTTACTTGAAGAAAGGCAACTTCAGATATTTTCATGCTCAAATGGATTTGATGCTCTTAGGTTATTAAAAGAAAAAGAAATAGATTTAGTTATTACCGATATACAAATGCCAGATATGAGTGGACTTGAATTGGTAGATAAAATATATAGGTTAACAGATAGAAAAATTCCGGTATTTGCTTATACGGCATCAGCAACAAAAAATAGATTTAATAAGGATCAACTTTCAATTTTTTCAGCTTTTATTACAAAACCAATCAGGGAGGAAGTGTTGATTAATGAATTAATTAAATATTTACCTCATCAGGCTTTAAATAATAATGATAAGAATAAAGAAATTGTTGCAAATAATGTTTTTTTTGAAAAAAATATGAGTGTTGAAAAACGAAATAAGTTAAGAGCGGAACTAAAAACAATGTTACAAAAGCATAAAAAACTTAAGGAAAGGCAGGCAATGGAGGATGTGAAATCATTTGCTGTTGATAATATAGATATTGGTAAAACTTTTAAAATAGATCATTTTATATTATATGGTAATGGATTATTGAAAGCATGCGAAATATTTGATATTGAGTATATCATAAATAGCTTATCAGAGTTTCATGAATTATTAAATATAATAAACGATGAATTAAGAAAAAACTAGATAAGTAAATTAATATGTTTATCTAGTTGTTATAATTCTTTTTATTAGAATTCTGGGTTAATATTTTATATTTTTCAAAGAAACTTACAAAATTAAGAATGAACCATAAACTATTTTTGTAACTTAATTTGGGTTGGAGTATACTAATTTTTCTGATGTTTAAAAGTATACGTGAGTCTTGTTATCAAGTCAATATATCTAAATCTTATTAGATTTATTTTCTAAATTATTAATAATTACAGGAAATTTATCTAAGAGTTTAAGAATATTACTGATATTATATTGATTTCCTGCATCAATTAATTCATTGCCATAATCCTCCATAAAACCTACTTTGTAATCTAATGATAGATCAACTATTAATTTACCAAATTCTATTACTTTATTCATTGGCTTAAGAGTTTGTAGTTCATCCCATAATTGAAAAGGCTCTCCTTTTAGTTTGAAAATGAATTCTGATAAATTTTCTATTTTATTGCTATCACTTCCTATTTGATCTTTATTAGTATTTTCAATAGATTGATTAATAATTGTATAAGGAAGATTATTCATTAAAATAGTATATAATTGGCTAACTTCTATTGGTTTTAATAATATACCTGAAAATTCACTTTCTATCATTTTATCTATTTGATCTTTCATGGCAGAAGCAGAATAGGCTATAACAGGTATGTTTTTTAATTTTGTGTTAGAGTGTAATTTTAAAAGTAAATCAAAACCGCTCATATCTGGCATTTTGATATCTGTAATTATTAAAGAAGGATGTATTTTTTGAGCTATACTGTAACCTTCAATACCATTTTCAGCTTCATATACTTTTAAATTAGAATTCAAAAGTGCATCCGCGATAATATTGCGGTTTTGTTTCATATCATCAATTACAAGTATGGTATTTTCATCAAAATTTATGTTGTGTGTATCTAATTGATTCTTCTTTTCAAAGCTTGTCATTTCTTCTATAAATGGCTTTTCAGGAAATACTAATTTAAATGTACTACCTTTTCCTACTTTTGAGTTAACAGTAATATTTCCTCCCATTAAATCGACTAAGTTTTTTGTAATTGATAGACCAAGGCCTGTTCCTTTAGTTTTTTTAGAGTTTTTTGCTTGTTGTTGATGAAAGGGTTCAAATATTTTATGAATTGAATCTTCCGGAATACCTATACCTGTATCTGTTATTTCAATGATGAGGTCGCAATAGTTAAAAGAATTTTCTGACAAAATAATAGATTCTGGATTTTGTGTATATACAGACAATTTTATATATCCATGGTTAGTAAATTTAACCGCATTACCCATTAGATTTATGATAATCTGTTTGAGTTTTAATTCATCGATAAATATACCATCAGGTAAGTTTGGTGATATGTTCATAACGAGCTCAATATTTTCATTGGCACATTTTAATCTAAAAATATTTTCAATTTCATTTATTACAATATTTAAACCAACAAATTCGTAATTAAGCTCAATTCTTCCTGCCTCAATTTTTGATAAATCGAGAATATCATTAATTAGAGAAAGAAGACTTTTTGCGCTGGTTCTGATCGATTTTAAATAGTCTTGCTGTACTTCCTCTTTAACCATTGATTCTAATAATTCTGAATAGCCCAGTAGAGCATTCATTGGAGTCCGAATTTCATGACTCATATTTGCCAAAAATTCACTTTTTGCTTTTGTTGCAGCTTCAGCTATATTTTTAGCTTCAGCCAATTCATTAGTTCTGATTTGAATCATATTTTCAAGATGTGAGCGATGGTTGTTCAGCTCCTCTTCTTGGAGTTTTCTTTGGGTAATATCCCTTCCACTCATGTAAATAGTTCCGTCAGGAAGAACAATAGCATTCATTTCAGAAGGGAATGATGTGCCATCTTTTCTCTCTATTATAAGTTCTTTTGATATAGATCCTCCATTTTTGAGTGTTCGGAAAAAATCATCATAAACATTCTTATGTTCTTTCGAAAATAGATCATAAAAATGCATGTTTGCAAATTCTTTTTTTGTAAACCCAATTTCAATACAGCATTTATTATTTACATATATAAAATTTTCATTTATATCTACTATAATAATAGTATCGGCAGAGTGTTCTGTAATAGTTCGAAATTTAGCTTCACTTTCTTTTAATCTAAATACTGCTAAATGGTGCTCTTTTTCAAGTTTTTTACTCTTTATAGCTCCTTTTATGGCTGGACCTAAGCGTTTAATATACTCTTTCAGAACATAGTCGTCTGCTCCTGATTTCATACATAACACCGCAGTGTCTTCATTAACAGAGCCAGTTAGTATAATAAAAGGAATAAATGCAGATAAATGTCGTGTTATTCGAAGAGCACTCAGTCCGTCAAAATTTGGCATATTATAATCTGAAACAATGATGTCCGGTTTATCTTTAGTCAAGGCTACGCGTAATTCATTCTCAGTATCAATAAGCGAAATTTCTGTGTTGGATAGTGTTTTTTCAATTTCTCTTTTTGCTAACTCTGCATCAATACAATTGTCCTCAATAATTAATACTTTGGTTATTGGTTTCATTTAAGAGTTGTATTAGAATATGATTTTGGTTTTTCATTTATTGCAAGCCAGTATATACCAATTTGACTTAATTTGTCTACAAATTCATTGAAGTTAATTGGTTTTACAACATAGCTGTTTACTCCTAATTTATATGCACGATCAATATCTGGATCTTCTTTTGATGAAGTTACAACAACAACAGGTATTTTTTGTAAAATTTGATCTGATTTTATTGCTTCAAGTATTTCAAGCCCACTTACTTTTGGTAGTTTGAGATCTAGTAAAATAACTTTGGGAGGGTCAAAAAGTATTTTATCATCAGTATTTTTACTATTAAATAAATACTCCATTGCATCCTCGCCATCGTATATTACATTAATATTATTTAGAAGATTATTTTTTTTTAGTGATCTCACAATTAGTTCGGCATCATTTGGATTATCTTCTATTATTAGTATTTCACATTCTTTGTATTTCATAGTATTGTTTAATTAGTATATTGATTTAGTATAGGTAATTTAAAATAAAACGTTGCTCCTTTTGATAATTCAGATTCAGCCCAAATAGTTCCATTGTGTCGTTTAATGATTCGTTGAACTAGAGCTAATCCTACTCCAGTTCCTTCAAAATCTGTGGATTTGTGTAGGCGCTGAAATACACCAAATAATTTATCTTTATATTTCATATTAAAACCAACACCATTGTCTTTTATAAAATATGTAATGGAATTAGCCTGTATAGTTGAAGAAATTTGAATATTTATACATTCTTGTTTTGATGAATATTTTATAGCATTTGAAAGTAGGTTATTCCATACTAATAGAATCATATGTGGATCTGCTGATATTGAAGGAATATTTTCAATTGTAATATCAGTTTTATCAAGTAATTCAGGTGGACAAATTTCCTTAAAACTTAACAAAGCCAAATTTTTCATATTAATAGTAGAATATTGCATGTCATGTCTTCCCAATCTGGAAAAAGAAAGTAAATCATCAATTAATTTACCCATGTTAGTTGCACTTTCATCAATTACATTACATATTCTTTTTGCTTCATCATCTAATAACTCTGAGTAATCTTCAATAAGAATTTTTGTAAAACCAGTAATAGCTCTTAAAGGGGCTCGTAAATCATGACTAACAGAGTAACTAAAAGCTTCTAACTCTTTGTTGGAATTTTCAAGTGCAATTTGTCTTTCTTTAAGTTGATAATTCAGATTGATTATGGCATTTTCAGTTTCCTTTCGTTTTGTTATATCTCGAACAATACTCCACATTCCAATCGGATTCATATCGGAATCTTTTTCTAATCTGATTCTCTCCGAAACAGCAATAAATGTCCCGTTTTTATGTAGAAACTCTTTATCTAAAGCGTCAGAATACCCATTCACAAAAACTTCATTATTGATAATATCTTTTTTGGGAGATATCCATTTAGGTGGGGTTAGATCCCATATTGTTAATTGTGTAATTTCATCAAAACTGTATCCTAACATATTTCTAAATTCAGGATTACATTCAATTATAGCCCCTTTGAGGTCAGTACGTACAATACCATCCTTTACTGTTTCATAGAGTCCCCTGTATTTTTCTTCTGAATGGTATAATTCCAGAGTACGTTGTTTTACCAGGTTTTCAAGATTCTTCTTGTGATTTTCAATTTCTTTTTCAATTTCTTTCTTTTTAGTTATATCTCTCAAAATAACATGGTTTGCAACAACTTCACCAATCTTAAAAACAGATTGATGTATTTCTACATCTCTTATGTTTCCCTTTTTATCAATAATAAGATCTTCAAATACAGGTTGTTTTGATGATCTTTTAGTTGATGTAAACCTTTCACTATTAAAGTTTTTAGCTTGAAATAATTCTTTAGGATTCATACCAACCAATAAATTTTCATCATTAACTTTCATAAGATGAAGCATTGCCTCATTAACTAACAAAATCTTATCATTTTGATTAATAAATATGGCATCAGGCGAATACATAAATAGATTTCTATATTTCTCTTCATTTTCTTTTAAAGCTATTTCTGCCTGTTTTTTATCAGTTATATCTTGCATTGAACCTGAAATTTTAACAACCTTTCCATTTTTTACTTCAGGAATACCTATCGTATGCACCCATTTTTGCGAACCTCTATGAGTTGTCAATTTTAATTCAAGATCGTAGGGTTGAAAATTATTTATGGCATTAGCAATTGCATTATTGATTAAATTATAATATTCTCCTTTATAGTAGCTTAATCCTATCTTTTTATTTATATTGTCATTAATATCAAATTCATGAATTTTAGCAACAGCTTCAGTCCAGGTTCCTTCTCCTGTTTCAATATCAAACTCCCATCCGCCAACTTTAGCTAGTTTGCCGGTTTCTTTTAAAAGTATTTCATTCTTTTTTAATAATTCTTTTGCTTGGTTTCTGGATAATGCTACTCCTAAATTAGATGCTATTTCTTCATAAATTGATATAGATTCTTGTGCAAAAATATTTTCACGATGATCATTTAATTGTATTAAACCAATAATTTCATTTGATACCTTTATAGGAATAATAGCTAGTGATCTATATCCTGCATTATAACACCTACTGTTTTTAAGTAAAAGGTTTGTTTTGTCTTTTATGTTGTTAAATAACAATGAAATATCATTTGACAAAAAACAACCACTTTCAGTATAGTTTAATTGCAAAATGCTATCTTTTTTTTCTATTATATTTTGACATATACATTTAAAGTCTTTGGATTTGTCACTATCCACATTACAAAAATGCTTTTTGTTATTTATAAAGTCATCATTATATCCAATTGAGCCGTAAAAAGGATAATAGCTACCTTTTTTTATTCTTATACCAACAGCTTCAATGTCTTTAAATTCATGAATTACTTTAACAATAGAATTAACCATTAGTTTAGTATCATTAGTACTATTAAGTGTGTCTAATATATTTTTAGTAAGTTTTTGATTTGTTTCAATTATTTTTTGTTCTGTAATATCTTGAACTGTACCAAATATTGTAATAGGGTCAGATTCATTCCTAATTATATGACCTTGAACTCTAACATATATAATATTCCCGTCTTTTTTAATTAAACGATATTCATTAGGCGTTAAAATATCTGTATCTAATTGGACGCAACTATTTATCCAGTTATTGATTTTATCTTCATCATCAGGGTGGTGAATGTTTTTATTTACATTTTCATAATTAATTTTGGTACTATTGTCATATCCTAGCAATTCAAACAGAGCTTTTGACCATGTAATTTCACCTGTTTCAACAATAAGTGTAAAATCACCCATTTTAGCTATACGTTGGGCATTAATCAGGCGATCCATATTTTCTGAAGCTTTTAGTGTAGCTTGTTTTATATTTGTGATGTCAATAGATAGTATCAATACACCTTCAGATATTGGTTCAATAGTAAGTTCAAACCAGCCAACTGAATTGTCTGGATAAGTAAACTCGTTTTCATAAAAATGAGAATTTCTATTTTCCATACAATCTTTTATAAGCTGGTAAGCCTTTGTATTTTCAATACCAGGCCACATATTCTGGTAATTCTGACCAATTAATTCATTATTAGGTCTTCTATTATGAAGTTCTGCTGTGTGATTTAAATAGGTGTAGTTCCATTTATAATCAATTATTTGGCAGCCTTCTTGCATGTTGTCCAGTGTATTTAAAAAACGCTGTTCAGCTTTCTTCTTATCGGTAATATCCATTATCATTGCATACAATAAATCAATTTGATTATTAGTATCTCTAAGACAGGAAACCGCAATGTCAACCCAAATTATTTCACCTTTTCTATTAAAATATCTTTTATGAATTCTATAATTATCAATTTTATTACATAGTAACTGATTAATCATGTCTATTTCAATGTCTAAATCTTCAGAATATGTAAATTCTGCAAAATTCATTTTTAGAAGTTTACTTTGAGAGTACCCAATGATTTTAGTAAATTCTTTATTTACATTTATAATATTACCATTAGGATCAGTAATTGCAATCCCTATATTTGAATGTTCAAAAATCTTTTTAAAGGTTATTGCGTTGTGACCAACAATCTCTTCTGATTTTTTAAAAGTATTAAAAGAAGAAGTGGTACCCTTGAATTCTTTATTTAGTGAATTAATTGTATTATTTAGAGTCTCTGTATATTTAATATTTTTAAGTGCATTAAATGCACTTTCAGTTAATATTTGTAAAAGATTTAAATTTATTGATGTGGCTATGTTTTTTTCTTTCCAACAAATAGCAATGGCAGCCTTCGGTAAATCAAGTCCTATGGGAAGGATTATGAGACTTTTTAGAGATGTATTTTTATATTCATTCTGTTTAACTGTATTGTCTTGACTAATATCATCAATAACAATGATTGTTTTTTTTAGTATAGACCAGCCACATATACTACTATCAAGAGGGAATTTTTTACCTCTTAATATGCGTTCATTAGAGTTTTCTGCGATATAGTTGCAGAAATTATTTTCTGTCACAACATAATTAACCACATCAGAATTGGAAAGTTTACGCGCAGTATTAAGAATTATATTTTGCAGATCAATATTATTTTTGGCTCTAATTATTTCTTGCAGGGCATTGATAAGTATATCATTTTTATCTTCATAGGTTTTATTATGCTTCATTAAGATCTCATTTTTTGTGTTAGGTTAAAAATGTATAGCATTAACTCTATAAATTAAATTTTTAATTGTCAGTTAATTAAAAACTGATTATCAAGTTAATAAATTGATTTAATTAAATGAAGAAATCTTTATCTTATTTTACTAATAAAATTTTTCCTTTATTTATATTTATTCAATGTGACCCTAATTAAATTTATATACCGGTGCTTGACCAGGACCAAACTTATTTTTCGTCAAAACGTTTTTCCTTTTTGTAATTAGTAATGTACGCTGACAACAATTTATTGGCAACAAAATTTTGTATCAAGAAAAATGCATCTCCATAATTTTTAGGTTGGATTAAATTATGCAGTAATGAGATCCGTAAGTGCAATTAAGTATATACTAGTTAAGACGTTTTTATATAATATATATACATACGTATAAAGTTTTGCTATAAAAAATCAAATAATTTATAACCTTCTACAAATAAATTAAGTATACAATTACTATAATATAATAACAGACTTAATTCTTACCATATATGCAAAACCCCAAAGAACCAAACATTTTAATTGTAGATGATAATCTATTCAATTTAAAGGTAACTACTAGTATTTTAAAAGATGAAGGTTATAAAATAGGTCTGGCACAAAGTGGAATTGATGCATTAAAGCAGTTGGAAATTCAAATTCCAGACTTAATACTTTTAGATATAATGATGCCTGAAATGGATGGTATTGAAACCTGTAGAAGAATTAAAGCACAGTCTAAATGGAGAGAGATTCCAATTGTATTTTTAACAGCCAGAACCCAAACTGATGATCTGGTAAAAGCTTTTAAAGCAGGTGGAATTGATTATATAACAAAACCTTTTCAACATGAAGAATTAATCGCAAGGGTTAAAACGCATATTGAGTTGTATCATAGTAAAATGAAAATTAATGAAATGATTCAAACACGAGATAAATTATACAGTATAATTGCACATGATATAAAAGCTCCATTCCATAATATAAAATTTACGATTTCGGCATTAAAGGATAACTATATTAAACCGGATAGTAGAGAGTTTCGTGAGATAATTGATCATTTGGATAAAAGCACTAATGATACATATGATTTACTTGATAATTTATTGACATGGACACGTTATCAAGGTGGAATCATAAAATTAGATCATAATGAAACAGACTTAAATATTTTAGTTTTAGAAACTGTTCAGGTACTTAAACCTGTTGCAGAGAATAAAAGTATAATAATAGATTTGAATTTGCTTGATAATTGCTACGTACATGTTGATGAAGCTACAACAAAAACAGTTATACGAAATCTACTTTCTAATGCCATTAAATTTAGCCCCGAAAAGGGGATAATAAGGGTTATTACACGGAAACAAAATGGAAGCTATGTAATTTCAGTTATAGATCAGGGTATAGGTATGTCTGAAGAGGTAATACAAAAGATATTTGTTCAAAATGAAAGTTATACATCTAATGGCACCAATCAGGAAAAAGGAACAGGATTAGGTTTTCAATTAATTAAAGATTTTATTAAATTGAACAATGGTAGTTTAAAAATTGATAGTCGTCCCAAACAGGGAACAGCTATTTCAGTTTCTTATCCTAATACTTTAAATTAATTATTATGTCAGCAAACCTAAAACCTTTAAGTGTATTAGTTATAGATGATGATCCTATAATTCGAAATCTAACCCGATCATATTTAAAAGATAAGGCAGAAGTTTATGTAGTTGAGTCTCCCTCAACAGCTTTTAGAATTTTGGAGAATGAGCAAATCGATTTAGTTATTACAGATTTTAAACTGCCAGAGATGGATGGTTTACAAGTTTTAGAAAGAATAAAAAAAGAATATATAGGTATTGAAGTGATTATGATTAGTTCATCTTCGGAGATGAACACTGTAATAGGAGCCTTGCGCAAAGGAGCTGCAGATTATTGTAAGAAACCTTTTACTTCTGCAGAAATTTGGTTATCTATAGAACGTACTACCAAATATGCAAAACTTCAGAGTCAGCTCAATACAGAAGTGAAAAAGAATGATGTTTTAAAAAAAACTGTAGATCAGGAAGTTGGTTGTAAAATTATAGGAGAAAGCCCGTTAATTCAACAGGTAAAAAATCAAATGGAAATGGTGGCTTCAACACCTGATACATCAGTTTTATTGATTGGAGAAAGTGGAACAGGCAAAGAGTTAGTTGCAAGAGGTATTCATATGCTAAGTCAACGAAATGATTCTTTATTTGGGGCTGTTAACATGTCAGCAATACCAGATACGCTTTTTGAAAGCGAGTTTTTTGGACATAAAAAAGGTAGTTTTACAGGAGCAATTTCAGATAAATCAGGATGGTTTGAATCAATTAATAAAGGAACTTTATTTTTAGATGAAATTGGAGAAATGCCCATGAGTTTACAAGTAAAATTATTACGGGTATTAGAAGATCGGAAATATACCAAACTCGGAACACAAGATGAAATGCCATTTGACATAAGAATTATTTCAGCTACGAATAAAACAGTAGGGGAATTAACTGGAGGTAAAGTGTTTCGGTTGGATTTGTTTCATCGAATAGGAACTTTTGTTATTCAAATACCTCCATTAAGAGATCGGGTTTCAGATATTGCAATTTTAGTAGATTACTTTGTAAAAATTATTGCTCCCAAGATGGGTAAGCAAATTGAATCTATTGATTCAGCTGTGATTTCTTTATTACAAAACTATACATTTCCAGGAAATATAAGAGAGCTCAGGAACATGGTTGAAAGAGCCATAATTATGTGTAATGATAAGGTTTTAAAAAAGGAACATTTTTATTTGACAGCTAATTTATCTGCACAAACTCATCTTAATTTGGATGATGCCAACGATTTGTTTGATTTAAAAGAGTTGGAAAAACAAACCATAATAAAAGCTCTTGGTCAGGTAAATTATAATAAAGCCGAAGCAGCTCGCTTATTAAATTTAGAATGGAATGCGCTATATCGAAGAATCCAGAAATATGATATTGCTTTACCAAACGAAAATTAATAAAACTAATTCTCAATAGTTTTTTATTTTCCAAAGTCGTACTACTTATTTATTAAAGACCATATTAAATAAGTATTCTATTACCCTCTGTTTATTATCATATTTAATACCTATTGGTGTTGTCTAGCGCTTTAAAGCAATTTAAAGAAAAAAAACACAACGTATATTTGTATAATTCCCTCATAACATGTTATTCTTGATGTAATTTTTATAGGTCTTTAAAAACGCATAATAGCCTATTCATTTTCGAAGTTCTAGTCAGAAGATAGTATTTTTGCATTAAGTTAAATGATTGGTATTTAGATATTTGGTGTGTTTGGCATTCGAGTTGATAAATGAATGTAAATTCTAAAAATATAAGAGTATGAAAACTTTCATTTTAAAACTACTTTTTGTTTTACTTATGTCGATCATCATTCAAGGATGTTTAAAAAAGGAATTTGAAGATGTGGAAGCTAAGAGAGATGAAACACCTGATTATTCAGGATTCGACTTTTCAAATATAAATACAATAAAGCTCACATTAATAGTTTTAAATAATAATAATGAACCAATTACTGGAGCTCCTTTTGAAGTGTTTACAAAAGATCCATTAACTAGTGATGGGTTACTGATTGAAGAAGCAAATAAATTTAAAATTTTAAAAGGGGTTACTAACGATGAAGGTATCTTAGAGAGTTTATTTAATTATTCTCCTCAATATGATAGTATATACATCTTAAGTAATTATATAGGTATTCCACGGTTAACATCTCGGAAAATTACTTCTGAAGAATTAAATATCACCATTGGCGGGTCTGAATTAAAGTCTCTTAAAAACTCATCCCTTAAAGCTACTGTACCAGATCAAGTTTCAATAGTAAATGGTTATTATATTTTAGGAGATTGGGATAATAATGGTGTTCCAAATTATTTAGAGGTTGTTAATGATAATATTGATAATAGTTTTTTGGATGAAATTAATGCTTCATTACCAGAGAATATAAAATTAGATGTATCGCATCCACAATATTTAGATAATTCTAATGATGCCAATTTAATAGTTAGTAAAGATTGTGAGGTTTGGGTTACATTTGTGCACGAAGGGGCAGGATGGAGAAATAGTTTAGGATATTATACATATCCAGTAGGGGATGCTCCTTCTAGCGCAAATGATATTAGAGATAAAACTATAATCTTTCCTAATGTTTCTTATTCAGGATCTGGAGGAGGTTTGTCATCTGGCAATAAAGTTCAATTATTTTATTTGGATCCAGAAACACAAGAGTATTCTAAAATATTTCCTGCTAATACATCTATTGGTTGGTTTATTGTTGCTCAAGGTTGGAACGGACAAATAGGCAATGGTGCATATACCCATTATTCAGATATTGCTTTTAATGCAGAAGCTCAATATGAATTGAAAAAACACAATGTTCTTTTATTTGATGAGACTCGGGAACTATTATTAATGGGTTTTGAAGATATTAGAAGAGATCAAGCGAGTGATGAGGATTTTAATGATGCAGTTTTTTATACTACAATAACCCCATTTACTGCAGTTAATACATCATTTTATCAACCAATAGATACACCAATAGATAGTGATGGAGATGGAGTAACAGATACTTTTGATGAGTTTCCGTTTGATGATACAAAGGCATTCAAAAATCATTATCCAGGCGAAAATATTTATGGAACATTAATTTATGAAGATCTCTGGCCTTACAAAGGTGATTATGACTTCAATGACTTGGTTATTGATTATAATTTTAATCAACTTACTAATTCGAATAATGAGATATCTGGAATTGAGACAAAAATAGTAGTTAAAGCAATTGGAGCTTCTTATCATAATGGTTTTGGAATACAATTTAATATTCCTACCAATAATGTTAATTCTGTTACAGGACAGCGATTGACGCAGGGTTTTGTTAATAACAATAGTAATGGCTCCGAAAGCAATCAAACTAATGCTACGGTTATAATTTTTGATGATGCGTTTAATAATTTATCTTATCCAGGAGTAGGAATTGGCGTGAATACATCACCAGAAACACCTTATGTAGTTCCGGATACTCAGGTTGTAAATATTAGTTTTAATAGTCCTGTTTCATTTACAGAATTGGGTACTCCTCCATATAATCCTTTTATGATAATAAATCGGGATCGCAGTGTTGAAGTACATTTGCCCAATAAAAAGCCTACAGATTTAGCAGATCTAAATCTATTAGGAACAGGCGATGATGATTCAAATGTTTCTTTAGGAGCCTACTACGTATCTGATTACTATTTGCCTTGGGCCATAAATTTACCTGTTAGTTTTGAATATCCATATGAAAAAGAAGATATTACAGAAGCCTATATTCAGTTTAATCCATGGGCAAATAGCAGAGGTTATAACTATATGGATTGGTATATTCCGTATGACTTTTATATAAATTCTTCAAAAATTTACAAAAAATAAAAATATCATCTTATGAAAAAGAAAATCTTATTAGTCGATGACAAGGGGGAGTTTAGGACAATTCTTCAGATCATTTTAAATTCAGAATATGAAATAAAAACAGCTTCTAATGGATTGGAAGCTATGGGAGTTTTACAAAATGGTTATTTCCCAGATTTAGTTATAAGTGATTTAATGATGCCTGTTGTTAATGGATTAGAACTGGCACAACAAATTAATTCTAGTGATATATATAAGCATATCCCTGTAATTATTCTTTCCAGTATTAATGAAAGTAACAAAAAGGTTGAATTATTTAATTCCGGTGTTGCTGATTATATTGAAAAGCCTTTTAATCCAGAAGAATTAAAATTAAGGATTCAGAGGTTTATTAATTAATTGTCTTTTTACCATTAAAAACTCAAACCAATGGCTATAAATTTACAATATTACGGTCCGGATAAAAATATCTTTGAAAATTTCAAAAAGAGTGTTCTTTTTGATGTAAATCAAGAATTTACATTTTCAACAAAATTAAATTTATCATATAATACAGATGTAGTAGTCTTACAAGTATGGGGTAATAAGTCTCAGCAAATATTTCAAATACAAGAGGTTAAAAGAAAGTTAGTTGATGTCGATATTATTTTTGTTGTTATTGGAGAAAAAGATAACTTATTGATTTACTTGCAGCAAGGAGCGCATGAAGTATTTGAAGATACAACATCTTTACAGAATATAGAAAGAAGATTAAAATTTTTAATAGATCATCCTATTATTGAATTACATAATAATGAGGTTGATGAATTTAAGATACCGCTATGGAAAAGGATTTTTGATATTTGCTTTGCAGGAATTAATTTGATTTTGCTTACGCCTTTATTTATTCTAATAGCTGTATTAATACGTATAGAATCAAAAGGTCCGATCTTTTATGCATCAAAAAGAGTTGGAGCTGGTTATAAAGTGTTCAACTTTTATAAATTCAGATCAATGTATCAGGATGCAGATAAAAGAGTACAGGACTTATTGAAACAGAATCAATACAATGGTCAAGAACCATCAGAAAAAATGGTTTCGCCAGCGAAAATTAATTCTACAATTCTTTATGATGATAATGGAGAAGTTAATGAAGAAGAGTTTTTAGATAGAAAAAAGGTATTAGAGCAAAAAGCATTTTTTAAACTCAATAATGATCCTAGAATTACTAAAGTTGGCCGTTTTATAAGGAATACAAGTATAGATGAACTACCTCAGTTTATTAATGTATTAAAAGGTGATATGTCCATTGTGGGCAATAGACCATTGCCATTATATGAGGCTGAAAAACTCACAAAAGATCCATGGATTAAAAGATATTTGGCTCCTGCTGGTTTAACAGGATTGTGGCAAGTAACTGCTAGGGCAAAAAATACAACCATGAGTGCAGAAGAAAGAAAAATGTTAGATGTAACCTATGCCAATAACTATAATTTGTGGACCGATCTTGTTATTATTTTTAAAACAATTCCAGCAATGCTTCAGCACGAAAATGTATAGATTTCATGTGTCTGTTAGCTAAATTAAATTACAATTTCAAATTCTTGTAATATGCGATTTTTTTTTGTAGTTAATCTGTGTCTTATATTAAGCCTTAATAATGTTATGTATGGCCAAGGTATAGAAGATTCTACCGTAGTGCAGCTACCTTCTTTAGAGTTTGTCATAAGTAATGCAATAGAAAATTCTGCTTTAGTAAAAGATAAGCTTACTCAAACAGATATAAAGCATGAAGAACTTGATCTAGAAAGAGGAAGTTGGGCAAAATATCTTTTTGTTGAAGGGGCTGCAAATTATGGAAAATATGATAGAATTGTTATGCAGGAAAACAGGACTGATGTAGTTTTAAATTCAGGGTCTTTGAGCTCTAGTGAACAGACAACATATTATTCAGGAGTGTCATTAAAATTACCGCTCTCAGCAATAACAGGAAGATCCAAAGAAGTTTCAAAAAAGAAACTAGAAATACAAAAGTCTATTTATGAAAAAGATGAAGCTATACAACAACTTAAATATTTTATCATAGATCTTTATTATGAAACGCAGTTTTTAAATGAAAGTATGCATAATCATTTTGAAATATATCAGACACTTGAAATTAGTTATGAAAAAGCCAAGAAGGATTTGTTTAGTGGAAAAACAGATATAAATGATTTTGCTATACTCTCTTCTACAGTAGGTAAAGCAAGGAATGATTATTTAAAGGCAAAAAATAATTTTTTAGCCCAATACTTAAAACTTGAAAAAGCGACGGGTGTAAGTCTCAGTAATAAACACAAATAATTATGAATATTTATAGTGTAATTCATATTATATTAAAACAGGCAAAATGGTTAATAATATTACCAATTATTGCTTCTGTTTTAATGTTTTTTGCTACAATAAATGAGAAAAGTGAATTTAATACAAAAGCTACATTATTTACTGCAATAACTTCCGGATCCTCATTAAGTAATCTTGAGAATAGCAGAATTGATTTTTTTGCTTCAAAAACAGCATACAATAATTTAATAACTATACTAAATTCAAGAAACGTACAAGAAGAGACATCTTTAAGGTTATTGGCTAAGCACTTGCAGCTTACAAAACCAGATCCTGCAATTTTATCAAAAGATAATTATGATGAGTTTGTAAAAACTATACCCGACGATATAAAACAATTGGTGGTTAAGAATAATGAACAAAAAACATATGAGAATTTAATAAAATATTTGAACCAGGATAAAACTAACTTTTTGTACGAATTATTAAACTTCAACCACCCTCATTATAGTTTCAAAGCTATTTCTTCGATTAAAACAACTCAGGTATCCGGAAGTGATATTATAGAATTAACATACACATCAAATGATGCCGGTGTTGCATATCATACACTTAATATAGTTATTGAAGTATTTCTTAATACATATAGTGACTTGAAAGTTAATCAAGCTAGTGCGGTCATTGCATATTTTGAAAAACAATTAAAAACAGCTTCGAAAAAATTGGCAGATGCTGAAGACAGGCTCTTGAATTTTAATAAAGAGAATAAAATTATTAATTACTACGAACAAACAAAACATATTTCGTCTCAACAAGAAAAAATCGAAATAAAACTTCATGATATTCTTTTAGAATATCAAGCTGCAGAAGCAATATTATTAAAACTTGAGGAACAAACTCAATCCAGATATAATATTAATTTGAAGAATAGAGAGATTATTAATCTTCGAGAATCCCTAGTTAAGATAAATAAGAATCTCGCTTCTTTGGACTTTTTAACCATTGATGAAGCCGAAAAAGATGAATTAAAATTAAATTATATAGCAGAACAATTAAAGCTTAAACAAATACTTGAACAAAAACTTGACTCACTATATATTTATGAAAAGCATAGTGATGGTATTGCAATAGAGACTTTATTAAACGATTGGCTTTCAACGGTTATTGATTATGAAAGTGCGAAGGCGAGATTGCAATCAATGGAGGTGAAAAGTGAAGAATTCAAAAAGTTATATAATCAATTTGCGCCATTGGGTGCTACATTAAAACGGATAGAGAGAGAGATTGATGTAAATGAAAAGTCATATTTAGAAATTTTACATCATTTGGGGCTTGCAAGGCTAAAGCAGCAAAATGAGGAGTTAATGGCAAATATGAAAGTTTTGGATAAACCATTTTTTCCAATAGACCCAGAGCCTACCAAAAGGAAACTAATGGTTGTTGTAATTGGAATATTTACTTTGATACTTACTTTGTTAGGCTTTTTTGTTTTTGAATTATTAGATAGAACAATAAAGACACCTAAACGATTACAAAATTTAGGGTATAAAAGCGTTATAGGTGTTTTACCCTTAAAATTAGAAAGTGATAAGATTAATTTTGATGACTTAACAGAAAAGGGATTAAAATCAGTGGTCGATGAACTTTTACAGCAACATTTTTCAAATAATAAAAATATTCCAATAATAGTAAACGTATTTAGTCATTTTAGTAATGAAGGTAAAACATATATGATTAATAGTTTGTACAAAATACTTGAAAAATTAGATATAAAAGTCTTACTTTTAAATGTTAAACCGCACAAAGAAAATGGTAATTGGTTAAATCTTCCAGGTAAAAATCTAATGAATAGTAATTATTACCAGATAATTAATAATATACAACAATATGATATTGTAATTGTAGAAATGCCCCCATTGTCAGATAAAGATTACTTTATAAATAATGATCTAGTAATCAGTTCAGAATTAAATTTAATGATCATTAATGCAAATAGAACCTGGTCTGCAACAGATAACTATATGAAGGATAAGTTTATTGCAATAAGTAATAACTCTGTTATTGCAATTTTAAATCAAGCGATTCCTGATAATATGGTGGATATGGTTGGTGAAATTCAAAAAAAACGTTCCTTAATTAGGCGATTTATTAAAAATAGATTCTTTAAAAAATATGTATCATGATAAGCCGGTGGACCCAAAATAAAAATATCTCAAGTAATATTCACTCATTATTAGGCAATGGAATACAAGCTGCTCTGGGTTTTATTACTTTTCTGGTAGTAGTTAGGTTTACCGACAAATTAGTGTTTGGTAATTGGGTAATTTTTATTACTGTAGCTACGTTAATGGATATGTTGCGCCTTGGTTTAACCGGCACTGCTACAATTCGAATGATCTCTGTTGGACAAAAGAATGATAGGTATAATTCAATAGGTGCCTCATACCAATTAAGTCTTGTTTCTTCATTTTTAATTAGTTCTGTTTTCCTATTGATATATTTCGTTATGATAACAATGGGATTGAATACAACATATAGTTATGTTTTTTTATTTTATCCTATTCTTGCATTCAGTAATATACCTTTTAATCAGTCAACTATCATAGCTCAAGGAAAGTGCTTGTTTTTGAGGCTTGCGGTAATTAAGGCTATAAATTCAATGGCAATCTTAATTCTTTTATTGTTGTATTTGTTCTTTAATGAAAAATTTGAATTGGAAGTATTAGTTTATGTCTATATATTTGCAAATGCAATTACAAGCTTGATTGTAATAATAAAGAAGTGGGATGGGCTATTTCATTTTTTTTCAGGAACTCCAAAAACTCGAAAACAGATATTAAATTTTGGAAAATATTCTACTTTAAGTTATATAAGTAGCAATTTACTCAAAAGCTCTGATGCAATACTTTTAGGATTAGCTCCATTTATGGGAGCTGAGTATGTAGCTATATACGCTATACCTTTTAAATTTGTTGAAATGATAGAAGTTGTTTTAAGAAGTTTTGCAACTACAGCATTTCCTACGTTATCAAAGCTTATCAAAAATCAAATACATAAGTTTTATGCACATCTACAAACTTATATAGTTATTACAACCTTATTATTTATACCTATAGTTATTGTTTTCATACTATTTCCAGATCTTTTTTTATCGATTTTAGGTGGGGATAACTACGTACAAGATATACAAGTTCAAAAAAATATTTTGTACATTATAAGTGTTTATATTTTGTTTTTACCACTAGATAGATTCACTGGCGTTGCATTGTTTGCCTTGGATAAAGCAAAACTTAATTTTCTTAAGATAATGTTTATGCTATGTTTAAACTTAATATTTGATTTTATTGCTATATATCTATTTAAATCTCTTGAATTAGTTGCTTTTGCTACTTTATTTTTTACAATTTTTGGTGTAATATTAGGTTGGGTTTATATAAATCAAGTTTTATCAGTGGAATATGGAATAAATATTAAAAGATCTAAGAATATATTAAAACAGCTATTGCAACTTGGCCAATGGAAGAAAATAAAAGAAGAAATAATTCACTAGATATAACCCAGGTTACAATAATTGTTTTTCTTTCTGTAATAGTTGGTTCTGCCATTTTTTTGTTTGCAAAGCAACAAATTCCTTTAGCATTTTTAATACTTATTATACCTTTTGTATTAATAGTGATTATATGGGTTTTATATAATCCCAAAAATGGTATCGTATTAATTTTTATTGCAAATTATTTTGCAATGGGAATTGCGAGATATTTACCCGGTCCATTAGGATTATCAGTTGATGGATTATTGGTGTTGACATGGTTATCTGTTATTTTTAGGCAATTTAATCATAAGGTAAAATGGATAAAGGCAAAAAATTTACTCACTTTAGTTGCTTTAATATGGTATGGATATGCTTTATTTCAGCTAATTAATCCTCAGGTTGTGAGTCGTGCTGCATGGTTTTATGCAATGCGGGGAGTTAGTTTGTATATGTTGTTAATGATACCATTAGTATTTGTTGCATTTAATAAAAAAGAGGACTTAGATAAAATGTTAAAATGGTGGGCCTGGTTTACATTAGCAGGTGTCGCTAAAGGTTTAATGCAACAAGTTATTGGCCCTGATCCATGGGAGAATCATTGGTTAGCAACAGTTGGAGGAAAAACCCATCTGCTTCCTGGTGGGTTAAGAATTTTTTCTTTTTTTACAGATGCAGCTACATATGGTGGATCTATGGGATTTTCAGGTGTTACATTTGGTATTTTATTTTTACACACAAAAGGTAGGAAACGGTATTTTTGGCTTATTACGTCACTAGCTGCGTTTATAGGAATGTTAATTTCAGGAACAAGAGGAGCAATCGCAGTCCCTTTTGCAGGAATGGGTTTGTATAGTATACTAAGTAAAAAATTTAAAATTGTTATTGGCGGCTTTATCTTTATTTTTGCTATATATGGCTTTTTGAAATTTACGACTATTGGAAATAGTGTATACGAAATAAGAAGATTTAGAACAGGACTGGATCCCAATAACCCATCGCTTCAGGTTAGGTTCGATAATCAACAAAAATTGAAGCACTATTTAGCAGACAAACCATTTGGAGGAGGATTAGGTTCAGCAGGAAATTGGGGATTACGCTTTTCCCCAGGTACTTTTTTAGCGGAAACACCAACAGATAGCTGGTATGTGCAGATATGGGCTGAACAAGGAATTATTGGATTAACATTACATCTGTTTATATTGTTCTTTATCCTAGCCTATTCTAGTTATTATATCATGTTTATATCAAAAAATGAAGATTATAAAGGCAAAGCAATGGCTTTGCTTTCTGGTATGTTTGGTATAATGGCAGCATCTTACGGTAGTGGGGCGTTAGGCCAAATGCCCAATGGAATAATTATATACATGAGCATGTCATTTATTTTTTTAATGAAGGAGTGGGAAAAAGAATCAATATAAAACCAAATTATTTTCCTGATTAATTTTAAATGTAAAACTTAATCGTTAATTTAATCATATAAAATACCAAACTCTATGATTTCACTCAAATATATTAACTCATCAAAAATATCAGATCTTAAAGCAGAATTAATCAATTTAGAAAATAATAAAGGTATTAACAGTGTTCTTGTTTTAAGTGGTGCTAACAATAACTACGATGAGAAACAACTGAATAAACTTTTAAAAAGCTATTCAAAACCAATCTTTGGAGGTCATTTTCCTGGTATTATATATGAAAATAAAAGTTACGAAACAGGTAGCGTTATTGTAGGTTTGGAGTATAATCCGGAAATTATTTATTGCGATGATATAGAAGATGAAGATCTTATTGAGAATACAATATCAAAGTCCATTTCTAAGTTTTCAGAGATGAAAACCCTTTTTGTTTTTGTAGATTCATTATCTAGAGGAGTAGACCTTTTTATACAGCAAATCTTTATTCAATTTGGGCTTAAATATAATTATATTGGTGGAGGAGCAGGTTCTTTAGATTTTATTCCTAAACCATGTATTTATACAAATGATGGAGTTAAAAAAAATTGTGGATTAATTATAGGTTTAGATAAACATTCTGGAATTGGAGTAAAACATGGATGGGGTAAAGTTGCCGGGCCATTCAAAGTTAGTAAATCTAATTTAAATCAATTAATAGAATTAGACTATAAAAATGCATTTAATGTATATCAAGAAGAAATAAGCAAGCACAGTAATAAATATATAACCGAAGATAATTTTTTTGAGATTGCCAAATCATATCCATTTGGTATTACAAAATTTGATTCAGAATGTATAGTAAGAGACCCGATAAAAGTTACTAATGGAATTATAGAATGTGTAGGAGTAATAAAAACAGGTATTTATGTTAATATATTGCATGGGGATTGCCAAATGTTGCTGGATGCGGCAGATCAAGCTATAAAAAAAGCTCTGTATGGGATTGATCAAAATGTTATAGAATTTACATTTATTGTAGATTGTATAAGCAGGTCTTTATTTTTAGAGAAAGAATTTATTAAAGAACTTAACTCTATAAAAACAAATATAAAATCTGTTCCATTATTTGGCGTACTAAGTATAGGAGAAATAGCAAACAATGGAAAAGAGTATATGGATTTTTATAATAAAACTATAGTTATAGCTTGCCTATGAAAAATAATAATGAAATACTTCAGGTTTTTTATGAAATCGCAATGTCAATAGGAAATAGTTTAGATTTAAATAAAATGTTAAAACAGGCATTGTTAACTTATTTAAGTAAATTAAACTGTACTGCAGTTTTATTATTTTCATTCAATGACTTTAATAAAAGGTCTAGTCTTGATTTAAAGTATAAATTGCCATATTCATTAGATCTGGATAAAGATATTCCTGAGTTGAATGGTATATTATCAAATGTTATGTTACAAGTTGGTAATACTACATCTGTACAAGGAAAATTAATGAATGAGCAAAATTATTATCTCTTTGATCTACCTGGTTATGGATTAGTTATATTATTTCGAAGTAGTAAGTTTGAAGACGGAATTATTAATTCATTAGTAGATATTAATAAAAAGTTAGCCAGCTCATGTTTAGCTTGTTATAATAATGAGAAGCTTAAACTTAGTGAGCGAAAGTATAGAGAGTTAGGCGAATTGTTGCCAGAGATGGTATGTGAAACAGATACTAAGGGGCGAATTATATTTGCTAATAAGTATGCACTTGAAAAAATGGGTTATACAAAGTCTGATTTGGATAGAGGATTAACCATTTTTGATTATATAGATCCTGAATATAAAGATAAAGCGAAAGATTACTTTAACAAAGCGTTGATTAATAGTGCCATTACACCCCGAGATTATAAGGCTTTAAAAAAAGATGGAACCATTTTTCCAGTAATTGTATATTCTAATCATATCACAGAAAACTCTAAAAATGTTGGAATTAGATATATTATGGTTGATATATCCAAGCGCAAAGAATATGAAATGCAATTACATCAATACGCAGAACAGTTAGAGTTAACGTTATTAGGAAATGAAGCTGGTTTGTGGCAATGGGATATTAATTCTGGTAATATAAATTATAGTGCAAGATGGAGAGCAATATTAGGTGAATCACAAAAAGCTTCAGAATCAACTATATCAAAGCATGAAAAACGAATACATAAGAATGATCTGGATAAAGTAACAAATACTTTAAGTAAACACTTAAATGGTGAAATTGGTATATATCAAGTGGAATATAGAATTCGAAATAAGAAGAAGGAATATATTTGGGTTCAGGATACGGGTAAAATAACTGAATATGATTCAGATGGAGCACCAGTAAAAATGGTTGGAACATTAGTAAATATTCACAAAAGGAAGCAAAATGAATTGGCTTTGCATCAAAATTATCTGCAGCAAGAGCTGCTTTCAGATATTGCCCTTGAGCTAAATGCTTTAACTTCATTTAAAAATATAATTAATTCTATTTTAGAGAAAATTGGGCATCATATAGGTGTTAGTAGAGTATATATATTTGAAGATGCACAAGATGGAACTTTAACCTCAAATACATATGAGTGGTGCAATATTAATGTGGAAAGTCAAATAAGTGAACTTCAGGAAATTCCATATGATTATATACCCTCATGGAAACCAATGCTAATAAACGAAGGCAGGGTTTATTCTGAGAATATAAAAGAATTACCACAGGATTTGATTGATATTCTAGAACCTCAAAACATTAAGTCTATAATCGTTTATCCTTTGTTTGTTCAAGGTAAATTCTTCGGTTTTATTGGTTTTGATGAGTGTTTACGAATAAAGAAATGGAATAAGTCAGAACTTGAATTATTAAGAACGATAAGCGGAATTATTGCAAATGCTTATGAACGAAAAATATCAGAACAATCATTAAAGGAAAGTGAAGCTATTAATAGAGCTATTTTAGAATCAATTCCGGATAAATTATTTCATTTTAGTAAGAATGGTCAGATTCTTAATTATAAAGGAAGTTCAACTGAATATTCTTTTAATAAAGATTTTGTTAATAAAAACATATCTGAAGTATTTCCTAAGGAAACAGCATCACAAATGTTAAGTGCTATTAGATCTTGTATTAAAAGTGGTTTTACTAGAATTGAATATTCAGATACTATACAGTCAGAAACTGTTTTTTATGAAGCTCGTTTGGCGAAGATGAATAATAATGAGGTAATCACAATAGCAGGAGATATATCACAAAGAAAAAAATATGAAAGTGAATTAAAAGCTGAAAGAGATAAGGCTAATCAAGCAAATCAAGCAAAAAGTGAATTTTTGGCAAATATGAGTCACGAAATCCGGACACCAATGAATGCTATATTAGGATTTAGTGAGGCACTATATTTAAAAGTTGAAAATTCACAACATAAAAAAATGCTAAAATCAGTCTTAAGTAGTGGAAATTTACTTTTATCACTGCTAAATGATATACTTGACTTGTCAAAAATTGATGCTGGTAAATTAGTTGTTTCTCCTCAGCCTATGGATTTAATTTATATTGTTGAGGAAATAAAGTTGTTATTTCTGGATAAAGCACATAAAAAAGGTATTGATGTGCGTGTTTCAATATCTCCCAATTTTCCTAAAGCGATATTATTGGATGAAATTAGAGTGAAACAAGTATTGTTTAACCTAGTTGGAAATGCATTAAAATTTACTCATAAAGGTTATATTCAGGTGAAAATTGGGTTTAAGCAGACTTCTAATGATAAGGGAGTTTTAACCCTAAAAATTGTTGATACAGGAATCGGTATTCCTCTAAATCAGCAGCAAATGATTTTTGAAGCTTTTCAACAGCAATCAGGACAATTAAATCGAAAATATGAGGGAGCAGGTCTTGGTTTGGCAATATCAAAAAGACTAATAGAAAAAATGGGAGGCACAATTTCCCTTAAAAGTAAAATTCAACAAGGATCTACTTTTGCAGTAACTATTCCTGAGGTTAAAATTACTGATAAAATTATACATTTAAATGATGATGCTTCTGAGTATGATAATAATATTCACTTTAATACAGGTACAATTTTAGTAGTAGATGATGTTATTGTAAATATTGATACAATTGAAAATTATCTTATTGAATTGGGGTTAAAGGTTAATTCTGCCGATAACGGAGAAATTGCTCTTGAAATTTTAAAATATAATAAACCAGATTTAATTTTAATGGATTTAAGAATGCCTGGAATGGATGGTTATCAGGTAACGCAAAAAATTAAGTCAAATCCCTCATTAAATAATATTCCTGTAGTAGCATACACCGCCTCCGTTTTTGGATCGGAAGAAAATGAGAATTATAAAATATTTGATGATAAATTATTTAAGCCTGTAAGAAAGTCTGACTTAATTAAATTACTCACTAAATATCTAGAGTATGAGGAGTACGAAGTTGAAAAGGTTATGGAGCGAACAGTTGTTGTAGATGAAAAATTAGAGTTGTCTGATACAACATTAAATAATCTTCCAATAATAATCAAAGAGCTTGAAGAAAAGTTTGTTCCACTTTGGAAAGAGATAAAAGGCTCATTAGTATTATTTAAAATTGAAGAATTTGCTAAAAATATTGAAAGTTTTGCTAATCGTTTTAATGTAAATACATTACAAAAGTGGGCATTACAACTTCTTGATGATGTAGAGAACCTCGACTTAGAATCTATCAAATCAAACTTAATTGTTTTTCCTGAATTGATAGATCAATTAAAGGAATATCAAATGAAATAAATATATATTGAAATGGAAAATATAGATAAAAGTGAAATTTTTATTCTGGCGGTAGATGATAATCAGGATAATTTAAGAGTTGTAAGCTCTTTTTTAAAAGATAAAGGGTATAAAATTGCCTTAGCATTAAATGGACATGATGCATTGGAAATATTGAATAATACAAAAATTGATTTGGTGTTATTAGATATTATGATGCCTAAAATGGATGGTTTTACCGTGTGTAAAAAAATTAAAGAAAATCCTAAGCTAGTTGATATTCCAATTATATTTTTAACTGCAAAAACAGAAACCGATGATATTGTGAAGGGGTTTGAAATGGGAGGTGTTGATTATATTACAAAACCGTTTAAAAAGGAAGAGTTATATGCACGTGTTTCAAGCCATATAACAATTAAACGTACCCAAGATTATATTAAAAAAAGGTTGAAAGATGTAAGTAAATCAAGGAATGAAGTAATGAAGATGACTTTAGATATGGCTAAATTGCTTAACGTTAGATCTGATGGTTAGTTTAATAAATGGGCCAGTATTTATATATTATACTATAATTAAAATACTGACCCAATAAACCCACCCTTAACTATTTGTAAATATTAATTAGATGTAAGAAAATACTTTCCATAAAAAGCTCTTCTAATTATGTTACCAAAAGACTTTACAGACTCTAAAAATTCATGTAAATTTGATTTATGTGGGAAAAATATTTTAACCATTTGTTCATCCCAATAACTGGTAAAGTACTTTATATATTCATCTTTTTGAGGATTAATTTCAAATTCAATTGTGTCATTCCATTCATATCTAACTGTCATAAAATTGGGTTTCGTATCCATTAAAATTTTATATCCTATTGATGTTTTTTGTAACCATGTTAAAAAAAGAAAACCAAAATCAGGACCATTATTAAACCAATATTTTTCTTTATCCATTAAAATCAGTTTATTATCTAACTCAAGAATAAGCCATTTGTGTGCTTTTTTAGGAAATAGATACTCTCCAATAACAGACGGAACTTCAATATATCCCCTTTTTGAAACACGCATTTGCTCTTTTAAAAATGCCTCAGGATCAGTAGTGTGTTCAAGGACCTGATTAGATATGGAATAGTCAAATTCTTTATCCTTGAAAGGTAAGTTTTCTCCATCAGCTTCTAAAAATTGTTGGTGCTTATATACTTTTAAGTCGCTATGCCTGTGGTAATTTGAATCAATATATTTATCTACAACCATATTTGATCTGGGATGAGGATTGTGCCCACCTCCAACTTCTAAAACTTTATAATTCCTTTTTATATCTAAATGGTATCTTGATCTAGGGTTTCTAGTTTTCATTTTTTTAAAGTTTAATTAATAATTTGAATAGGACAATACAGTTATAGTGCCAATATAGTTAATTGTTTGTAATATAGTATTTTGTGGTATTTGACGTTTATGGTGGTCTTAACAAATCTTCATTTATGAATTAAAACCTAATTATTCGTATTCACAAATGAAGATTAAAAGTAAGTTAGGAGTTTTAGTGTTGGTGCAAGTTGTTGTAGTATAGGTTTTTGTATGTATTGGCATGCCTATTGAAATTGGTTTTGACAATTTATTAAAACCAAACATTTATGATAGATAATCCACTTGTTTCTGTAATTACAGTAAATTATAAAAATACAAGAGTAACGAATCAGTTACTGTACTCAATAGGCGAATTGTTTTTTAAGAACCTGGAGGTTATTGTGATTGATAATGCTTTTGATAGTACTGCTAGCGAATCAATTGATTCTTGCTATGATTTTGTTAAAATCATTAGGTCAGTAAAAAATTTAGGTTTTGCTGGAGGAAATAATCTGGGTATTAAACATGCAAAAGGAAAGTATATTCTGTTGTTGAATAATGATACAGAAGTTCATCCCATGTTTATGGAACCAATGATAAACTTACTTGAAGCTAATGAAAGCATTGGAGCTGTTAGTCCATTAATAAAGTACTATTATAAGCCGGAGTATATTCAATATGCAGGTTTTTCTTCAATTAACAAAATTACCCAAAGAATTCAATCTATTGCATACAATCAGTTAGATCGTGGACAATATACTAAAGAATTTGAAACTCATTTTGCACATGGTTGTGCTATGATGATTCCTAAAAAAGTTATTAATGAAGTGGGCTACATGAATGAAGACTTTTTTCTATATTATGAAGAACATGATTGGAGTGAACGTATTAAAAATAAGGGATATAAAATTTTTGTTCAACCGAAGTCTGTAGTTTTTCACAAAGAATCAACATCTACAGGTATTGGTAGTCCATTGAAAACATATTTTATAAATAGAAATCGTATTCTATTTATGACTCTGCATAATAAGGCATTTTATAAATGTCTGTCTCTATTATATTGGGGATTAATCTCTATTCCCTTTAATATTATTAATCTAACACTGCATGGTAAAATAAAGCATCTATCAGCTTATGTAGATTCAATTTTATGGACAATAACAAAAAAAACAAAGAAACGATGGATATTATCATAACTATAATACAAATTATTGGATTAGTATTGGGGATATATTTTTTATTTTCTGGATTATACTTTATATTATTTAGTGTTGCGTCCTTATTTTATAAAGATAAGGTCTGCAAGACCAAACCAGGAATATTAAAAAATGTAATTATTCTAATACCAGCATACAAGGAGGATTCCGTTATTGTAGATACAGCAAAGGATGCTGTGAAACACAAATCTAATTTAACCACAATAGATGTATATGTTTTGGCCGATGGATTAAAAGAAAGTACCATTACAAAACTTAAAAAACTGCCAATTAATATTATAAATGTAGAACTTAAAAATAGTTCAAAATCAAAATCTATAAAGTTTGCTTTACAACATTTAAAAATAGTATATGACTATGCAATTATATTAGACGCAGATAATATAATGGGAGTCGGATTTGTTGATAAAATCATACAATCACTTAACTCGGGTTACAGGGTTGTACAAGGTCATAGAGTCGCTAAAAATTTGAATACTTCTTTTGCTGTATTAGATGCTGTTAGCGAGGAGGTAAATAACTCAATATTCAGGAGTGGCCATCATGTTTTGGGACTTTCTGCTTCTCTTATAGGTTCTGGCTTTGGTATAGATTATAGGTTATTACAATTATTAATTAACCAAAGTTCTTCTATTGGAGGATTCGACAAAGAATTAGAATTGATGATTATAAAAAAGAAGATTACAATTGGTTACAATAAAGGGGCTTTGGTTTTTGATGAAAAGGTACAAAAATCAGAAGATTTTGTTAATCAAAGACGCAGGTGGTTATCAGCTCAGTTAATCTATTTATTTAAACAGGATAAGCCAAAAGAACATGAGTCCGTAGTTCATTTAGATTATTTAGATAAAAAACTTCAGTTTATTGTTCCTCCAAGGATTTTGTCACTAGGATTGTCTGTTATTGTTGTGTCCTTATTAGTAGTACAGATGTTTTTTATGACACCACCTATATTAATCTACTCACTATGGGTTGGGTCATTATTGCTAAATATTTTTGCAGTATTAATTGCAATTCCAATAAAGTTATATAATGGTTTAGTTTTAAGAGCTTTATTTTCAATACCTAAAGGTTTTGTTCTTACACTGGTTGCTCTATTAAATCTAAAAAATGCAAATTCTACATTTATTCATACTACTCATGGTATAAAATCAAAATAACAATGAAAAGATTAAAAATATTACATGCTATACGTCAAGGTCAGATAGGAGGAGGAGAATCTCATGTTTTGGACCTAGTAGAACATTTAAATCCGTTTATGTATGAGTCAATTGTTTTATCATTTACGGATGGACCAATGATTAAAGCTCTAAATGTTATGGGTATAAAAAGTTATGTGATTTATACAGAAAAGGCTTTTAGTATTAACGTGTGGAATCAGGTAAAGGAAGTCATAAAAAGAGAAGAAATAGATATTGTACATGCGCATGGTACACGAGCATTATCAAATGTTTTTTCATCAGCAAAATACTTAAACATACCATTGATATATACTGTACATGGTTGGTCATTTCATCCCGATCAATCTGTAATAGAAAGGAATTTAAAGCAAAGAATTGAAAAATTTTTAACAAATAAGTGTGATCGTGTAATATGTGTTTCAAAAAGTAATCAAAGTGATGGAATTGAAAGATTTGATTTAAGTAGATCAAGGGTAATATACAATGCAATTAGTGCAACAAAATATAATTATGACCTACAACATAATAACATTAGAAACGAATTAAATATTCCGGAAGATATTTTTTTGTTAGGGTATATTGTTCGATTTACTAATCAAAAGGATCCTTTTACACTTATTCATGCATTTAACAAAGTTGTTTCAAAGTACGATAAGGTAAAGCTTTTAATGGTTGGCGAGGGAGATTTGAAAATACCTTCAGTAGAATTGGTGAAGGATTTAAATTTATCAGATAAGGTAATTTTTGAGACTTTTAGAACTGATGTGCCTGCAATTTTAAAAGCCATAGATGTTTACTGTTTACCATCTTTATGGGAGGGCTTTCCTATAGGAATTCTTGAAGCTATGGCGATGAAAGTACCTGTAGTTGCCACACCAGTTGATGGAAATAAAGAATTAATTAATAATCATATTACAGGAGAACTATTTCCTATAAAGGATCCAAAAGCATTGGCTGACATAATCATTAGTCTCATTGAAAATCCTAAAAAGAGAGAACTTTTATCACAAAACGCACAAAAATATGTCTTAGAGAATTTTAGAGTTGAAGATCAAGTAGAGAAAGTGGGAGATGTGTATCAAGAATTAATAGTAAAACAATCAAATAATATAAAATATGCTTCGAAATAGAGATATAATAATAACAGGAATTCAATCCTGGGATATTTCAATAGGAAGCAATATAAAGAATATTGCTATTGAATTGAGTAAAGAAAATCGGGTTTTGTTCGTAAATCCTCCTATAGATAGAATTTCAAAAATTACGAAGAGGTCTTCTCTTAGTCGAATAACAAAAGAAACTCTTCATCAAATTAATAGTAATTTATGGATTCTACAACCTCATCATATCATAGAATCTATTAATTATATACCCATTGTAGGGTTATTTGATATGATGAACAGATCAAATAATATAAGATTTGCTAAAGATATTGTTAAAGCACTGAGTATTTTAGGTTTTCTAGATTATATCCATATTTGTGATAGTGATATGTTCAGGAGCTTTTATTTAAAAGATTTATTATCACCTTCTTTATCTGTTTATTATTCAAGAGATAATTTACAAGCTGTAAATTACTGGAAACGACACGGTAAAAGAATTGAGCCACTACTAATTGAAAAAGTTGATTTAGTATTAACTAATTCATTATTTCTTTCAAATAAAGCTAAGCTTTATAATAATAATAGCTTTTTTGTGGGGCAAGGATGTGATACTAAGGCGTATACTCCTAATGTTTATTTAAAGATACCTAAGGATATAGCATCAATAAAAAAACCTATAGTAGGTTATATAGGGAGTTTGAATTCTTTACGTTTGGATATAGAGGTTTTAGAATTTATTGCAATTACCAAAAAAGAATGGCAAATAGTTCTTGTTGGACCTGAAGATAGTACTTTTAAATCAAGTAATCTACATCATCTTTCCAATGTTCATTTTCTGGGATTAAAAAATGAAAATGAATTACCTGAATACCTGAATAAATTTGATGTTGCAATCAACCCTCAAAAAATTAATGAAGTTACAATAGGCAACTATCCAAGAAAGATAGATGAGTATTTGGCAATGGGAAAACCAACTGTGGCAACAAAAACTGAGGCTATGGAGTATTTTAAAGATTATGTTTCTTTGGCTAAGGACAAAAAAGATTGGATATCTATGATTGAATTAGAGATGGAAAGTACTGGTTCTTTAAAGAAATTACAGAGAATTCAGTTTGCCTCAGAGCATACATGGAAAAACAATGTTAATTCAATTGGTAAATATATTATTCGAAAGGAGCAGGGGGCTATTCTTGCGAAGAATCTTTACGAATCAGCCTTTTAATAATCGCAATAAATTTATGTATTATGAGCTTAACTAATATTATTAAAAGTAGTGCAAAACTAAAAAAAATTGTTTTATGGGTATTAATGCCTAAAAACCAGGCTCGCCCCAGAACATTAATAAAAAAAATCATACATCCCTTTATTTTAAAAAAAGGGAAAAATTCCAGAATACAACCTAATACAAGAATGGATATTCTACCAAACTTTAAATTTTATTTAGGTGATAATTCAACAATTGAAGACTTTTGTACCATAAATAATGGAGTTGGCAAGATTTACATTGGTAACGATACTCGTATTGGAATAGGTTCTGTATTAATTGGGCCTGTTCATATCGGGAATAATATTCGGTTGGCACAAAATGTTGTCATTTCAGCATTAAATCATAATTACGAAGATGTGTCGCTACCTATATCTAATCAGGGTGTTGTAACTAAAGAGGTTTATATTGGAGATGAAACCTGGATTGGAGCTAATACTGTAATATTGCCAGGAGTATTTATAGGTAAACATTGTGTTGTTGCAGCTGGTAGTGTTGTTACTAAGAGTGTTCCATCGTACACTGTTGTAGCTGGGAATCCAGCAAAAATAATAAAAAAGTATCAGGCTAATACCAATAAATGGATTAAGAAATTATCTGCTTAACTTAAATAAATAGCATAATTATGAAAGCAATTGAAGTTCTATTTTGGATTTTCTCAGGAATTATATTTTATACTTATTTAGGTTATGGTATTGTTTTATTTTTAATGGTGATATTAAAAAGGACGTTACTATCTACTAAAAAAGTAATAAACAAAGAATGGACTCCAGAAGTAACACTGCTTGTTACAGCCTATAATGAAAAAGATACCGTTCAAGAAAAGATAATAAATAGCAGAGCCTTAAATTATTCTAATCTTAAATTAGTATGGGTAACCGATGGTTCAGATGATGGAACTGATCATCTATTATCAAACTATGATGATGTAAGAGTTTTGCATAAACCAGAGCGTAAGGGAAAAATTGCAGCAATGAATAGAGCAATGGAATATATTACTTCTCCTATAGTAGTTTTTTCAGATGCAAATACAATTTTAGCAACTAATTCTATTCAACTAATTGTTGATCAGTTTAAAAATCCCAAAGTAGGATGTGTTTCTGGAGAAAAAAGAATCATTAACCATACTAAAGATGATGCAGCTTCTGCAGGGGAAGGTATATATTGGAAGTATGAATCCTTATTAAAAAAATGGGATGCTGAATTAAATACAGCCGTCGGGGCTGCTGGAGAATTATTTGCAATACGTAAAGAGTTATTCAATCCTATCGAAGAAGATACGCTCTTAGATGATTTTATTATCTCTTTAAGAATTGCAATGAAAGGATACAAAATAGGTTACAATCCGGGGGCCTATGCAATTGAAACTGCATCGATATGTGTAAAGGAAGAATTAAAAAGAAAGATAAGAATTAGTGCGGGAGGAATACAATCGGTTTTAAGATTAGCTTCAATATTAAATATTTTTAAATATGGACTTTTAAGTTTTCAATATATTTCACATAGGGTTTTAAGATGGACGCTAGCTCCTTTAAGCTTAATTTTTGTTTTTATTTTAAATATTTTTTTAATTCGATTTAATAATATTTACAACATATTGTTTTATGCGCAAATAATATTTTACGTAATTGCAAGTATAGGTTGGATGATGGAAAGAGCAAAACTAAAGCTTAAAATAGTTTTTATTCCCTATTATTTTTTTATCATGAATTATGCTGTAGTCAGAGGCTTTTTTAGATTTATCAGAAAAACTCAAAGTGTTAATTGGGAAAGAGCAATTAGAAGTTGACTTCAAGAACATCATTCTTATTTAGGTTGTGAAAAGAAGCTTATTTTTTATAAAATATTTTAATCTTTTAAAGGAGCTTTTATCAAAAATAAAGAGTAGTATAAACTTGAATTTGATTTTAAAGTTTATTAATTTGAATGATATAATTATTAATTAATCAGACCGCTATGAAAGATAAATTATTACATTACTTTTCAAAATATTTTATAATTATTACCACATTGCTTGTTATCCCTTTAGTTGTGTTTTATAATTATAAGATGAATCACTCTTTAAAGGCAATCAAGTCCCAGGAAGAGTTTGTTGTTACATTACAAAATACTTCCATAGATAATAAGCTTGATAATGTAATTGATGATCTATTATTTTTAGCTGAGCATGTTAAAAATTCAATGAACCAAATAAATGATTTAACTGAAGATACGGAACAAAAACATTTATTAGAAAAAGAATTTAAAGCTTTTTGTATTGGGAAATCAAGAATATATGATCAAGTTCGTTTTATTGATTCACATGGATATGAAATTGTAAGAATTAATTATAAAAAAGGTGAAGCTGAAATCGTCAAAGATTCAAGTCTTCAGAGAAAAGGACATAGATATTATTTCAAGGAGATTAAAAAACTTAAATCAGGAGAAGTATATTTCTCTCCTTTAGATTTGAATATAGAACAAGGAAAAATTGAAGTTCCTTTAAAACCAATGTTGAGGGTAGGTACTCCATTAATTAATAAACAAAATGAATTTATAGGGGAGGTTGTTTTAAATTATTTGGGAAGTAATATAATTGAGAGTATTGATAGATATAATGAAAGGTCTCCGGGTAATAATATGATGGTTAATCAGAAAGGATACTATTTAAGGAACTCGGTTAATGAAGGGTATGAATGGGCCTTTATGTACGATAGTTTAAGTGCAAATAATTTTATTAAAGAATATGGCAAATTATGGGATCTTATATCAAATTCAGAAAAAGGTCAGATTAAGTTTGAAGAGAATTTGGTAACTTTTCAAACAATATACCCTTTGCATATTTATGAAGGTAGATCGTTACAAAACAATAAGGTAAATGTTAATTATTACTGGAAATTAGTGTCGTTTTTATCCAAAGATAAATTAGATGCGCTATTGTATCCCATTGTATTGGAGCGTAGAGTTTTATTTTTTATTTTATTAATGGTTTCAGCTACGGTATCATTGCTTTTAACAAGAATAAGAAGTAAGGAAAATGAGTATAAAAACAATCTACTTGAAATTAACAAGGGGCTAGAAGAGAAGGTAAAGGAAAAAACGAAAGAGTATTTAATTGCTAAAGAAAAAGCAGAAGAAAGTGATCGTTTAAAAACCGCTTTTTTAAATAATATGAGCCATGAAATACGAACTCCATTAAATGGAATTGTTGGATTTGCCAGTTTATTAGTATGTAATTCTGATGATAAGGAAAAATTAAAGCAATTTTCTAATATCATTTTATCACGAAGTCAGGATTTATTGAATATTATTAATGATATCCTTGACATTTCTAAAATAGAAGCCGGGCAGTTTGTTGTTCAAAATGAAGCATGTGTTCTGGAAACTGAATTAAATAAGTTGTATGAGTTTTATAGTGAATATAAGCGACATGTTAATAAGACTGGTATTAATTTAATTTTTAAGTTAGATTTTGATAAAGAAGATTTTAAAGAGTTTATATATTTGGATATCAAAAGGCTACATCAGGTCTTAAATAATCTCTTAGTAAATGCATTTAAGTTTACAGAAAAAGGAGATATTATTTTGACTGTAAAAATTAAAGAAGACAACCATATATTATTCTCTATTGCAGATACAGGTATTGGAATTGCTAAAGATAAACAAGAAGTAATATTTAAGAGATTTGTTCAAGCGAGCAATGATATTGCAATAAAGTTTGGTGGCTCTGGTTTAGGATTAAGTATTGTAAAGGCTATACTTAACGCTATGGGTTGTACAATTAGGGTAGATAGTATGCCTGGTATAGGAAGTGTTTTTTATTTTACTTATCCCTATAATGTATCTAAAGAAGAAGTATTTAGAGTTACGCAAGAAGGCATATCCGTTAAAAAAGTTGATAATTCATATGATATACTTATTGTGGAGGATGAAGAGATTAATAGGATGTATATGGAGGAGATTTTTAGATGGACAAATCATAATATAACTTTTGCTGAAGATGGTAATACAGCCATTACTAAAGCAAAGCAACATAAATATGATATAATTTTAATGGATATAAAACTTCCTGATATTGATGGATTGCAAGTAACAGAAAGTATTAGGAAAGATGATAAAGATGTTAAAATAATTGCACAAACAGCTTATGCAACACAAGAAGACGAAGATAATGCATACTCTTCTGGTTGTAACGGATTTGTTGCTAAACCGATTGACAAAGATAGATTATTGGAAATAATCAATAATAATTTCAATAATAAAATAGGTGCTTAATAGTAAAGGTTTTAATCCAACAAAGGCTAAATTCCTCGAGGCTTGCCTCGTAATTACTATCTTTAGACTCGATGTCTAGAGATAGTAAAGAAATACATAAGAGTCATAATGTAACAGTTTTGCTTTATCATATAGTTTTTGCGATAAAATATCGACGAATTGTTATCGACGAGGATGTAGATAAGGTGATTAGAGAATTTTGTGAAGAAATAGAGTTGCGTTATGATATTCATTTTCTAATCCAATCAGTTCCGGATTATAGTGTTACAAAAATAGTAAGGACTGTAAAAAGTATTTTAGCACGAGAAGTATTTCGTCAATGCCCAGAGGTGAAAAAGAAGCTATGAGGAGGAGATTCTTGGGAAAAAAGGCCAATTATTGTTATTCAAAAACAATGTTATCAAAATTAACATTAACATAAGCTCCTCCTGTTTTTAAATTACCATACGAAAATTTACCTTCTAAATATTCAACTATCTTATTTACCAAAAATAAATCAAGTCCTATATTTTGATCAACATGTGATTCTGACGGACTTAATAAAGAAGGTTTATTTTCTAACATTTCTTCAGGAAATCCGATTCCATTATCAATAATATTTAACGAAAACTCATTAGCTATCATTTTTATTGAAACTTGTATTATTGGATTATCTCCAGAAAACACAACAGCATTTTCTATCAATCTACTTAACACTTCGTAAAATAACTTCTTATCTGAATAAATTTTTTGTCCATAAATAAAACCTTCTAAATTGATTTCAATATTTTTTAAATAAAACCTTTTCTTAACCCCTTGTATAACATCTTCAATACTATTTAATAGATCAACTTCACTATATACTGTTTTATATTTGTTAAGATTAAGAGAAGTTAATAATATAGCATCTAACGAAAATTGATGCAAACGTTTAACTGAAATATCCAAAACATTAATAGATAATAACAAATCTTCATCTTGCACCAAACCTTTCAATATTTCAACTGATCCAACAATCCCATTCAGTGGCGTACGTATTTCATGACTTATTAATTGCAAGAAATTATTCTTAGCATCATCAAGCTGTTTTAAATCCATATTGGCTTTCTCTAACATTTTATTAGCCGTTCTATACTTCTCCAGAAGATCATCTAATTCTTCAGTTCGTTCCTTAACTTTTTCTTCTAATTGAAAATTGATAGTTTTTAATTTTGCTTTATTACTTTTTAATTCAAGTTGAGTTTTTATACGTGCTATTAACTCATCATGATTAAATGGCTTGGTTATATAATCCTGAGCTTTAACACCAAAGGCCTTAAGCGTACTATAAGTATCTTTTTTTGCACTCACAAATAATATGGGAACATCATCATATTTCCTATTTTCTCTAATAATTGAACAAACTTCAAATCCATCCATTCCCGGCATCATAATATCTAATAGTACTAAATCAAAAACACGTTCTTCAATCCAATTTAACGCATCTTGCCCACTTAAAGCAAATTCCGTATGGTATCTCTCACGCTCCAGGAGACTACCTAAAACCTGAACATTTTTTAAATTATCATCTACAATAAGAATATTATAAAAAAAACCATCATCCATATACGTTTCTTTTTTTATATTAAAGACATTTATTGAGTAATTTTATAATTTTCAAAGTCGATTCAATATTATATGAAGTTATAGCTAGCTTTAATTTGTCACTAATGTGTATAATTTCAATAATTTTATTGTTAGCACCAAATAGAGCCAATTCTGAAGAAAGAAGTCTGAGATTACTGTTTGAAATTCTTTGCTGTAATGAATTTAACACTTCAGTAAATTGCTTTCTAAAAACTTCAGTTTGACCATGTTCTTCTAGTATTTTCCTCAAATTAATCTCTTCTTTACTTTTTGTTATGGAATGAGATATTTTGATTTTACATTTTAGGTATTTTGACATAATCCCAATTAGATACTTAATTTCTATAGGTTTAGTAATAAAGGCATCAAAGTACTTTTCTAATTTTTCTTTATTTATGAAAACAGATGCTGTCATTAAAACCATTGGAAGTTCTCTTTGTCCATATTTTTTTCTTATTTTCTGAGCAGCTTCAAGCCCATTTATTTTAGGCATACGCATATCCATTAGAACCATATCTGGTTTATTACTGAGTACGCTATCTATAGCTTGTTCGCCATTACAAACTTCTATCAAGTTTAATTTTAAATCTCCTAAATAACTTTTAAGTAGCCTACGATTTTCAGTATCATCATCAACAATAAGAATAGATTGCCCTTCAAACATAACCATTTCAGGAGTAACAACGGATGGTTGGTTTAGATAGTTGTCCTTCTTATATATTTTTAATCTTGTCAATTTAAAAGCGAAAGTACTACCAATACCAACCTGACTTTTAATTTCTATTTTACTCTTATGTAATAATATTATTTTGTCGCAAATTGCTAAACCCAAACCAGTACCTCCATATAGTTTATCGTCCTGGCCTTCTTGCTGTTCAAATGGTTTTAAAATTTTATCCAAGTCTTTTTCTGAAACTCCAATTCCAGTATCTTCAACTAAAAAATATAGATCTACTATTGTATCGGTTTTCAACAACACTTCGACCTTAAACTTAATAAAACCTATATGTGTAAATTTAATAGCATTGCTTAGTAAATTCATTAGCACTTGCTTTATCCGTAATTCATCAATTAGTAATAAGTCCGGAATTTGTTGATCATATTCAACCTGAAAGTCAAGATTCTTTTCAGATGCCTTGTATTTAAACATATATGTCAGTTCTTCTACAAGATGTGCAAGTGCAACGGGTTCTGGTTTTAACTTAATACTACCTGATTCTATTTTAGATAAATCCAAAATATTATTAATGATTGAGAGCAAAATTTTACCACTTGATTTAATCGACTTTAGGTAATCTTTATGAACAGGATTGTCAATATGTTTGTCTAAAATATCTGCAAATCCAAGAACGGCATTCATTGGGGTTCTTATTTCGTGACTCATATTGGCCAGGAATTCACTTTTTGCATTATTGGCTGATTCCGCAATCTTAATGGTTTCTCCTAGTTTACTATTTGCTTCAGACAATTCTTTTGTTCGTTCTTCTACTCTCAACTCTAGTTCTTCGTTTAATTTACGAATTTTCCTCACGTTATTCTTTTGCTCTGTAATATCAAGCTTAATAGCTATAAAATGTGTCACATTACCTTGTTCATCCTTTAAAGGAGAGATGGAAGAGGATTCCCAATAAAAATCACCATTCTTTTTTCGATTCAAAAATTCACCTTCCCAAACTTGTCCTTTTTTAATAGTTTCCCAAAGGTGCTTATACTGTTCTTTCTTTTTTTGACCAGATTTAAGAAATCTTGGATTTTTGTGCAACACTTCGTGCATCGAATAGCCAGTTACTTCTGTAAATTTCGGATTAGCGTATTCTATATCACCATTAAGATCAGTTATAATAATCATTACAGGACTTTGCTCTACTGAAAGTGATAATTGTCTATTCTTCTCAATGGTATCTTTTCTCAAAGTTATATCCTGAACATGAAGAATGTAAAAATTAGGTTCTTCTTCATAATCTCTAATTAAAGAAACAGACACTAAGGTCCAAATTATTTTACCAGATTTATTTACTAAACGCATTTCAATCTCTTCATTTTGGATTTGAATCCTATCTGAAGCAGAAGACATTTTTTTAAGCAATTCAATATCCGGATGATAGATAAAGTTTAAAACACTTTTATTTTCGAGTTCATATTTACTTCTAGCCATGATTTGACATAGCTTATTGTTTACTTTAAGTAATTTTCCATCTAAATTAACAATGGCTTTTCCCACATTAGCGTAATCAAAGGAATTTCTAAATTTTTCCTCACTTTCAATTAATTGCTTATTCTGTGTTTCTAAAACATTTTTTTGGTAAGCACTTTCTAAAAGAGACGGCAATCTATTAAGGTAGTTGTCTCTTTTAACGATATATTCATCAACACCGAGCTTAAGTGCTTGTATAGCTAATTCTTCAGACCCTTGCCCAGTAACAATAACAATTGGAATGTCAAGCTTACGGTTTTGTCTAATTTCTTTGGTAATTTCAATAGCTGTTAAACCCGGTAAATTATAGTCCATTAAGATAACATGGTAATCACACGCAATACTCTTATGTTTAGGCAACATATCTAATAGTTCTTTACTATTACAAACGGGCTTAATTCTAAAGTTAAAGGCAAATCTTTTAAAATGCAATATTGTTAGTTCGATATCTGACTTTTGATGCTCAAGAAACAATACGTTAATTATAACTTTCTTTACCTTTTCCTTTTTTACTCTCTGCTCAAGATGAAAGTTGATTAGTTCAGGCAGTTGCTTCAAATATTTACCATCTTTAACAATATAATCATCGGCTCCAGATTTTAATGCGGTAACAGCAACCTCCTCATCTCCCGCACCGGTTAACATTATAATTACTGCAGGACTATTATTTTCAACTAGATCAACCAACAACTCAGTTCCATAACCATCTGGCAAATTAATATCTAATAATGCAACATCATAAAAATTATTAACCAATTTTCTTGCTTCAGATAACGTTTTAACTACATCAATATGGCAATCAATTATGTTTTGCGTCAACTCTCGGTATGTTAAATCTGCATCCAGCGCATAATCTTCTAGCAATAATATTTTCATAACAACCAAAAAAATTAATGGATACTAGTTTTATTCAAAACACTCCAATACAGTTCTATCTGTCTCACAACCTCAATAAACTTCAAAAAATCAACTGGTTTTACAATATATGAATTAACTCCAAGTTGATAAGCCTCTCCAATATCATCATCTTCTGAGGAAGTTGTTAACACAACTACTGGAATAGATTTTAATATTGTATTTGATTTTATAGCTTTTAAAACCTCTAGTCCTGAATATTTAGGCAACTTTAAATCAAGTAGAATAACAACGGGTAATGGTTCACCTTTTTTATAATTTTTAATCCAACTCATAACTTCATGGCCATCGCGAGCAACTTCAATAGGATTTGTTAACTTATTAAATTTAAAGGCTCTAAGCGTCAGGTCAACATCAACCGGATTATCTTCTACTAATAATATCGTATTACGTAAAACATTTATATTATTCATTATTTGAACTTAGGTATTTGTAAATAAAATATAGCACCATTATTTTCTGAACTTTCAGCCCATACATCCCCACCTAATCTAGTCATGGCTTTCTTAACAATAGCTAATCCAATGCCTGTTCCTTCATAATCTTCCACCCGATGTAAGCGTTGAAAAATATTAAATATTTTATCATGAAATATCATATCAAATCCTATTCCATTATCTTTTACAATAAGAATATGTTTATCGTTTGTTTGCTCATGATAGATGTGAATATAAGGATCAGACCGAGACCTTGTAAACTTAATAGCATTTTCAATAACATTTCTAAGTGCAATAGTTAAGGCATTCCGATCTGAGATTACGGTAATCTGTTTAATATCTATTTTAACTTTAATATTATTTTGAACAAGTTCGGATTTGCTTAAATGTAATACATCCTGAATTACATCTGATAAATTAAAGGGAACCATATTAATTTCAGAACGTTCTAATCTTGAATAATTAAGCAAATCATCTATTAGTTTATTCATTTGATCAGTTCCTGAACATATGTTCTCAATAAATGACTTGGCCTCATCATTTAATGATTTAGCATATAAATCGAGCAAAAGCTTACTGTATCCATTTATTCCTCGTAGCGGAGCTTTTAAATCGTGTGACACAGAATAGGTAAAAGCTCTCAATTCATTATTTAATAACTCTAATTCAGCAGTACGTTTTTGAACTCTAGACTCTAATTCTACATTAAGATTTTTGATTTCATCTTCGGCTATTTTTCTTTCAGTCATATCTCTGACCATAGCCATTATGGAGCCATCAGCTAATTGATTTGCAATTACCTCCGCCGAAAATTGCGTACCATCTTTGCGTTTAAAAATCCATTCACAATAATAGTCGGGTTGTGAAGTGATGTACTCTAAAGCTGCTTTTATATTTGAGTACTCAAGCGTACTAACAATATCTGAAGCACAAAGACTAACAATCTCTTTTTTTGAATACCTTAACATTGAGCACATTGCAGGGTTAGAATCTAACAAATTACCATTTTTATTTGCAATTATAATTCCATCAGGAGCAGTATCAAACAACATTTTATATATGGCATTTCGTTCTTTTATTTCGGCCTGCATTTGTTTATTCTCAGTAACATCTTGTATTAAGCCCAAAAGACGCTTAAGCTTTCCTAATGCGTTGAAATGAGCCTCAACATAGGCATTTATAACTCTGTTTTTTTTATTCTTATATCTTATTTGAAATTCAAACGATTGAGGACTACGACTGGATTGCGCATCGAGTATTTTATTCTTTACAAATTCCTTATCACTTGGTACAACTAGATTTAAAAACTCTTGATACCCAAGATTAATATTCTTTTCAGATAAACCAGTTATATTATATAATTCTTTTGACCATATTCCTTTTCCTGATTCTATATTGTATTCCCAACTACCAATTTTTCCAATCCGCTGTGCCTCTTCTAATCTTTTTGTATGCTCATATAATTCAATATCAGTTAAAACTTTATTAATTCCAATTGATAAATGTTGTGCCAGAGTTTGAATAAAAGAAATGTTTTCCTCTGAAAAATAATTGTGTTGGCTAGACATTAGTTCTAAAACACCATACAGTTTATTTTGAATAACCAATGGAACTGTTAATGTAGAACGAATCCCTTTGCAGCTAATAAGTTCTATTTCTTGAATATGCACTAAATGCTGGGTACAATTGTTACCCAACAAGTAATGCCCTTTTTTAAACTTTTCGTAACTAAATGGCTTATAAGAATTTTCCAATATAAGACTTGATAATTCTATACTTAAATTAGCATTAACCGTCTTAAAACTGCTGGTTTCCCCAATAAATTCTTTTATTACGGCATTATCACATTCTATTATTTCAAAAAGTTTTAGCAAAACAAATCGAGTGAACTCATTTAGGCTCTTTGATTGCATAACCAATACATCTACCTCTTTTAATAGCGCCAAGTAGGCATTTTGTCGTTTGAGAGAATTTTCTGCTTGTATTTTATCTGTAACATCTAAAACCATACCACTGATAAATACTTTACCTTCCACTTCCACACGCCCTCCATGTATTTCAATCCAAAGGCTGCTTTTATCTTTTCTAATACCTTTAGCTACATAACTTACATAAGCTGAATCATGATTATGCCCCTTCTGAAAACGTTCTTGTAGATTTAATCTTTCCTCTTTAGCAACTACGTCAATCGGTCTAACAGATTCCAGCAGCTCAGCTTCATCATATCCAAATATCTCAGCAAACCTTTTATTAGTATATACAAATTTTTCATTATTAAAAATACAAATCCCAGTTAAAGATTGCTCAACCACCCCCTTAAAACGCTTTTCTGAATTAATAATTGCCTGTTCTGCTCTCTTACGTTGTGTTATATCCTCACAAATGGCAACATGATATTTAGGATATTCACCCTGCAACCATAAACGTGCTACATGCAAGTTAACCCATACTAATGAACCATCTTTATGAAAATAGCGTTTTTCTATCACGAACATATCTATTTCTCCGTTCTTTAAACGCTCCATTTGTACTAAATCTTCATTGAGATCATCTGGGTGAGTAATCTCCATAAAATCTAATTGAAGAAATTCTTCAATATTATAACCTACAATTTCACACTGTTTTTGATTTACTTCATAATATTTGCCGGTAGCCGTTTCAATAATAGAAACGCCAACTGCAGCCTGCTCAAAGATACTTCTAAACTTTAATTCACTTTCTTCAATTTTAATTGAATTTTGATGTTGAGTTGTAATATCTAAAACCGTTCCTGTAATAACATGTTCTCCATCTAATTCAATATGAGAACCATGAATTTCTATCCATAATTCACGTTTATCTTTACGCTTGCCTTTTGCAAAATAATGAACGCTATTTACTTCCCCAATTAGGCGTCTGTTAATATTTTCAAGGGCCTGTTGTCGTTCATTTTTTTCTACAACATCAGTAGGCTTTAATTTATTTAAAATTTCTTCACGTGTATAACCAAAAATATCGCAAAATTTTTGATTTACATATAAAAATCGATCTTGATTAAAAATATAAATCCCTGTTAGTGATTGTTCAATAAGAGCCCTAAACTTGCTTTCTGATTCTTTTAACCGATTAACAGCTCGCTTTCTTTCTGTAATATCTGTAAAGGTTACTGCAAACTGTCCACTCTGAGGACTAAAGCTATTCACATGAAACCACTTATTTAAAACCTTTGAATAATCTTCAAACGTAATATTTTTACCTTCCAAAGCTACTTCTCCATATCTTTTTATCCAATAACCTGGTTCATTTTGAATACCAGATAATACCTCACTAGCCTTACGACCAACTATCTTCTTAGCATTAAGTCCAGTCATTCGCTCAAATTCTGGATTAACATCAAGATAACGATAATCAACTGCCTGCTTATTTTCATCCACAATAATTTCATGTAAAGCAAAACCTTCATTTATATTTTCGAATAGTTTTCTATATTTTTTCTCGCTTTTTTGAAGCATCTCCCTTGATTGCTCTTCGTGTACTTTAGCAAGACCTAATTCCGAAAGCATTTCGGTCATTTTAGCTAAAAAAGTCTAGTTTATTTTTAATATCTGATTCTGACAATATAGGAACCTTACTTAGCGATTTTAGGTATTCACTTTCATTATAACCAAATTTTTTAGCCTGCTTTTTAAAAAACAAGAAATCAGGTTCCTCAAAAAAGAACTGCCCTGTAAATAAGTTTCCAAGATGTTGATTGTCAACAATTATTGGAACTGCTATATCTATCAAGCCATTTAAGCATTTGTATACATTAAACTTATTTCCTGCATTTAAACGGTTAGCTAAAGTTGTATCACTAAGTTTACAGTTTTTAGCAGACTGTGGGTGTACACGATGAAATTCAGTGCATATTTGCTGCCAACCAGACTTTGATAATATAATTCCTTTAGAATCTACTAAGGCGGAAACAAGACCTGTAGCTTTAGTGTAACTTTTTAATAGCTCTTCAACCTTTTGCATGTCCAAAATTTGAGCAAGATTATATTTCATAACGCCATCTTTCTTTTAATATCTTTTCTTCACTTAAAGATATAGGTGTTTTTTTATGAAGAGCTTCAATAAACATTATTGCTTGAAACTGTAATATATGAAATTATTATTTCAAATAAAATTACTTAACACTGTAAAACAATAAACAACTGATATACGGCATAAAAGTTTGATACCTATAAAATAACATTTATTCTTTTTACACACAGAATACCATGGATCTCGCTAGCTCAAGGGCAATGTAATTAAGTTAAGAAAATTCACATTGCATCTTTCTTGTTTTTCAATACCTTAGGTTTTGTGCGTTTTCTGTATTTGCTAACATCCCCTTCATATTTTCTATTAGGACGGATTGGAATAGTATGCTTTTTGAAAAGAGTTCTTAACTCTTCTGTTATTATTGACATATCTTTATCTGAAAAGAATAGTGCAATAATGCGATTCTTTAAGAATCCATATGAAAGATTGGTGTTTACTTTGGATTGATATTCATTGTCCTTCGATTCTGATGCCAGTTCATCATTAATATCACCAACAATTAAGCTTTGAACGTTTGAAATAGATAAAGCTGCATAAAAGTCCTGCAGGATACTATTTTGAGAATAGCCAGAAAAATGTTCTGCTTTAATTTTATTCTTTAGTTCATCATAAAAAAAATCGACACTCCATCGCAAGAAATATAGCTTCTTGAATATTAAATTATAAATTCAGACAGGCTGCAAGAAGAATTTAATGCAGTAGATTAGTTTTTTTATATTAAAGTATTATGCTTTTTTTGTAAAAAGCAATTTTCAAAGGAAGCCAACTCTGAATCCATATAAAAAAAATAATCATGATCAATAACTAGTTTGCAAACGGATTTTCTTCTAATATAGGGGTTGCTATTTCATTTTGTTTTTTTTGCTCTTCATGATAATACACACTTAATCCAAACATCTCACCATTTCTATGTTTTGAATCTATGTTTAAGGCTTCAATCTGAACGTTTATTCGTGTGGTGGTTCCAAAACTTACATTTACATGATCTGTAAATGAGTCTTTTTTATTATCCCAGAATACATACTTTGTTTCCGGATCAATTAGTCTTATTCTATATGTAATTTTTTTGTTTGATTTACAAAGTTGAATATGATAAGCTTTTTCACCATAGAAATAATGAATTAAATTTATCTTTTCTTGGTTCTTTATAGGATATATTCTGGCTAAAGCTTTTTTATTATGGTATGTGTCTGTGGGTTCACAATCTAATTCATTAGCTCTTGTTTTATTACTTTGAGCAGATGTAATTGGAGAGTTTAATAGATAAAAAAGAAATATTATATAAAATATACCGGGATAAATTAAGTTTTTCATAATTAGAGAATATTTAGGAGATATTAATCTTATAAATGTATGTAATATTATTTCGAATTAAAATACTTTCTTTTTAAAAATGTAGCAATATAAAAATAAATAACAATTGATATAAATATAAGAAAAAACATGTTATACACCCATGTTGTGCAGTTGTAATTACCTATTCTTTTATATGGGGCATATAAATGACTATTTCCGAATTTACTATTTGAAATATATAATCCAGGTTGAAATTTTCTTATTAAATGATCGTTTATATATATATAATTAACATATTGGTTAGATTTTAAAACAATGTCGGAGAGTTTGGCATTACAATATTTAGTTTTATTTATGGATTCAAGTTTGTTCTTAACAATGTTGTCAACTTGCTTTTCTGCAATTCTCATTTTGTCCCGTAATAAATTCTTTATATTGCTAATTTCTATTATTTTTTCTTCAGCAATAGATTGATTAAGTGTATCAGGAATAATAAAATGATAGGTTGGGGCAGATATATTTTGTGTTTGTTTAAATAAAGAAAAAATTCTATTAGAACTTACTGATGGGTTTGTATCTAAGTAATTGTATAGTTCGGTTTCAATTGCTGGTAGAAAAAAATTGTACATGTAAATGATATTACTTCGATCAATACTGGCATTTAGAATTTCTTTATTGTATTTGTTATTGCCGTATTGTAATGTAGCAAGAGCTTCGTATGACCATCTTGAAAATATTAAATTAGAATAAAAAGGAACGTGTTTTTTAGAGGTTAATGTTGAATTGATTTTATCAAAATCAAGAATGGCTCCAGCTAAAAGAATTTGTGGTATTAAAATAAAAGGAATAGATATATATATGGACAAGGTTGATTTTAGTTTTGCAGAGATTACAAGACCTATCATTGCTGCAGATATTGCAGTAATCCACAAAATGACAATGTATTGAAATGTAAGGCCCATTACTTCTTGTATATAGTTCCCAACTAATACTAACGAACTTACTTGTATAAAAGTAATTATTGAAACAATAACTAATTTGGAATTAAGATATGCATATGGATTAAGTTGTAAAAGTTGTTCTCTTTTTAATAGTTTTTTATCCCGGTGTATTTCATTAGCACTTGTAATTAATCCAAAAAACAGAGCAATAATTACATTGATAAATATAAATACTGGAATATTTTCATTGTTATAAAAGCTATAATCCTTTACTCCTAATTTTGTTGATCGTATAAAGAAATTAGTTACTAACGATAATAAAGGAGAGCCGAGCAATAAAAAAAATAAATATTGACTATCAGAAACCCTTGATAAAATACTTCTTTTAAAAAATACACTAAATTGTTTAGCAAAATTTGCTGTTTTATTTGATATACCACTTTTAACAATTTTATTTTCTTCTATTAGTAAGTCAACACGATAATTTTTTTTGTATTGACTGTGCCATTCTTTATTTGAGATTTCTCGTTGCTGCATTGAATTACCCTCTTCATCTTTTTTAGAATAAGTAATCAAATCAAATATATATTTAGGATTATATTGGTTATACTTATAAAAATCTTCTTCAATAGAATCAGCAATGTCAAGTTGGTTTTTAAAATATGAAGAAGCTAAGAAGGGATTTCCAAAATAAATAGGAAAACCTCCAGTGTCAATAATCAGCAATCTGTCAAATAATCTAAAAATATCAGAAGATGGTTGATGAATGTTTATTACAACAATGCTACCATTTTCAGAAATTTTCTTTAGTAATTTAATAATTAATAAAGCATCTGATGAAGAAAGGCCAGAAGTTGGTTCATCAACGAATAAAATTTTAGGGTTGCGAATAATTTCTATGGCAATGTTTAATCTTTTTCTTTGGCCACCACTAATTACTTTAGAGATAATACTGCCAACTTTTAGATTTTTAATATCTTCCAGACCAAAATTAAGTAGTGTTTCTGAAAGTAGTTGTTTAAGTTCTTGTTTATTTAATTCACTTCGGTTTAATTCGGTACAATATTTAAGGTTTTGATATACTGTTAATTCTTCAATTAATGAATCTTCTTGAGGAACATAACCTACTAAATTTTTATTAAATTTAAAACTATCAGTGATAACTTCATTATTTATTAAAATTTGTCCTTTGTCTGGTTTTGATACTCCACATAAAATGTTGAATAATGTGGTTTTGCCAGATCCGCTGCCACCCAAAACAGCTGCCATTTGACCAGATTCAAGTTCAAAAGATACTTCTCTAATTCCTTGTTTGGTTTCAGGAAATATTTTCTGAATATTGATAGCTTTAAATGTTGTTATTTCTGTAAATTTAGTTTGGGCTTTTCTATATAAGTCTCCAAAGAAAACGGTTTGATAAGAACTGTTCTCAATTAAACCTCCGATACCTAATAAATAGGTTACTTTAGAAAATATTAATTGTTTGTTTAAAAGTAATTTGTCATTACCATTATACTTGAATATAAAAGCTTGAATACTTTTGAGATAGAATACAAAAAGTTTACCCTTAAAATCATTAATTTGGAGCATTTTAAAATTAGAAAGTTTATAATTAGAAAAGTCTCCAACTACAATCGGTAATTGAGTGTATGATAGTAACTCGTAATCTTCATTTAAAAAATGATTAATATTTTCAATATCGCTTTTGTTTACTTGCAAATTTTCTTTTATCAAAAGAAAATTTTTATTACAAGATTCACTTACCTGATTATTTTTTTTCCCAATATTGATTAACCTTTCGGATAATATTAAATAGAGTTGGTACTTATAATACGAATTTAGATTTTTGTTAATCATATCTAATATTTCGAGAATCCTGTTCTGTATTTTTTCGTCGTTAAAAGTTTGAAAATCTAATATGAGTTCTTTGTAATAATCAATTAAACTATATTTTTGTCTTTGAGATACAATATTGCTAAGAAAGCTTTCTAAGTAATTGTAATTTAGGTTTTTATTTAAAGTGTGATCTTTTAGGAAAACTAATCCAAATAATTCAACTATGGAATTTAATGTATTTATTTTAAAATAGTTATTCATTATATATGGATGTTTAAAAGAAGTATGATTAATGAGTTAATTATTCTGTAATATTTTAAATTCAGTTCTCCTATTCCGAGCTCTGCCTTCCGGATTATCCTTCCCATCAGGATATGTATTAGGAACAATAGGGGCAGATTCACCATAGCCACTATATTTAAGCCTACTTTTATTAATTCCTTTTTCTATAAGGTATGCTGCTACATTGCCAGCTCTTTTTATTGATAGCTCTTGGTTATATTGAGTGTTTCCTATATTATCAGTATGAGATCTTATTTCTACCATGACATCAGGATATAATTGTAGGAATTTTAGTAAAGTAGAATCCAGAGTAGCTTTGCTTTGTAGATTTAGTGTTGTTTGGTTAAATTCATAGTATATATTTTCAAGTATAATTGTATTCTTAGCTATTGATTTAGTAACTATAGGTTTTAAAGGTATATCTATAATATTTTTACTTGTTGTAATTGCATTAAAAGATTTTCTTTTGTCGAGAACCCTGTTATCATTAATAAAAATTTCATAATCATATCCTTTAGGTACTAAAAAGGAAAATCGGCCTTCAGAATCAGTATGTTTTTGGGAAATAAAAACACTATTAACAGAATCCTTCTTTATATACAAGTTTATTTCACTGTTGGTAAGCGGTTTTTTTAATGTTTTATCTATAGTACTGTCATTATTTATAGATTGATTAAATAATATTTCTTGAGATAAGAGTTGTCCTTTTATGTTTATCTTTTGCGGAGCACCTTTTTGCCAGCTGAAAATATCATCGCAACATGTGTTGTGAGCCACCGAGTTTCCTCCTGGTCTATTAGATGTAAGAAAGCCCTTGTTTCCTAACTCATTTTCGGTATAATACATGTCATCTACAGATGAATTGAAAGGGCGACCTAAATTATCAGGAGGACTCTCCCAGTTAACCATATCTCCTTTTGTACAGAAAATATCTAATCCACCATAGCCAGGCCATCCATCCGAACTGAAATACATTAAATGTTGCTCTTTGTCGAAAAAAGGAGTTGTTTCATTACCAAATGAATTAATCCTAATTCCTGCATTAATTGGATGAGAATATTTATGTGTTTTTACATTAAAAGTAAAGTACCAAATATCAGTTCCCCCATATCCTTCTGGTCTATCCGATATGAAATATATCACTTCAAGGTTGGGATTATAACAAGTGCCAATAGCTGGCTGTGTAGATGAATAATTGTCTATATTAATACTTTGTTTTAACAATATAGGTTCAGACCATGTATTGTTTTTTTGTTCGGTTACGTAAATATGTGTAATAATTTTATTGTTCCAGTTCTTTTTACTTATAGTAAAGTAAAACCTTTGTTTATCAAAGGAAAAAACACCATTTCCGGTATCGAACTTGTTGCTGTTTATAAATGGTGACTTAGCCGGATTCCCTCCAAACCATTGTTTATCTTTAGTTAAAACAGATGTGTAAAAATTACGTTTGGGAAATTTATCATAGCTATTGTAATACATTAATGAATCAACTTTAGTAGATGTATAAATGAACACAGTATCGTTCAAATAAAAAGGATTTGATTCTACGTGTGGACTATTAATACTTTGATTAAGCCTTGTTAGAATAATACTGTCATTCATAAAGTTGTTTTCTAATACTAATTTACAACCATGAATGTGTGTGTCTACCATTTGATCAAAATAGTGAGGCATCCATTTTTTTTTGTGAGAATATTTGATGGACTTTAGGGTCTGTAAAGCATCTTTATGTTTGTTTAAGTGTTGTAAAACTATGGCTTTGTAATAATTGACTAATTCAAGTCTGTTTGAATTATTATTTTCTAAATAATTAAAAATCTTCAATGAATTCGTATAATCCCTAAAATACAAATAGGATAAAGCTAATTTCCACTTGTAAGTTTTGTTTTGTGGATAATGATTCGATAGATATGAGTATAAGTTTATTGCAGTATAATAATCTTGTTGATTGTAGGCATCGATAGCAAAATCTTTAATTTGCCATTTTTTGTATTGTTCTAAATCATTGTACTGAGCAAATGAATTTATTGAGATTAAACAAACAATTAAACCTGCTATTAATATTTTATACATGGGATGGTTAATTTTTTTAGTTTAGCTATAGGTCTCTTATAAATTAAAGTAATCTCAATTGCATTTTTATATGTTTTTGTAGATTTTAAACCAGATACGTCAATGTCATAACTTATATATGTAGTCCAATTTAAGTATCCGAATCCAAATAGTAAAATCATTGATTGAATATTTTCATTAAAAATGTTTCTTGAGTAGATTCCTAATGAAATACTTTTAAAATTACTTTTATTGGTCGTTAATCCCTTGCCGTATTGTGTTCCTATTAATAATTCGGATGCTTTGCTTCTTAATGAATAGGAAACTTGTGGACTTAAATATTGATTTTTAAGTAATTTGTATTTAAAAATACTATGCACATTATATTTCATAGTTAGTTTGTTGTCTCCATCAATAAAGTTATCAGTAGGTTGATTGATATGTTGTACGGAAGATCCAAATAATACTTCTTGTTTTTCTTTAATTAGTGACCAAATTATTCCTGCATTTAAATCAATATAGGATGAATTGGAGTATTTAAAATTTTCTGATAGAGGCAAGTTATTACTAAAGCCACCAATAGATCTGTCGTATTGTTCAGGAAATGTTAAGTTTTGATAGGAGAGATTTTTATTAATATATCCAATTTGGATACCTATGCCAAGATTATTGGTTGCTGCAATTTTTATTAAACTTGAAATTGATACATAAAATTCTGAAGCAGGTACATATATACCGTTTGAATAGTTTCTATTTAATAGTAGGCCTGCACCTAATTGGCCATTTTCAAATTTTATATTCTTATCAAAGGATCCATTAATAGTATTTATAGCTTTGCCAAAATGTTGCCCTTGAGATCTGAAGTTGCTAATAAATCGCCAATCCTCCTCAAAATATCCGGTAAATGCAGGATTTAAATTTATTGGGCTTTCAAATGTTTGAGAAAATAAATTTGTTTGACATTTTGCTTCAAGAAATACTAAAAAACTTAAAACAAATAATATTAGGATTCGTAAAGGTTGCATAAACGTTAAAAATTTTTTCTTTGGGCTTATAAATGATTATATTTATCAAACTAACCCAATACTATAATGATTATACTACGAAAATTTAGTTTAAGTTACATAAAAAATTACATATCTATCTTAATGATATTTTTATGTTCTAATTTTAGTTATAGCCAAAATGAAGTTGATTTAATATCCTCGGTTCACGAAGGCTGTTCTCCTTTATTAGTGGAGTTTAATAGTAGTCTCATAAATAATGGTTCATATACTTTTTTTTGGGATTTTGGTAATGGTAATACTTCAAATTTAGAAAATCCAACGGCAATTTTTAATGATGTAGGTAGTTATACTGTTACATTAACAATAAGTGGAGATGATGGGCAAAATGTAATACAAAAGCAAGACTATATTAGAGTTTTTGATAAACCGGAAATTGATTTTACATATTCAGACAATGTTACAGGTTGTGTTCCACAAAATATATCTTTTACAAGTATAGAATCGCCACAAGATTCTATAGATGATTATTTGTGGGACTTTGGGGATGGAAATTTATCAACAGAGTTTAATCCCACCCACGAGTATACCAATCCGGGTATTTATAATGTTTTATTAATTGCTACCTCAAAGCATGGATGTAGTTCCAGAATTTCATATGAAAACCTTGTTCGGGTTCAGAACCCCACTGCTATATTTGATGTAATGGAGAGAAAGAGTTGTTCAGGTGAACTTGATGCGAAATTTTTTAATCAATCATACGGAATGGGTACCTTACAATATGAATGGGATTTTGGAAATAATGAATATTCAACTACTAAAGATCCTTCATTAGTTTTTACAGACGTTGGAACTTATGATGTAAAGCTTAGAGTGATAGATGATTTAGGATGTGTGGATTCAATAATAAGGCATAATTTTATTGATGTTTCAGAAACAAAAGCCTTGTTTGCTATTGAAAAGGATACTGTTTGTATTAATGAGGAAGTCGTATTTCAAAATCAATCAGTAAACAATCGAAAAAATTATTGGGATTTTGGTGATGGCTCTATTGCTGAATCTATTAATGGATATCATAAATATTCCACTTCAGGATTATATAAAGTAAGGCTAACTGTTGAGAATTACGATTGTGAGGATGTCGTTGAAAAGGAAATCTATGTACAGGATATGTCTGTAGATTTTTATCTGTCTTCAGATTATGCATGTAATGTACCTGTTGCTATAAAATATGTTCCAAGCATAAATGATTTTGAAAGTTACGAGTGGCACTTTGGTAATGGAAATATAGCTACAGATAAAAGTCCAACGAATACATATGTATTAACAAAAGCATTGGAAACTAATCAAAAAGTAACTTATAGTGATACTTTATATGTTAGAAGTAAATATGGGTGCGAAAATAAAGTAGTAAAAAGCAATGTTTTTGAAATTAATTTACCACAGATAGAGATTATTTCAGATAAAAGTTCCAGTGGATGTAAACCACTCGATTTAACTTTTGATAAAAAGATTGTATATAATACAAACAAGGATGAGATTAAAAATCAGTATTGGGAAGTGAATGGGCAACAATACTCAGCTGAAGAAACTATGCATCGTGTTTTTTCTGAAGTCGGAAACTATGAGATAATATTACATACCGAAACTAATTTGGGATGCACAGCTGTTGCAAAAGAAACAGTTAGTGTGGGGGAACCTCAGTTTGTTGATTTTTCTATTTCTGAAAAAGAGTATTGTGGGGAAGAATTTGTGGTTTTTGAAGATTTTACAGTTGGTAATTCAGCTATTGATAATAGAATTTGGGCTTTTGGAGATGGGGAGTCAAGTGTTTTTGGTGAATCTTTTCATCAATATGTTGATACAGGCTATATGGATGTAAAGTTGTCTGTATATAATAATGGCTGTATGTCGAGTTTGCAGAAAAATGACTTTATATATATTAAAGGACCAATATTAAAGGTTACAAGAGAGGACATTTGTGAGGAGCATTCTAAAGCTAAATTTCAATTGGAGTTAAAGGGTGTAGATAGTTATGTTTTTGATTTTGGAGATGGAACAAGTATTGAATCTTCAGAATCCCATATCAGTCATACTTATGTAAATAATGGAGGTTATGAAATTACGGTTTCAAGTTCTAATAATGGTTGTACCTTTAACTATGAAAATTTGATTCAAATAATTAATCCTGTTTCCTTATTTGATACAATTCAGTCAAAACCATGTGTTAACACGGAAATATTTCTGTCTGCACATAACTCCTTAAATGTATCACCATTTTTATATAATGATGAAATCAAGACATTTTTATGGAACTTTGGAGATGAAACCGATTTGCTGTTCACTGATGAAATTACTGTTTCTCATCAATATAAGGAACAAGGTACTTATCAAATAGCTCTTATGGTAAAGGATGTGAATGGTTGCACAGATACGCTTAAAAGAAATATTGAATTTTTTAAACCTTTACCATATTTTAGTAGTAATTATATAGAGGGGTGTATGCCTGTTAAATTCCATTTTTTTGATGAATCGGAATCTTTAAATCCTATATACAAGTGGGAATGGAGTTTCGGTGATGGCTCAACTAGTATCGAACAAAACCCCCAACATGAGTTTAATAACTTTGGTCAATTCAACATCTCTTTAACAATAGAGGATACAAAAGGTTGTAGGTCTGTGAATTTAATAAATAAAGCAATAGAAGCTATAGAACCGAATGCTGATTTTGAAAGTACAAAAAATAATATTTGTATAAATGATTCAGTTCGGTTTTATGATATTTCAAATAGCAATATTGAGTCTTTTAATTGGGATTTTGGAAATGGGTATACTAGTTCTGAACGAAATCCATCGCAAGCATATAAAGATGAAGGTAATTACGATGTAAGTCTACATATTGTTGATGATCATGGGTGTACAACAACAACAGAAAAAAAGTTATTCATTAATGTACAAAAACCACCCAATCCTGATTTTAATAATAGCTTAACGGAATCAAATTGCTATCCATTTTTAGTAAACTTTTTTGATGCGTCAGAATCTGATAATTTAGGTAGTTATCAGTGGTATTTTGGTGATAATTTTTCCGGTTCAGCATTAAAGAATCCACAGCATATCTATAATAAACCTGGAAATTATGATGTTACCCTAATTTCGTATACAACAAATGGGTGTGCAGACACTATTGTAAAGGAGAACCTCATTGATATAAAAGGACCCTACGCTGAAATATTAGTAAAAGACTCTGTTTGTGTGCATGATAGTATTTTGTTTTCGCTTGACAATAGTAAGAATTTATCGACTGTATTATGGGATTTTGGAGATGGTAGTTTTTCAAATGATACTATTTTAATGCATAAGTATTCAAACAAAAGAGATTATTATATAACATTATTATTAAATTCTGATCAATCTGGATTATGTAATAAAGTATTTATAGATACTGTAAGTGTTAGTGGATTAACTGCTGACTTTTCATTTATTGATGATCAAAATAAAGGATGTGTTCCTTTTAAACCAAGTGTTATAAATAATTCAAAATATGCAAGTAGTTATTTGTGGTATACCGATTCTGGTCAACAATCTTATGATTTCAGTCCAGTCTTTAATTTTAATAATGCAGGCGAAGAAATTTTGCACCTAGTTGCCAATAATGATCTGGGATGTAAAGATACTGTTAGTTATAATATAACGATCTTTCCTCTACCAATTGTTACTTTATCTAAGGATACTGTTATATGTAAAGGAGATGAGGCTTATCTTTTAGCCGAAGGAGGTATTTCTTACTTATGGAATAACGAATCAACATTGGATTTTAATGATATTGACAACCCTGTTGCCAGACCTGACCAAAGTACGCAATACAAAGTACTCGTAAATGATATAAATAATTGCAGTTCTGCAGATTCATTAACTGTGGTAGTGCAGCAGCCTCCAGTAGTATCATTAAATGACACAATATTAATAATAGGTGAGCATTTAGATTTAGATATTTCTGATCCAGCCATATCAAAATTTGTTTGGAGTCCTGAAAATGAGTTGTCATGTAAATCATGCTCTAAACTAACTTTTTCGCCTTTAGAAACTACAAAATATACGGTGTCTGTAACAGATACAAGCAATTGTTTTACATATGATTACGATTTTAATATTGGGGTGGAGAAAAAATATTCTGTTGATGTACCCAGTGCTTTTACACCCAATAATGATAACCTTAATGATATTATTAAAGTAGAAGGATGGGGAATTGAACAATTAGTTTATTTTCGAGTATTTAATATTTCAGGAACATTATTGTTTGAAAGTAATAATATTGATATTGGTTGGGATGGAACATTTAAAGGTTCGCCGCAGCCAATAGGCATTTATAATTATGTGGTAAAGGTAAAGAGTTTTAATAGTGATTTTTTATATAAAAAGGGTAGTATAAACTTAATAAGGTAAATGGATATAAAATGAGAGAAGACAAAAAGGGGAGAGTACTTGTTGTTGATGATAATCCTAAGAATATTCAAGTAATAGCTAATTTGTTGAATGATAATGATTATTTAGTTGAAGTTGCCTTAGGAGGATTAGAGGCATTAAAATGGTGTAAAAATGAATCATTTGATTTAGTTATTTTGGATATAATGATGCCTGAAGTGGATGGTTTTGAGGCTTGTAGGCGGATTCGTGAGATTCCTAGTTATGATATTGTTTCGATTATATTTTTGTCAGCAAAAAATGATGTTGAATCAGTAGCAACCGGTTTAAAAATCGGAGGTCAGGATTATGTTTCGAAACCTTTTGATTCAATAGAGCTTTTGGCTCGCGTTGCCACACATATTGAATTAAAAAAGAATCGGGAAATTCTATTGAAAAATAATGATATACTAAATGAAACTGTCCATAAAAAAACGCAGGAATTAAAAGTATTAAACCAAAAATTAGTCAATATATCTTTTATAAAAAATAAGTTTATTGAATTTATTGGAGATAATATTTCTAAGCCTATTGAAGATATTCATAAAATATTGAACAGAATCAAATCATTAGCAGAATCTCAAAAACTTTATAATTCAATTCAACAATTAGATATACCTCTTGAAAGAATTAATTATTTAACCCAATTAACTAATGAAATATCACAACTAAATAAAGATGAGAAAATTCAAATTAGTAAAGTGAGCTTAAATGGATTAGTTGATCATATTATTATTAATAAGGAGAAATTGTTTGAAAATAAAAGTATTGAACTAATTGTTAAATTGAGTAATCAAATAGACGTTTTGATCAATAATAAAATTGTATTTGATAGCATATCGGGTATTCTGGAAGCTTTAATTGATATATTAGAATATAAAACAGGAGTTAGAATTACTTCTTTCCAAAGCGGAAATGTGGTAGAATTAAAAATTGAGGCGTCTTTCAATAATAATAAAGAACATAATGAATCTTTGTGCTTGTTTGTTAGTTATAATGAGCTTGTTATGGAGCATATGAATGGAAAGTTTGAAATAAATAGTAACGGTACAGAAATGTCTGAATTGAAATGGATTTTTTCTGTTTGATAAATCAATACTGATTGAAGAATAATGTGTTATCAATAATATTGTTTTATTATATGTTTCAAGTTCATTAAAAAATTGTACATTAATTAAATTAATATCAATACCTAAAAATTATGAAGAAATTAAGTTATGTTATAGTGCTTATTATTGTCTTGATAAGTTCTTTAATCAGTTGTTCTTATTCACAGACAAAATCAGAATCCGTAAAGGAAGGATTAATATATGATTCTTTAAATGTAATCAATTCAACTAGTAAAGTGTTTTATGCTTTACCTTCACCAGAAGAAGTAATAGATTATGTTACAAATAATCAAATTAGATTTTCAAGCAAACTATTGATTGGGACAAAATTAGAACCTTCTAAAGATTTTAAAGATAATAAAACTATTTTGTTGGGACTTTATTTTGCGGATATGGCTTATTTAAGTGTTTATAAACGCAGTGATTTAATGGGGAGTTATTTTAGTAAAGTAGATAGGTTAATAAAAGATATAGGACTTCATCCAGATATTTCAAATGATCAATATACTAAGATTATGTACTCAACTTCTTATCCGGATTCTCTTTATGTAATTTCAAGAGAATTATATGATGGTGTTATTAATTATTTGCAAGAATTTGATGAAGGACGTACTCTGACTCTATTGTCTGTTGGTACTATTGTGGAAAGCTTATATTTGTCATCATATATTCAATCAGATTTTGAAAAACAAAAGGAATCTGTAAATAAAATAGCAGAACAACAGTTGATTTACAAAGATGTTATTAGTTTAGTTAATGAGTATACAAATGAGCCTTTTTTTGAACAACTATATCATAACTTAAAAGTAGTAGAGCAGTCATTTGAAAATTTAAAGGTTAAGAATTCTAAGAAGGAAGTTGAAATAGATAGTGATGGAAAAGTGGTTATTAAAGGTAAAAATGATTATGATATTAATGAGGAAGACTATTTTATTTTTCTTGATAATATTCATGATTTAAGAGTTTTTCTACTTAATTCAATATAGATGTTATATGAAAAAGAAACTTTATTTTATCTTCTTCTTCTTATTTTTAATATCTATTTCCATAATTAGTCAAAATTGTAACTCATACTTTAAAAAATGTGCATCAGTACCTCAAGGATTTGAAGAAAGCTCTTCGTCAAGATCTTTTAAAATTCGAAAAGGTAAAAATGTACAATTTATTTTGACAGCTTATGGAGGTAGGGAGTATTTTTTTTCAATATGTGCAAAAACTAAAGTTGGAGATTTGCAGTTTAGACTGATAGATCCTGAAAGTGAAACTGTTTTATATGATAATGCCAGTGAGGTATTATGTGAAAGTAAAATTATTAAAGTAGAGTTTACTCAAAAAATTATTATACAAGTTTTTGCTCCCAACTGGAAAAGTAATAATCTATATGAATGCGGTGGTTTTCGAATTGCATATAAAAAGTAATTTTCTAATTTAAGATGTATGGAAGATAATATAGATCACTATTTTGAAATATTTGATAAAGTTGATTTAGGATTTATATTTTTTGAAAAAAATGGTAAGATAATTACAATAAATAAAGAGTTTGAGCAATTAGTTGGTGTATCTAAGGGTGATATTATTGGTGAATTAGTAGAAGACGTTTTATTTATATATGATGTAAATTCTGGTGATAATATAAATATATCATCATTAATCACAGCTTATCAATTAGGTTCTGATGTATTAAACCAAAGATATATTTTAATTTCGCAACAAGGATTTGAAAAAACAATTAAACTGAATATAAATGCAACATCAGATCGAAGATTTGCAATTGATGGGTATTTAGTAACCATCGAAAATATTAGTAATAGTTTTACTTTAGGTAGTAGTTCTATAGATCGTGATTATATTTTTTCAATGGCTACAAAAAATGGAAAAATAGCTATTTGGAAGTATGATTTAGCGATTAATAAATTTCAAATTGATCCTATAATAAAATCTCTTGTTGAAAATTTACAAACGATTAATTATGATTTAGAATGGTTTTATCAATTGTCTCTTCCTGAAGACCGGGAAAGAGTGATTAATGAGTTTGATAATTTTATAAAAGGAAAAATAAGTGTTTATTCTTCAAAGTTTAGGATTAATGTTTTTGAAACAAAAATTAAGTGGATATTAAATACTGCTATAATTTCGGATTGGGATTTGGAAGGTAAACCAGTTGCCTTAGTTGGCTATTTTCAAGATATAACCGATGATAAAAATAAAGAAATGGAGATCTTAAAGGAAAGATCTCTTCTTCTTGCTGCTATAGAATCAAGTTCTTCCGGTTTTGTAGTAGTAGATAATGAATATCAGGTAATTTTACATAACAGCAAGATAAAGTCAATTTTAAAAATTTTTAATATTGAGGAATTTGTTAATGCATACCAGATTGATGATTTAATAAAGCGAAGTACTATTAATAATTTTAGTTTTATTGAAACCATTAAGGAATTTAAACATGGGGCGCAGAGTAGATGTGTTAAAGAATTTCAATTAATAGATGGAAGATATATAGAAGTTAGTATAGGAAACTTTGTGTTGGATAAAAAAAATGCTGGCTTTATTTGTAATTGCAACGATATTACCAATATTAAATTGTCAGAACTAGAACTATTGCAAGCAAAAGAAAAGGCAGAAACTTTAAATAAAGCAAAATCAGCCTTTTTTGCAAATATGAGTCATGAAATAAGAACTCCATTAAATGCGATTGTTGGTTTTTCTGAATTGTTAATAAATAAGGTTAATGATGATATCCTAAATGGATATGTTAATCCAATCGTAAATAGCAGTAGAACATTATTGAATCTAATTAATAATGTACTTGACTTGTCGAAGTTAGAAGCTAATAAATTTGATTTATTTTTGGAGGAAGTGACCTTACCTACAGAAATTTATGAGATATGTAAAGTTTTTAACTTACAAGCAGAGAAAAAAGGTTTGGCCTTTCATATTTTTGAAAATAGTAGTATTCCTGAATTGGTTTTAATTGATAAGTTAAGACTAAAACAAGTTTTAATTAACCTTTTAAGTAATGCGGTAAAATTTACACAAAAAGGATATATACAGGTTAGATATTTCTTTGAAAACGTTAGCGAATACCATGGTGATTTAGTTATTAAAGTATCAGATTCAGGAATAGGAATCAGTGAAGATCAAATAAAAGATATATTTGAGGATTATAAACAAGATAATACACTTTATAATAGAAATTTTGAGAGTACAGGACTAGGCTTATCTATTGTAAAACGCTTAGTTAATCTGATGAATGGAGTTATTTTACTAGATAGTACATTAGGAAATGGTAGTACTTTTACTATTAAAATTCCACATCTGCAAATATTGGAGCAGAACATTTCTTTACCTAAAGAAGTTCTTCTCTTACCTAATTCTGTAGAATTTAATTCTTCAAGAGTTTTGGTAGTTGATGATTTGGAGATGGATAGAAGGTTAATCAGAAATATATTGGAGCCATATAAACTTGAGATCAAGGAAGCAGTTAATGGTCAGGATGCTATTGCTATCTTGAAAGACTTTACTCCAGATATTATATTAATGGACTTAAAAATGCCCATTTTAAATGGTATTGTGTCTGCAAAAATCATTAAGACTAATAGAGAATATTCTAAAATTCCAATTATAGCTATAACGGCTAGTGACAATAAAGAGTTATTAGCGGAATCTAATGTGTACTTTAGTGGCTTACTTAAAAAGCCCATTGACATTAAAGAATTGTTAGTTGTTTTAACATGGTATCTGAATTATAAAAAGGTAAATAACTTAAGAAGAAAGAATAGATTACGAGATGTTGAATTGGATGAAAATTATAGAGATCAACTGGTGAATGATTTATTGGGAAATATTTTGCCATTAATTGCAGAAATAAAGGAGTTACATTCATCAGACAAGATAAGACATCTAATATTTTTGCTTGAAAAAATAGCAATTGATAACAATGTTAATTATTTAAAAGAAATATCAACTAACCTAAGTACGAGTTTTAGGCATTACGATTTTGAAGCTATTGATGTTAACCTAGAATTAATAAGTGATTTTATAAAACGTATTAGATGAAGTTTAAATAATTCCATTTTTTTACGGAGAGTTTGTAAAGAAAAAATACTAATGGATCCAGTATGAAAAAAATATCAATCGCCCTCAAAACGCCCTCGTTAAAATAAAAAAGAGATTAGTATTTGTTTCTAATCTCTTGGTAATCAATTGTCGGGATGACAGGATTTGAACCTGCGACCCCTGGTCCCCCAGGTGTGTTTTTATAATTTTCTTTTGTTTTCTTTTTGCTTCCTATGTTTTATCTATTAGTAAGTTAGATGTTTTTATTTTAGCTTTGTGTGGATTATGTTTTCCTTTATAAGGATAATTGTTTGCACTATGTTGGCACCAGAATAAATAATGGCAAGTATTAAAATATTATTGAAAACAGGGAAAGTTTATTCGGATAATAGGCATCCTGTTATTCTTCGTGTTTTGCATGAACGAAAACAGAACGTTGTAACTTTGGGTTTTAATGCTAAAAAGGAGGAATGGAATAAAGATTTACAAAGATTTTCTTCAATAGCAAAGGGGTATAAGTCAAAAAATAAGGCCTTAGATGTATATGAAGAGAAGGCAGAGACGATTTTAGCAGATATTTCAAAAGAGGGAATGAACTTTTGTTTCGAGTTGTTTATTTCGAGGTTTAGAGATGAGAATTCGGAATCATCAACTTTATTTGTCATGTATGAGAGCTATATAAATGAATTGGTAGAACGGAACAATGTATCAACCGCCTCTATATACAATAATGCTTTTAATGTTATAAAGAGTTATTTGAAAAATAAAGACGTTTCACTATATAGTATTGATTATAAGTTTCTAAAATCATTTGAAACATTTCTTTTTAAGAAGGGCAATACAGGTGGAGGAGTGCATCATCATATGCGAAGTCTAAGAGCTGTATTAAATGAAGCTATAAGGCGTAAGTATTTTGATACTTCGCATTATCCTTTTTCTACTCAATTTAATAAAACTGGATATTCTTTATCTCATTTAAAGTCAAATGCCAGACCCCGGGCATTGTCCGGTAGTGATATGAAATTATTTAAGAATTTTGATGTTGAGAAGTATCCACATTATAAACAAGCTCATTTAATGTTTGTATTTAGCTATTATGGTAGAGGTTTTAATTTTACTGATATGGCGAAATTGAAGTATTGTAATATTTATGATGGACGAATTATTTACAGAAGATCAAAAACTGGTAAACTAATAAATCTAAACTATAATATTCATTTGCAGGAAATCGTAAATTACTTCCAAAAGAGGAACGGTTCATCTGAATATATTTTTCCAATATTAAACCACATTCATCAATCAGAGATGCAGAAAATGAATAGAATTAAAAAATGTAGAGCCAAATTTAATTTAGAATTAAAGGAGATGGCTGAAATTTTAAAAATAAATGTTCCAATAACCTCTTATGTGGCAAGGCATACTTATGCCACAACTCTTAAAAGAAATGGTGCAAGTGTAGAAAAAATAGCTGAGGGTTTGAGTCATAGTAATTTAAAAGTTGTAAAGTCTTATTTGGAAAACTTTTCAAATGAAGAATTAGATAAAACGGATGATTTACTGTAAGATTTTTTAAAAAAATGAATTTCGAATATGAATACGGAATTGTATTTAGTTAACTATAAATTTAAAATAAGTGTTCAAGAAGAGAGTATTTATGGTTCATTTTTTCAGGATATCACTCATTATATAAAAAGGTGTTGTTTTTCACGATCTGATGATATTGTTTGTATTCGTGAACTTTGTTTTACCAATAGGGTAATTCATCAAAAACTATCACTAGTGACCGAGTAAAAAAATAAAAGAGGGTACTTCCTTTCGGTTTCCCCTCAAAGTTGTAAATTGATTTTGCGAAACTTTTTACAACAT
>NZ_JAPDPJ010000310.1 GCF_026013605.1 Plebeiibacterium sediminum
CTGCGCATTTATGTTAGATACAAATATTTGGTCGTATCTAAGTTCTATATTAATTTTGTTTTGTGCAGTAGTCAATTGATGATAAAAAAACATCAGTAAAATTAGATATGTAGTCTTCATATTTTTATTCTTTAAAAGTAATCATTACACCTACCCATTCATCATCATAGCATCCTGCACAATATAATACACTATTGGGTAAAATATTTCCTTCACCAGCAAAAGCTTTTGCTCCAAACGAACTAAATTTACCGTCTGTATTTGTAGAAAAGCCTATACTAAAACCTGTTGATTTTGTAATGATGGTTGTGTGATTTAAGTTATATGAGACCCTTTTTTCGTAAGGCCCTAACGATACATATGTTGTTTTTGTATTTACATTATTGGGAGCAATGCGTATCGCTTCTAATTGATTATTTGGGCTTTCTGTAAAATGGTTGTTTAAGTAATCAACGGTCATTTTACCTGCGTTTT
>NZ_JAPDPJ010000311.1 GCF_026013605.1 Plebeiibacterium sediminum
GATGATATAATGATAACTTTATAAGGGAGGAAAAACCTAATACAGAGCAGGTTTTAAGGAGTTTAGTAAAGAAGAAAAAAAGAAATAATTTTTTTTGATTTTTTATTTGGATTTAAAGCTTAAAATCACTTACCTTTGCAGCCGCTTTTAAAGAAGGGCAAAATGATAAAATGATGAAGCTTTAGGAAGGGTTTAAGTTGTTGAAAAGTAACTTTTTAGGATTAAAAATAAGTTTAGAAAAAGAAATAAAAATTTTTCAAAATTTATTTGGAAAAGAGAAAGTAAAGTTATTATCTTTGCATCCTCTTTTAGAGCGACACTCAACAGAAGGTTGAGGAGTTAAAAAGATTGAAATAAACATTTACTGAAAATAAGTTTTAGTAAAGTTTACAAAATATAAGAATTCGAGTCATTTACGCCTTGATGCTGAATGACGAGAAAACGTTCTTTGAAAATATTGAAATGCA
>NZ_JAPDPJ010000312.1 GCF_026013605.1 Plebeiibacterium sediminum
CAGCAGTGAAGATTATTTGTGAGTGATTAACGCAGCAAATACCACGGCAAATTAGCATTCGCTGATCTTCGATTCCGGTACTGACGGACAGAATTGTAGCGCAGCGAAAATCACGAATGCCATTAAAAGTTTAGCTTTTATTCGCTAAACCTGATATGAGGCTATGAGGTTGGATAAGGTAACACACCATACTAACGTCCAAAACACTCAACGGAGTGCATAACCGAAATAGTAGATCAGGCAGGCATTGGAAGAAGGATAAAGCTCTTACCAGGGGAGAGCTCTGTAATCACGAGGTGATAGAGCAGAGCAGTCAGCAGAGGCCATAGTAGCTTAAGAATACGAGCCGGTTTTACGAATACCACGCTAAAACAGGAGGACTCACAGATAAGTGAAGGGCTGAACTTTACATCGCTACCCATCTTTGACGGAGGTAAAAGGATTTTGAGCCTTTCCAGCCCCAAAGA
>NZ_JAPDPJ010000313.1 GCF_026013605.1 Plebeiibacterium sediminum
CTGTTCATTACCATGAATGTTCAGTGCTTTATCTGTATCACTCCAGTTAAAAGTAATTTGGTCTGCATCGGCATTAACAGATGCTGAATCAGCTACTTTAATAGAACCTTTTGCCAAATACAGATTTTCAAAATCAACTGCAAAGGATGGATATTCTCCTGCTAGTGCGAAATTTAACAGATGTGCCTGGGCTGCATTTTGTGCCGACTGTTTTACACCTTGTGTTTTAAACCCGATTTGAATAACCGGATATAACGGTTGTAAGAACTTAGCAGCAAAACCAAATTTGGCGCGTTGAACAATCTGCTTTTCAGTGGCTTTTTTAGTTCCGGTATTTTGAACTGCTTTCATATAGGTGATGCCTTTCCAAGTTGCACCTACCACGTTACCTACTTTTCCGTTGAATCCACCAAGGATTCCGTTATTAAACTTTCCCATGACTATTTATTTTTACGATTTTTAATTT
>NZ_JAPDPJ010000314.1 GCF_026013605.1 Plebeiibacterium sediminum
AAGATTATAACTTCAATTGGAATGCTTCTTCGTTGAATATCCCTGAAGATGGAGGATTACAAACAACGAATGAGTTTGATGTTGTGGTTACTCATGAAGCAACAGGTTGTACCAGCGAAGCTCATGTAATTATATATGTCAATCCGGATCCAGAAGTTAAAGATGTTGAGTTTACTTATTGTGCCGATGAAGCATCAGATTTTGATATAACATCATTCAATGACGATGTTATGGTTTCTGGAAATACAGAAGGGTATTCTTTTGCCTGGATAGGAGAAATGACTATCCCTGAAGTTGGCGGACCACAAACAATTAATGAATTTGATGTAGTTGTTACCCATGAAGCAACAGGTTGTACAAGCGAGGCTCATGTAACTATAAATGTAAATCCAGATCCAGAGGTTAAGGATATGGAAGTAACCTATTGTGCTGATGAAGCTGCAAACTTTGAAAT
>NZ_JAPDPJ010000315.1 GCF_026013605.1 Plebeiibacterium sediminum
AAGATTATAACTTCAATTGGAATGCTTCTTCGTTGAATATCCCTGAAGATGGAGGATTACAAACAACGAATGAGTTTGATGTTGTGGTTACTCATATCGCAACAGGTTGTACAAGCGAAGCACATCTGGTTATCGTTGTCAATCCTGATCCAGAAGTTCAGAATACTGAAGCAACCTATTGTGCCGATGAAGTCGCAGATTTTGACATCACATCATTCAATGCGGATGTTATGGTTTCAGGAAATACTGAAGGGTATTCTTTTGCCTGGATAGGAGAAATGACTATCCCTGAAGATGGCGAACCACAAACAATTAATGAATTTGATGTAGTTGTTACCCATGAAGCAACAGGTTGTACCAGCGAGGCTCATGTAACTATAAATGTAAATCCAGATCCAGAGGTTAAGGATATGGAAGTAACCTATTGTGCTGATGAAGCTGCAAACTTTGAAAT
>NZ_JAPDPJ010000316.1 GCF_026013605.1 Plebeiibacterium sediminum
AAATATTAAGACCTTCAGTAGATTTTTGAAAATTATAACCTCCCATAAAATTCAACCTTAGTAGTCGACTAAGTTTTATTTTATATCCAATTGCGCCTAGGAACATATACCCTTTATCAAAACTATCTGACAATTTAATTTGAGGTCCACCTTCTAACATTAGAAATACACCTAGAAGTTGCCCCCCTATTGAGTATTTAATATTAGCAACAATAGGTATTGTGTTTGTGCCATAAAAATCATCATTGTAGTTATCTAACCCCAAACCTGCATTAATATTTAGATAATTATTTATATGATATCCTGCTAGTACTCTTAATGAGTTTCCTGAATCATTATTACTAGGATAAGGGCTGTACTGCGCATTTATGTTAGATACAAATATTTGGTCGTATCTAAGTTCTATATTAATTTTGTTTTGTGCAGTAGTCAATTGATGATAAAAAAACATCA
>NZ_JAPDPJ010000317.1 GCF_026013605.1 Plebeiibacterium sediminum
AAATATTAAGACCTTCAGTAGATTTTTGAAAATTATAACCTCCCATAAAATTCAACCTTAGTAGTCGACTAAGTTTTATTTTATATCCAATTGCGACAAGGAACATATACCCTTTATCAAAACTATCTGACAATTTAATTTGGGGACCACCTTCTAACATTAGAAATATACCTTTAGGTTTCCCCCCTATTGAGTATTTAATATTAGCAACAATAGGTAATGTGTTTGTGCCATAAAAAACATCATTGTAGTTATCTAACCCCAAACCTGCATTAACATTTAGATAATTATTTATATGATATCCTGCTAGTACTCTTAATGAGTTTCCTGAATCATTATTACTAGGATAAGGGCTGTTCTGCGCATTTATGTTAGATACAAATATTTGGTCGTATCTAAGTTCTATATTAATTTTGTTTTGTGCAGTAGTCAATTGATGATAAAAAAACATCA
>NZ_JAPDPJ010000318.1 GCF_026013605.1 Plebeiibacterium sediminum
CATGATTTTTGCTAAGGCCAGAGGCCTTTTCTTATACGACATAGCGAGACGCTATGCCGAACTTATAGTTTGTACAAGGATTTATAATCATTTGAATGGAGTATGTGTTTTTAATCCGGTATCAATGGTCTGCTATTATCTAAAAGCCTATATGGTAATACTGCCCGGAATACAATTCCTTATCTATTGTCTTAAAAAATAAACAGTTTAAATTTACAATTTATGAGATTGATTTGCAGCTTGATTATTGCACGGAAATTATTTCCGCGCTAGCTTGAGGTATTTTATAATATAACCACCAAGGCCCCAAGACTCAAAGATCTTAAATCACCTGATTGCATCCTGTATCATAATGAATAATAAAATAACAAAATAGTTCGTAAACCCCTCTGTGTCTTAGAGCCTTGGTGGTAAAAACATACAGTTTATGTTTTACAACAAACCTCTTT
>NZ_JAPDPJ010000319.1 GCF_026013605.1 Plebeiibacterium sediminum
CAAAGCGTAAGCCTAATTGCTCCATTTTCAGATCCAGTTCATGAAGAACAATGTTTGACAATAACGGACTGATAGGGCTTCCTTGAGGTACTCCTATACGTCGCTTATGTAGTTTACCATCCTTTAAAAGTGGTGCTCTAAGCCATCTGCGTATCAAACACATGGTGTGTTTGCATTTAATTTTACGATACAGCAATTGCAACAGCAAGGTATGATCCACCCTGTCAAAGAATTCTTTCAGGTCAATTTCAACAATATGCTGATAGTCTGAATTAATATAAGAAAGGGCTTTACCTACTGCTTGTTGCGTATTACGTGCCGGACGAAAACCATAACTATAGCTTGAAAAATCTGTTTAATGTGATAATGTTTATTTTAAATGGTCACATTGATCTTACCCTAAAAATATTATTATTATTCATATCATATTAATAATAATATTTTTAAG
>NZ_JAPDPJ010000031.1 GCF_026013605.1 Plebeiibacterium sediminum
CACCACTCGAGCATCCTTGGAGCGAAAGACGGGGCTCGAACCCGCGACCCCGACCTTGGCAAGGTCGTGCTCTACCAACTGAGCTACTTTCGCATTCTTTCAAAAAAAAACCTCACTACTTTTGTAAGGTTGAGTGGGCGATGAGGGAGTCGAACCCCCGACCCCTTGGGTGTAAACCAAGTGCTCTGAACCAACTGAGCTAATCGCCCGATATATATTTGTTTTCCTTTAAAGTGGGCGATGAGGGAGTCGAACCCCCGACCCCTTGGGTGTAAACCAAGTGCTCTGAACCAACTGAGCTAATCGCCCGATATATATCGGTGTTCCTTTAAAGTGGGCGGTGAGGGAGTCGAACCCCCGACCCCTTGGGTGTAAACCAAGTGCTCTGAACCAACTGAGCTAACCGCCCCACAAAACTACTTTTAACGAAAACTTAACGGCTAACCTTTGTTAGTGTTACTTCTGTTTTCAAAAGCGATGCAAATGTACAGGTCTTTTTTGTATTTGCAAATTTTTTTTGAAAAAATTATACAACATCAGCTACAACAAAGGTGCTTCCACCTATGAATATCAAATCATTAGACGATGCATTTTTTTTTGATTTTTTTATGGCTTCAGATATATCTATGTAATCATTTCCCGATAATCCATATTTTTCGGCTACCTTTTTTAGTTCTTTTGCTTCGAGCCCTCGAGGAATATTTGGCTTCACAAAATAGTATTGTGCATTTTTTGGCAGCAATGCTAATACTGAATTAATATCCTTATCGTTTACCATACCCCAAATAATATGTAGTTTTTTGAATGCAGTATTGCTTAATTGCGCTACAATTTCTTTTACTCCATCTTCATTATGTCCCGTATCACAAATTATTGCCGGATTTGCTCCCAAAATCTGCCATCTACCCAGTAATCCAGTATTTTTTACTACATTTTTCAGCCCTTTAAAAATATCATCCTTTGAAATTGCAAATTTCTTTTCTTTCAACACTTCAATGGTTTGAAGAATCGTTTTTAAGTTCTTTTTTTGATAAATACCCAACAAATCCAACTGCAAATTTTCATATACACACTGATCGTTTTTATAAACCTGAAAAACCTGTTTGTTATCAACACTTCTCATTGCAACAGGAATATCAAACTCATCCGAAGCAAAATAAATGGGTGCATTATTGTTTATCGCAACACTTTCAAATATGGGTTTGGTTACATCATTATGTTCACCAATTACGACATGCACTCCCGCCTTGATAATTCCAGCTTTTTCTCTGGCAATTAAATCTATTGTATTACCTAACAAAGCAATATGATCCAGGCCTATATTTGTAATAACCGAACATTCCGGAAGTATAATATTTGTTGAATCCAACCTCCCTCCTAATCCAACTTCTATCACAGCTATATCAACATTACTTTTAGCAAAATAATCAAATGCCATAGCTACAGTCATTTCAAAAAAAGATGGCTTAACATCTTCTATCATCTTTTGATTTTCTGAAATAAAAGCAATAACATCCGGCTCCGGAATACATGTTCCATTAATTTTTATCCGCTCTCTGAAATCTTTTAAATGAGGCGAAGTATACAATCCTACTTTATAGCCTGCTGTGTGTAAAACTGAAGCCAGTGAATGCGAAACAGAACCTTTTCCATTGGTTCCTGCCACATGAATGGTTTTAAATTTTTGGTGGGGATGGTTAAAATACTCATCAAGTTTTAGCGTATTATCCAGGTTAGCTTTATAGGCAGCTTTACCTGATCGCTGATACATTGGAAGTTGCGAAAACATAAACTCTAAAACCTCTTGATATGTCATATTCTGTTCACTTTAATTTTTTACATAATATTAGTCAAACACTAAGTTTTTTATTTAAAAATAAATAACTTTAAGAATGTTGAACTAAAAACCTCTGAGTATGCCTAAAAAACGTAAGATCTTTATTTTAGATACTAACGTGATTTTACACGATCACAAATGTATATACAACTTCGAAAATAACGATGTGATTTTACCAATTGTTGTACTCGAAGAATTAGATAAATTTAAAAAAGGTAATGACCAGATTAACTATCAGGCCAGAGAATTTGTTCGCGATTTAAATAATATTTCAGGGGAGCAATTATTTAAAGAAGGTGTTTCTCTTGGTAATAAACATGGAAAATTATTTGTTGCTACAGGTAAACCTTTTACGCAAACAATGCAGGATTCTTTTTTTGAAAAATCTCCTGACCACAGAATACTTGCCATCGCACTTCATATTAAAGAAGAGTTTAAAACAAGAATTGTTACTCTGGTTACCAAGGACATTAACCTCAGAATGAAAGCCAAGTCCTTAGGTTTAAACAGTGAAGACTATGAAACTGATAAAGTAAAAAACATTGATGTTCTTGAAAAAGGCGTTCGTATTTATGAAGAGTTTGATGCCGGAACCATAGATAAGCTTTACAATTCCAACGGTATTGCTAAAAATGATTTTCCGATACAGGATATGCCTGCAAATCAATATTTTGTTTTACGAAATGCAAATCAAAGTGTATTGGCAAAATATGATCCGTTTCAGGAAATGATTGTTAGAGTTGAAAAACACAGTTGCTTTGGTATTGACCCCCGTAATGCAGAACAAACTTTTTCATTGGATGCCTTAACAAATCCCGAAATCAAATTGGTTTCTTTAACAGGAAAAGCAGGTACCGGTAAAACATTATTAGCCCTTGCAGCAGCCCTTCAACAAAACAAAAGTTTTAAACAGATATTATTAGCCCGGCCTATAGTTCCTTTATCTAATCGTGATTTAGGTTTTCTTCCTGGCGATGTTAACGATAAGATTGGTCCGTACATGCAACCTTTGTTTGATAATTTAACGGTTATTAAAGGCAGCCATGGAAACAAAAGTCGCGAGAACATTTTAATTGAGGAAATGCAAAGAGATGGTATGCTCATTATAACACCACTGGCATATATCAGAGGACGAAGTTTGTCGGATGTGTATTTCATTGTTGACGAAGCTCAGAACCTTACTCCTCACGAAGTAAAAACCATCATCACCAGAGCCGGTGACGGAACAAAAATTATCTTTACAGGTGATATAGAGCAAATTGATTCACCTTATTTGGATAAAACATCCAACGGACTGGCTTATCTGACTGAAAAAATGAAGGGTCAGGATGTATTTGCACATGTAAATCTGGTTAAAGGAGAACGAAGCTATTTAGCTGAACTTGCAAGTGATTTGTTATAGAACTATTTAAATAATCTTAAATAGAGGGTTGGAATAAGGCATTTCAACCCTTTTCTTTTTAGGGTTAAACTCTTTTAACTATCTTTGAGCGCTTTTTGCAAGACAAACAAACAAGACGAATTACCCCGACATTTATTTTAAAATTTATTAGAGGAGAAATGATCGATAAATCATTGTTTTTAGAGAAGAAGGTGGCCTTTCATACACTGGGGTGTAAATTAAATTTTAGTGAAACATCCACTATTGCAAGGTCTTTGATTAGTGAAGGATTTATAAAGGTTAAATACGATGACTTTGCAGATGTTTATGTAATTAACACTTGTTCTGTTACAGAAATTGCAGATAAAAAATGTCGCCAGGCCATAAAAAAGGCAATAAAGCAAAATCCAAATGCCTTTGTTGTGGTTACAGGTTGTTTTGCACAGCTTAAACCCAAAACAATATCTGAAATGCCAGGTGTTGATTTGGTTTTAGGTTCAAACGAAAAATTCAGAATGTCCGATTACCTGGGAGATCTACAAAAGAAAGCTTCCGGAGAAATTCATGCAGGAAAAATAACTACCAACAAGGAGTTTTTTCCTTCCTATTCCATTGGAGACAGAACACGAACTTTCCTTAAAGTTCAGGATGGTTGTGATTATTTCTGTTCGTATTGTACGATTCCATTAGCCAGAGGAAAGAGTAGAAATGCCGATGTAAAAACTACTGTTGAATTAGCTAAGAAAGCTGTAGCCGAGGGTGCCCAGGAAATTATTCTTACTGGAGTTAACATTGGTGATTTTGGAAAGAGTACAAACGAAACTTTTTTTGATTTAATTAAGGAGCTTGAAAAAGTAGAAGGTGTTAAAAGATACAGAATATCAAGTATAGAGCCCAATCTTTTAACCAATGAGATTATTGATTTTGTTGCAAAATCTGAAAAAATTATGCCGCATTTTCATATACCCCTTCAATCAGGATCAAACAAGGTTTTGGCTCTAATGAAAAGAAAGTACACTCGTGAACTATTTGCTGACAGAATAAAAACAATTAAATCATTAATGCCACATGCTTTTATTGGTGTTGATGTTATTGTTGGTGTTCGTGGAGAAACAGAAGAGCATTTTAACGATGCCATGAACTTTATTAAGGAGCAGGATATTTCACAACTGCATGTGTTTACATATTCTGAACGTCCAAACACCAAAGCGCTTACTATTGAGCATATTGTTCCTGTTAATGATCGCAAAACCCGAAGCCAGATCTTACATGAAGTATCCGATAAAAAGACCAGATTCTTTTATTCAAAATTTGAAGGTACTGAAGGTAAGGTTCTTTTTGAAGGTAGTAACAACAATGGCTTTATGAATGGTTATACCGAAAACTATTTAAAAGTAAGAGTTCCTTATCGTGAAGAATTAAAAAATCAAATTCATTCAGTAAAATTAAATGCATTTATTGCAGATGAATTTGTTTTTGATGCAACTATAATAAACTAGAATTTAAACTATTACTAATATGGATCTTTCAACCCTTTGTCAATCAGTAATCGACCTGGCTAAAAGCACAGGAAAATATATTCTTGAAGAATCATCTAAAAGCAAGAGAATAGAAGCTAAAGGAAAAAACGATTTTGTTACTCACATTGACAAAGGCAGCGAAGAGCGCTTAGTGAAAGGTTTGTCTGAAATGCTTCCTGAAGCAGGTTTTGTTGCCGAAGAAGGAACTTCTGAAAAGGTTGGAGAAGAATACAACTGGATTGTTGATCCTATTGATGGTACCACTAATTTTATTCATGGACTCTCTCCTTTTGCCATTAGTATTGCGCTGGAATACAAAAAAGAGATGGTTCTGGGTGTGGTTTACGAGTTAGGTTTAAACGAGTGCTTTTATAGTTGGAAAGGCGCTCCTGCCTATTTAAACGGCAAGGAAATTGTAACTTCTGAAGCACCTACCATTAGTGATAGTTTAATTGCAACAGGATTTCCTTATTCAAACTTTAGTAAGATTGAAGGGTTCAATAAAACCATGGATTATTTCATGAGAAATTCTCATGGTTTGCGCAGATTAGGTTCTGCAGCAACAGACTTAGCCTATGTTGCCTGCGGCAGATTCGATGGTTTTTACGAGTATGATTTAAAACCTTACGATGTGGCAGCCGGTGCTTTTATTGTTCAACAAGCCGGTGGAAAAAACTGCGATTTAAAGGGTGGTGATGATTATATTTACGGACGTGGTATTATTTCCGGCAATTCGTTAATGTTTGATGAATTTAAAGATGTTGTTACCTCACTCATGAATGAATAAATCTGTCAAACCTTCACACAAATATTTCAGGCTACAAGACACAAATTCTTAAACACATTAAGATCTCTGTCTTATTTAACAAGCAAATTAATAGATGAATAACATAGGTACAAAAATTGGTCTGTTTTTTATTAAACAGTTAGGCTTCTTACCTTTCTGGTTTCTATATCTTTTATCAGATCTGTTTTATTATATCGTATTAGCAATCGGATATCGAAAAAAGCTGGTATACAAAAACCTTCGTAATGCCTTCCCTGAAAAATCAGATCAGGAAATAAAAGATATTGCCCACAAGTTCTATCATAATTTTTGCGATGCGTTTTTTGAAACCTTTAAGCTTTACAGAATAAGTGAAAAGCAAATTCGAAAAAGAATAAGCGTTAAAAACGGTGAGTTGCTCGACAAATATTACGATGAAGGGAAAGACGTTTACGCCATCATGGCTCACTATGGCACATGGGAATGGGTTCCTTCCATCAATTTATTCGTTAAACTCCATGGATGTGCAATTTATCATCCTTTAAAAAGCAAACCTTACGATGAGTTTATGCTTAAACTGAGGTCTAGATGGGGATCCTATAACTTCCCTATGAAAACTTCATTCAGATCAGTAATTCAAATGAAAAAAGAAGGAACACGATTTCTTCTTGGTTTATTAGCTGACCAATCTCCCAGCAAATCAAAAATACAATACCAAACCATGTTTTTAAACCAGATGACTCCAGTTCATTTAGGTGGAGAAAAAATGCCTGCAAAAACCAACGACCCGATTGTTTTTTTAAGGTTTGATAAGATTAAAAGAGGACATTACTGCATTGTTGTGGAACCATTAATCGAAAATCCTAAAGAGTGCAAGGAATATGAAATAACTAAAACACATGTGAAGCACTTGGAAAATATCATCAAGGAAAAACCTGAATACTGGCTTTGGACACACAATCGTTGGAAACACTCTGATCCTAATTTTAAAGTGAAATAATGTCCAAAACAGCCATTGTAATATTAAACTGGAATGGAGAAAAACTCCTGCAAAAATTCCTTCCTCAGGTAGTTGAAAACTCAGCTTATCCGGGAGTAGAAGTAATTGTAGCTGATAATGCATCTTCAGATCAGTCACTCCAACTCATAAAAAGAGATTTCCCTACGGTAAAAACCATAGTTCTGGATAAAAACTATGGTTTTACAGGTGGTTATAACAGAGCATTAAAACAAGTTGATGCAGACTATCTGGTTCTTTTAAATTCTGATGTTGCCCCTGCCAAAAACTGGATAGAGCCATTAATAAAAGAAATGGATGAAAATCCTCAAACCGCAGTTTGTGTACCCAAGATAAAAAGCTATCGTAAACCTGAATTATTTGAGTATGCAGGTGCTGCCGGAGGTTATATTGACAGATATGGATATCCTTTTTGCAAAGGAAGAATCTTCAATGAAGTAGAAGAGGACAATGGACAATACAATCAATCTGCAGATATTTTTTGGGCCAGCGGTGCGGCCATGATGATTAGAAAAGAGCTTTATTTTAACCTCGGAGGTTTAGATGAAGACTTCTTTGCTCATATGGAAGAGATTGATTTATGCTGGCGATTAAAAAACCGTGGATGGAATATTCGCTATGTAGCAAACAGTGAAGTCTTCCATTTAGGAGGAGCCACGCTTGATTACAACAATCCAAGAAAAGTATATTTAAACTTTAGAAACAACTTATATTTACTTACAAAAAACCTGTCTCCTAATCAATTATTTATAAAATTACTTCAGCGTTTATTGTTAGATGGTATTGCTGCTGCTAAATTTCTTATTTCCGGTGAATTCAGAAACTTTTATTCTGTACTAATGGCCCACTTTGTATTTTACAGCAATTTCAGGATAATGTATCACAAGCGAAAAGAGAACCAAAAACTTGCTACAATCTACAATCATAAAGAAATATATCCCCATTCAATTGTAGCACAGTTTTTCATGCATAAAAAGCATCAATTTTCAGACCTTGCGGAATTGAATAAACTGGATTAAAAATAATCACAGCAATTCTTTAATCTTCTCTAAACGATTACTTCTTGAACCTTTAACCAAAATAAATGATTTCAAAAGTGGCTTCTGAGTTAAAAATTCACTAAGCTCATCCACATTTGCCAAATATGTAAATGGTGTACCATCAATTAATTCTTTATAACTCTCACCAACCAAAATAACTTTCAATTGCTTATGATGTAAAAAATTAACCAGTTTTTTATGTTCCTTTACACTATCCTCCCCCAACTCCTTCATTTCACCTAAAATGACCACTTTTTTATCTCCGGCCATTGAAATAAAGTTTCTTAAAGCTACCTCCATACTACTTGGATTTGCATTATATGCATCAAACAACACCTTATTTTTTGAGGTAATTTCCAACTGCGACCTGTTGTTTGTTGGTTTATAATTTGCCAGTGCCTTAGCTATATTTCCTCTGGTAACCTTAAAAAAAGAACCAATGGTTATTGCTGCCAAAACATTTTCAACATTATAATTCCCAACCAAATTGGTATTTATTTCAAGTTCGCTGCAATTAATACTACAAGCGAAAGCTAAAAAATCACTTTGAAACAGTTCGCACAAAACTACTTTATTAAAACTTTCTCTGCCGTAAGTATATAAAGTAGCACCGGTTTTTAACATCTCTTTTAAATGCAGATTATCAGAGTTAACAAACAAACCACCTCGCTTAGCTTCTATATGCCTGTATAGTTCAGATTTGGTACGTTTAACACCATCAAAAGAACCAAAACCCTCTAAATGAGCTTTTCCTACATTGGTAATGATACCATAATCAGGATCAGCTATATTACATAAAAATTCAATCTCACCCGGATGGTTAGCTCCCATTTCCACAATGCCAATCTCAGTATTTTCATCCATTGACAGCAGGGTTAGAGGAACCCCAATATGATTATTCAAATTCCCCTGGGTTGCAAATACTTTATGAGTTGTTTCTAAAACGGCTTTTATAAGTTCTTTTGTAGTTGTTTTCCCGTTTGTACCGGTTATCCCTAAAATAGGTATATTTAATTGTTTTCGATGGTAATGAGCCAATTTCTGAAGCGTTTTAAGCACATCATCAACAACTATTATTTTATCACTCTTATCCCCCTCTATTTCATCAACAATAGCATATGATGCTCCTTGCTCTATGGCCTGGCGGGCAAATGTATTTCCATTAAAATTTGCTCCCTTTAATGCAAAAAATAGGCTATTCTTACTAATAGAACGCGTATCTGTACAAACTCCTGTTGAATTCAGGAATAAACTATATATATCTGAAATATGCATCTGCCTAAAATTTATTTTTCAAAGATATGCTTGAACTCACCTGTTAATGCTATGCTTAATATAAAAGGTGAATTCTTATATACTTGATTCATTCATCATGAAACAAAAATAAAAAAAGGCTAACTTAAAAAGTTAGCCTTCTTGAAAATATTTAATAATTCGCTATTATTTTCCTTGAATCGGACTTCCTACACGAGTCATTGCACATCTAAATCCTAAATCATCTCTTGATTCACGCTCATCTAAATATCTGCGAGTACCAGGACTTAACCAATATGCTCTGTCTCTCCAAGAACCTCCTTTGTAAACACGAGTTCTATCTGAGATAAGTGATCCCATAGTTCCTGTATGAGCACCGTACATATCTTTAGTATCTTGCTCGTTATCCAACCATTCACTGGCAGGATTAATATTTGAACCAGCGTCACCATCTGCAAAGTTTCTGTTATCTGAAGTACGGTAGTTCTTTCTATCTAAGATATCTTTATCAGTTTCTGAACGATATCTGATTCTACCTAAACTATCTTTCTCAACAACATAACCTTCTTCATCAAGAACTTTAGTTTTAAACTCGTTACCACGGAATGGGCTAAACTCATCTACTTCATCAAAAGAAAGTGGACGATAAACATCAGCAACCCACTCATTAACATTACCAGCCATACAGTATAAACCGTAGTCATTTGGATAATATGAATGAACATCTACAGTGATATCACCACCATCGTTTAAGTCTCCAGCCATACCCATATAGTCACCTCGGCTTCTAACAAAGTTGGCCATCATTTTTCCACGCTCTTTTTGATCTGCGTTTCTGGTAATATGACCATCCCAAGGATAGATTCTTCTGTTTGTTAATCTTTCTTCCTGAGAGTTTCCGATTAAACCTAAAGCTGCATATTCCCATTCAGCTTCAGTTGGGAGGCGATAACGTGGTAATAAAATACCATCTTCCCAACGTACTCTACGACTATCTTTGTTTGGATCTAAATCCGGCATTGGTTTTTTACCTGCAATACCATCATATTGTCCTAATAAATAAGCCTCTGTATTAAAGTTATTTTCTCCTTGTTGATTAACATCCATCTCAAGGACACCTAAATCAATCAATATCTTTTCGTTAACACGGTCTGTTCTCCACTGACAAAAATCTGAAGCTTGTAACCAGTTAACTCCTACTACTGGATATTCACTATAAGCAGTATGACGAAGATAATTTTCTACATAAGGTTCATTGTAACCTAGAGGACTACGCCATACCAATGTATCAGGAAGCGCTTTTTTGTATACCTCAGGGTAATCAATAAATACTCTGTTTATCCAATATAAATATTCTCTGTAGTCAACGTTTCTAACCTCAGTTTCATCCATGTAAAATGAAGGAACGGTTACTCTTCTTGGAACATTATTCCAATCGTATAGAACATCTTGTTCCACTCTACCCATGATAAAGGTACCACCTTCAACAAAACGTAAACCGGGACCAACATTTTGCTCGTATCCTGCATAATATTCAAATCCACCATTGTCCGGAGTATTATACTCCCAACCTGTTACTGATGAAACATTACCAGAACCACCTTTACTACAAGATGTTATGGTAAACAAGCTTAATGCAAGTGCAATGTAATAAAATCTAGTTTTAAGCTTCATAGCGAAATATAATCTTAAAGTTTTCTTATTTCAAGGTTTTAAAAAACACATTATTTAATAATGCATCTTGAGCCTTATACTGCAAAAATAGAAAAAGGTTATAATCAAAAAATTATTCTTTAAAGTTTTTTTGTGTTTTATTTGAAAATAACCCGTTTAAAATAACTCATTTTTTACAATAATGTTTCTTTACTAACGTTTAAAAACTTGATTTGGTATTAATAAGTTTTATATTTCGTGTTTTTTTATTTTTGTGAACTTAAAACAAGTTTGGCACAAAATACGTTTAATAAGTGTGTTGGTAAATTATAATGACAATGAATATATATAAGTTAGGGCTGTGGGGATGTCTGCTTCTTTTTTCAATAAATCTTCTGGGACAGGAAAAGTTATCATTCAATCGTAAAATTGAATGGGATACTCCTTTTAAAATCTCTGATGGAGAAAATGACAATCTCATGTTTAATTTTACTGGTATGGATGGCTTTGATGAAGAATCAAATCTGCCTTCATATTTTGAAAGCTTCCCTCTTCCATTAAACGCAGACATTCAGACTATTAAAATTTACCTGACTGATGTAAAGTTTATATGGCCTTTACCAGAAGAACATGCTCATTACAAAGATTCACCTATTTCAGATAGTGTAATCATACATCATAACATTTCACATTCAGGCAATCAGTTTTATACAGATGTAAATATTATTCCGCTTAAGAAAGAGAAGACAGCCTCATCTTTTCAAAAATTAGTCTCCTTTAATATTAATATTGAATATCGATTAAACAATAAAACTACATTAAAAGCTGCATCAACAACAAGTCAGTATGCCATCAATTCTGTTTTGAGTAGTGGAAATTGGAAAAAGATCAGAGTTGATAAAACAGGTATTTATAAAATTACCTATAACCAATTAGAACAATGGGGAATTTCCAATCCTCAAAATGTTGGTATATATGGAAATGGAGGTAAACTGATCCCTCAAAAGAATAATGAATACCGTGAAGATGATTTAGTAGAAAATGCCATTTGGCATTACAATAATGCTGTTTATTTTTTCGCCGAAGGTCCAGTTGTATGGAAATACGACTATACCAGAAGAATGTATACACATACAAAACATCCTTTTAGTAATTATTCCTATTATTTTATTAGCGAAAAGTCAGTTGGCTCAGAAACAATTGAAAATTCTTCATTACAAACCAATTCTTATGATACGGAAATAAACAACTTCGTAGATTATGATTATCATGAAGAGAACAATATCAATTTATTTGGCTCCGGTAATAAATGGTTTGGTGAAAAGTTTGAATATTATGACGCCCCTACTCAGGATTTTTCTTTTTCATTTTCTAATATCGACCCTAGCATCAACGCTCAAGTATACATAGCATTAGCAAGTAAATCAGGTAACAATGCCACTTTTAAAGCATTATACAACAATGCTGAAATAGGTAGCAGAATTATTTCAAGTGTGAATACGTCTGACCACCTGAGCTATTTTGCTCGCGAAGGTATTATTAGTACCAGTTTTACACCTGGCAATGACGATGTTAGTATTGCTTTAAAATATGAAGCTCAAACAACCAACTCTATTGGTTATTTGGATTACATTACAATAAATGCCGTACGTAATTTAAAATTTGAAGCCGATGAGCTTCGCTTCAGATATGCTAATCCTAATCAGTTTGAGGAACATTTGAAATTTAACATTGAAGACGTATCTGGCTCTTTGATAGTTTGGGATGTTACAAATCCTCTTAAACCGTCTAACATTACAACTGAAATAAACAATAACAGTTTAACTTTTAACTATATCACCAAAGAGGCAAAGGAGTTTGTAGCATTTAATCCATCAGGTTCCTTTCCAACACCTACTCTGGTTGGAGATGTTGACAATCAGAATTTGCACGGACTTGAAAATGTAGATTATCTAATTGTTTGTCACCCTGATTTTATAAATGAAGCAGAACGATTAGGAAAAATCCATCAGGAATATAATGGATTAACATACACCGTTGTTACAACGAACCAGATTTACAACGAATTCTCTTCAGGAAAACCGGATGTTACAGCCATCAGAAGTTTTGCAAAAATGTTTTACGACAGAGCCGGGGATGATGAAAATCTTAAGCCTAAAAATTTATTGCTTTTTGGAGATGGTTCTTATGATAACAGACCAGGTTCTGATTTTGGTAAGATTATTACTTATGAATCTGACAACTCTATTCATCAGACCAATTCATATGTAAGTGATGATTATTTTGGTTTATTGGATGATGACGAAGGAAGTTCTATTACTTCAGAAAAGATTGACATAGGTATTGGTCGTTTCCCGGTTAACACATTAACTGAAGCAAAAAATGCTGTGGATAAAACTTACAGATACCTTTATAATCAGGCTTTAGATTCATGGAAAAGTAAAGTAACATTTGTCGGTGACGATGGAGACAGTAATATACACATGGATGATGCCAACAAATTAGCTGAAAAAGTTAATTCATTATATCCGCAATTTAATATCAACAAAGTATATTTTGATGCGTATGAAAAGATTCAATCTTCAACAAATGCAAAATTCCCTGACGTTGAAGAAAAAATAGAGGAAGCTATTCATGAGGGTACTTTAATATTTAATTACACTGGTCATGGTGGCCCTGAAGCTCTTGCTCACGAGAGAGTAATTACCATAGAAAGCATTGAGCAATGGCAGAACTATAACAAGTTACCTGTTTTTGTTACGGCCACATGCGAATTTAGCAGATTTGACAATCACGAAAATAATTCAGCCGGCGAGCTAATTTTTACTCATGAATTAGGTGGAGGTATTGCACTCTTTACAACAACCCGAATTGTATATTCAAGCTTAAATTATAAAGTAAACAATAGTTTTTACGATAATGTGTTTGAATTGGATGAGAATGGGGAACCATTAACGCTAGGTGAAATTATGAAAAGAACCAAGCACAACTCTGGTTCAAGTGTTAACAAACTAAATTTCACTTTACTTGGTGATCCGGCTTTAAAATTGATCTATCCTCATCAATTTGTAAAGACATTATCTCTAAACAACGTTTCTGTTGATGATGACATAGATGAACTAAGTGCGCTTAGTCTTAATACTATTAAAGGAGAAATCACAGATATAAACGGTAATTTCCGTCCTGACTTTAATGGGGAAGTTTACGTATCAATCTATGACAAAAGATCCTTAATATCGACTCTCAACAATACCAATCAGGGCGTTTTCCAATTTGAAGATTATACCACTAAGGTATTTAGTGGAAAATCAGAAGTGGTAAATGGTCTGTTTGAATGTGAGTTTATAGTACCCAAAGATATCAGATACAATTCTGATTATGGAAAAGTGAGTTATTATGCCTCATCTGAAGATAACAATGAAGCCTTTGGATCATTTAATGAAATTACCATAGGTGGATTTAGTGACAATGCAGATCAGGATACAAAAGGTCCGGAAATATCACTTTTTGCAAACCAGGAAGGCCTAACAGAAATGGGTCCTACCCCTGTTTTGTTTATTAATCTGTTTGATGAGAGTGGCATTAATACTACAGGAAATGGTATTGGTCATGATATTACCTGTGTAGTAGATGGAAACAATAGTAATCCTATTATCTTAAATTCTTATTACAATCCTGAAATAAATAATTATCAACGAGGGACTATTACATATCAACTACCTCAACTTGAATCTGGTTCTCATACGATTACTATTAAAGCATGGGATGTTTTCAACAATTCCTCAAGTGCAAGTATTTCAATTAACACTGATAACGAAAGCGCTGTTGTAATCGAAAATTCAAAAGTATATCCTAATCCTGTAACCTCAGGAGAAACAGCATATTTCTATTTTGAACATGATGAACCAAACTCCATATTAAACCTTACTATTAACATCTATTCTAAAAATGGAGATTTAGTTTCTCAAATGGATGAATCTGTTGTATCTTTATTCAATACAATTCCTCCGGTTGAATGGAACGTTGATTTAAGACCGGGAATGTACCTTTATGAAATTATTATTAACTCTGAAACAGGAAGAAAAGGTAAAGTTTCAGGAAAAATTGTTGTAAGCCCATAATAAAATTTATTTTTATGAGTTTACCTTTGTAGTTTATATCAGAAAGAAAACAATTAAATTTATGTATAGAACATCATTAAAGTTTATGGTTGTTGTATCATTAATCATGATACAGTTCAATATTAAAGCTCAAAACACAATAGAAAGAAGTATTGTAATGCCAACTGCAACTCCATTCTTAAATATCACCCCCGAATCGCGTGGTGGTGCTATGGGTGATGCCGGTGTGGCCACTACTCCTGACGTAAACTCTCAGCATTGGAACTCTGCAAAATACGCATTTCTTGATCAGGATATGGGAGCTTCATTGTCGTATACGCCATGGTTAAGAAACCTGGTTAACGATATCAATCTTCTTTATCTTACCTACTTTAAGAGAATTGATAAAATGCAAACAGTAAGTGCATCTTTAAGATATTTCTCTTTAGGAAACATCACTTTTACCGACGAAGCTGGTACTGCTATCTCTACAGGTAAACCTAATGAGTTTGCTATTGATGCAGCTTACTCAAGAAAGCTTTCCGACAATATTTCAGGGTCTGTTGCCTTCAGATATATTCGTTCTGACATTACCAATGGTAGTGGAACAGAAGGCGTTCCTGGAAATGCTTTTGCTGCTGATTTAAATTTCTACTACAGAAATGATGTGAAATGGGGCGGACGAAGAGGCGATATTGCTGCTGGTTTAAACATCACAAATATTGGTTCAAAAATTTCTTATGACGATGGTAATACTCAGGACTTCTTACCTGCAAGATTGCGTTTAGGAGGTGCTTACACAACTGAGGTAGACAGATATAATAAGATTGGTTTTACCATTGATGTATATCGTCAAATGGTTGCTAAACTATCTGAAAACGAAAACAACGAAGACATTTCTGTTCCTGCCTCATTCTTTAAATCTTTTGGAGATTTCGCCGTAGAAGATTTAATGATTTCAGTAGGTGCTGAGTATATTTATTCTGATCAGTTTGCATTAAGAGCAGGATATTATCATGAAGATGAATCTTTAGGCAATGGTAAATTTGCAACTGCCGGAGCTGGTATTAAATTTAATATGCTTACAATTGATGCATCTTATATTATTACTATGGCTTCAAATAATCCATTAGCAAACACAATTCGTTTTACTTTAGGTCTTAATTTTGATGAACTAGGCGGAAGAAGATAAACGCTAATTAATAACTTATATATTTGTAGTCCTGAACTTGATCAAGTTCAGGACTTTTTTTTGCTAAAATTTGAAAGGTTAAATTATGAAATTAAGAGTAGGTTTTGGGTATGATGTACATCAACTAGGTTTTAACGAAGAATTGTGGATTGGAGGTATTCATATTCCTTTTGAAAAAGGATCAATAGGTCATTCGGATGGCGATGTACTCATTCATGCTATTTGCGATGCTTTGTTGGGTGCTGCTAACATGAGAGATATTGGCTTTCATTTTCCGGATACATCCAATGATTTTAAAGGCATTGATAGCAAAATCCTATTAAAAAGAACAGTTGAAATCATAGCAACAAAAGGTTATAAAATAAACAATATTGACTCCACTATTTGCCTCGAAAAACCAAAGCTAAAAGACTTAATTCCTGAAATGCAGAAGGTGCTTGCCAATGTGATGGATATAGATATTGACGATGTTGCCATTAAAGCAACCACAACAGAAAAACTTGGTTTTGTGGGAGAACAAAAAGGTATTGCAGCTTACGCAACAGTTTTAATTCAAAAATAAACATATAGATATCTACATATTATTGTTTAATTACAGAATTATTATATTTGCAAGCTATAAATATTAAATTATTGTGTCATGGTTAAAAAGAAAACTTTGGTAATAGGAGCCAGTGAAAATCCTCAAAGATATTCCAATATGGCGATCAAGAAACTAGCTCTGAACAACCATCCAATTGTTGCTGTTGGTAACAAGGCTGGCATTGTTGATGAAATTCCTATTCAAACAGAGGTATTAGACACGGCAGATATCAATACAGTAACGCTCTATATTGGACCAAAACATCAGGCGAAATACTTTGATATTATAGCTTCTTTGCAACCCAAACGAATTATTTTTAATCCGGGAACTGAAAATAAGGAGTTAGAGCTTTTAGCAGAGAAAAACAATATTGAAGTTGTGCATGGTTGCACTCTTGTAATGTTAAGCACAGGTCAGTTTTAATAAGATGCAAACGGTAAATAATTATAATGAATTTATGGAGGAGGTAAGAAATAACAGATCTGTTATTTTTTACTTCTCTCACGAAAACTGTTCGGTCTGTAAAGTCTTACTGCCTAAGGTTGAGCAATTGGTTCATTCTACGTTCCCTGAAATTAAATTAATCTACTGCAATACGATTTCATCACCAGAAGTTGCAGCTCAAAACAGAATTTTTACAGTTCCTTCTGTTCTAATATATTTTGAGGGAAAACAATACTTTCAGTTCAGCAGAAACTTTTCTATTGATCAGATCAAAGAGGCAATAGAAAGGCCATATAAAATGATATTTGAATAACGCCTTCTCTCCTATTCAATATCTGTTATAAGCTTAAACTTATTTATGACTCTTGATAAATTGGCAAACCAAAACTTATTACGGAACCAACACCTTCAGTACTTTGGATATTAAATGTACCTTTATTTTGTTCTATCATTTCCATTACCAGTTTAATTCCTAGTCCATGTCCTTTTTCTTTATGGGTACCTTTTGAAGTATAATAATCGTAAGGATTTAAAAGGCGCTTCACAGTCTGTTCATCCATTCCCATTCCATTATCAACAATTTCTGTTATAACATAATTATCCTGAGTTTTAATATTAATTTGGATGACTCCACCCTGATGTGAGAATTTAATGGCATTTACAATAAGATTTCGAAAAATAATTTCTACCATATTAACATCTGCCCAAACACAAACATGCTCGCATGTTGTGGCTTTATAAGTAATATTTTTATTGTTCAAAAGTTCGGAATGATAGTCTAATACGCTTTTATAAACGGAACACAATTCACTCTTCTGAGGATCAAACGTAAAAGAATCCAATTGTGATTTTGACCAATTCAGAATCCGATCCAACATATCTGATAAGTTGATTGTAGACTGAAAGATCTTTTTTACGTATATATCATGTTCTTCTTCTGTTATATCTAGTTCTTTAACCTGAAGTAATTCTGAAAATCCCTGGATATTATTTATGGGTTCCATAATATCATGAGCAATAATTGAAAACAACTTATCTTTTGTTGTATTCATTCTTTCAACCTGTTCTTTTTGCTCCAATATAATTGAATTAGCCTCAATTAAATGTTGTGTTTGCGTTTCCAGCTCTTCCTTTTGCTCTGTAATTTCTTTAAACATTGTATCATGAGCAACTATAGCTTTTTCAATAAGTCCTTTAATTAAAAAAACTGTAAATGAGTAAATCATGATAACTACAGCATTCGCAGCATAATTTTTTAATAAATAATCATTATTGGTATAAAGAATACACCACAAAAAATAAAGGTTGATAGCAACAGCAGCAAAAATCACATGGTATTTGCTACCGATAAAACCTATTAAGGAAAGTAATATGAACTGATAAATCAGGTCTGTAACAAAAGCATTATCGTAATTAGCAATATCTCCAGGCGTAGTTACAGCTATATTGATAAAGGCAGCATATGCTATTAATATAAATGCTGTTTCTGTATTGATCTTTTTAAACCCATATAATGTCATTATCACAAGTACTACAATCATACTTGCCAACTCAATTTGGCGTACTAAATAGCTCTCGTGGGTAAATAGAAAGTATGCTTCGAGCAAAAAAATAGTAATAGCAGCAACTATTGTAGTTATTACTTTAATTCTTTGATAAGCATTTCCAATATGAAACATACAATAAGGTTATTCGAATATCACAGACACACATTAATTTTTCAAATATACTATTTATGATGAAATAATTAACTCCTGATTTGATCAACGCAGTATTAACCCATGGTTTAATTAAAATACATTTTCATAAACATAATGGACCATTCGAGTAAAGCATAAACCTGTTGGTCGGAAAATTCTTCTAACAAAGCGCATTAAGAGCTTCTTTTACTGCATGAAACTATTAATTTTACATCAAATGAAAAAAATCTTAACACTCGCAGTCCTGACATTATGCTTAATTAGCCACTGCTTAACAGCTACATGTGAAAATAAGTTACCTGAAGAACCATGGCGTGCCCTCACTATTATGGAACGTTCCAATCCCGGTGTCCGATGGAAAGGTGATATAACCATTAAACTTTATGGAAAACTACAAGACTCAGATTCTCTATTGTTTGAAAATGCAATAACCTTATTCAACAACATGTGCAAAACCATACATCTGAGTATGACGTCTTATGAACCTGGCACTCTTGAATTTTACTTTAGCGATAGCGTTGTTAACAAAAGGTATCACGATATTTTTCCTATTCCCAATGGCGATGAACCCAGATGGTCTTATAATTTTAGTAACTATATCATTAGCTCAATGCGTATGGGTATTAACCCAAGATCTATTGACGACAGCACACGACAAAATTATATCACAAATTCATTAGCATTCGCTTTATTCCCAAAGTTTTTGAGTTCTGATTATTCATTTCGGAATGGCAAAATGAGTACGCCCAGACCTGAAAGTATTTTTAATACAGAAGTTTATTCAAGTCCATCTTACAAACCTGATTTTAATGCTGCATTCAGTGATTTTGATAGCCTTCTTATAAAAACTGTTTACAGTGAAGAATACGCCACACTCCTTCCTTTGGCAAAGGAACAATTTGATCCAATACCCTTATGGCTAAGAGAGTATGCTTATCCAGCACTTATTATTCCTCTGGTATTAATTTTATTTATGATCACCTTTTTAATTATTCTCTTTTATAAAAAGGTTGGTAAACGTATCAAAAACAAACTACTCCAGTTTAATGTAATGGCTGTATTGGCTTTATTAACGGTCAGTTTAGTAGCCATTGGATATTACATCATTGCCGAAAACTTACATGATCTCTATTTTGGTTTTGTTAGTAAAGTTGAAATTTATGCTACTTTACCAATATTACTTGCGATTGGATTGGTTGCAGTAAATATATTCCGTGCTATAGAACTTTGGGTCAATAAAAAAATGCATCAAAAGTACATTAAGGTATTCTTGCATTTTATATCTACAGCGTTTATACCTGCAGCTGTACTTACTTCATTTGTAATAATGGATCCTCCGACCAAGGATGCGATTAAAGGTGTAGTGATTGTTTATGTAATATTTGTAGTTATTGGGGTAATAAGAGCATTTGTTAGTTTTTTTGTATTAACTGAAAAAGAAAATAAGATTGCCAATGAAGTGATGTTGGCGAACTTGAGAGAACTCAAAACAAAAGCTGAATTAAATGCACTACATTCCAAAATTAATCCTCATTTCCTATACAACTCATTAAATTCCATAGCTGGATTGGCAAAAACAGATGCTGAAAAAACTGAACATATGGCCTTATCTTTATCCAAGTTATTTCGATATTCAATAAACAAGCAACAATCAGATTGGTCCACTTTGGAAGAAGAAGTTGAAATGGTAAAAATATACCTTGATATTGAAAAGGTGCGTTTCGATGATCGACTTGAATATTCAATAGATTTACCAGCTGCCATAAAAGACATCAGGATTCCTCGCTTCCTAATCCAACCTCTTGCAGAAAATGCCATAAAGCACGGTATATCAAAACTTGTTGGTAAGGCAGAAATTAAAGTAGGTGTTAAAAAGAATAAAGATTATTTAGAAATTTCTGTACATGATAACGGACCTGAGTTTCCTAACGAACTTGATTCCGGATTTGGATTGCAAAGTATATATGATAAACTGGAGATATTGTATCCGGATAAATTCGAATTACATTTTATAAATTCACCAGAGAAGCAAATTTTAATAAAACTCTTTTAAAATGACCGATTTCAGAACCTTAATTATTGACGACGAGAGTATAGCCCGTCAGCGCCTGATACGTTTATTAAAAGAAAGTTCCGATCAGATAAATATAATTGGAGAAGCAAAAAACGGAATAGAAGGTGCTGAGATGATCAACAATCTGAAACCGGATTTAATTTTTCTGGATATTCAAATGCCAGGGAAAAATGGATTTGCCATGCTTGAAGATTTGATTCATATTCCCAAAGTTGTGTTTTGTACTGCTTACGAGGAATTTGCTCTAAAGGCTTTTAATACGATGGCATTAGATTATCTTGTTAAACCTGTTGAAAAGAAACGATTGGAATTAACAATGAAGAAACTTAGCAACATAGAAAGCCCCAATGCAAATATACAGATCGATGAACTTTTAAAATTAGTTAATCATCAATCGGAACATAAAAAACTTCAATCACTAACTCATAAAATTGGCGATAGAATCTTACTGATAAAAACAGAGAAAATTACCTATTTGTCTGCAACAGAAAAGTATGTGGAGTTTTTTACTAACGATGGCAAAAAATACTTAACCGACCAGAGCCTAAAGAAATTATCGGACCGTTTGCCTGATAATTTTATGCAGGTACAAAGAAGCAAAATTGTAAATCTGGATTTTGTTAAGGAGTATCGAAAATACTTCAGAGGAAAATACATTCTGACTTTAGACGATATTAACGCTACTAAATTAGAAACCGGCAGGGCCTTTTCAGATCATATTAAAACCTATTTAGCTTGCGAATAAAAAATCAAAGTAAACCGGGGCTGTCTTCTACTATGAAAACAACCCCGGTTATTATATTTCTTCTGACATCATAGTTTATTAATGCCAATCTTTTCGATTTTTAAATTGTTTAATGTGTTTTGAAAGCCGCTTACCCTTCTGCTTTTTTTCAATTTCAGAAGATTGATAATGCTGATTCTCTTTAAACATCTTTAAATAATTCTGATAACTATCAGCATCCAATTCTCCTTTATTAAGAGCTTCTATTACTGCACACCCATCCTCATCATGATGTGTGCAATCCCGGTACTTGCATTGATGAGCTAACTCTGTTATGATAAAAAAAGTCTGATCTAACCCTTTGGAAGCATCTGCTATTCCAACTTCTCTCATACCCGGATTATCAATAAGCACACCTCCATTTTCCAATAAAATTAATTCTCTGTGAGTCGTGGTGTGTTTTCCTCTTTGAGTGAGTTCACTAATAACATTTGTTTTTAGGATCTCTTTATGTGATATTAAATTTATTAAGGTTGATTTTCCTACACCTGAAGATCCTAAAAAGCAATAAGTTTTTTCCGGATTGATGAACTTTTCAATTTCTGATATTCCATCATTACTAATACAACTTGATATAATCAATGATACATTTGCAATACGTTGCTTAATCGTATTTTGTATTTCTATTAATTCTTGATCATTGATTAAATCTGATTTATTAAGAACTAGTATAGGTTCAATTCCGGCATCATAACACAGTGTAATATAGCGTTCAAATCGATTAATACTAAAATCACGATTTACAGATTCCACAATAAAAGCATAATCAATATTGGCAGCGATAATCTGCACCTCACTTTCCCTGTTCACTGCCTGACGCCTGAGTATATTTTTTCGCTTGAGTACTTTATGAATCAGCACTTTTCCTTCATCATAACTACTCACCAAAACCCAATCGCCCACCACAGGAAAATCAGCCCTGCTTTCAGCAGCAAACCTTAAATTCCCGATCACCTCTCCTTCTGACTCTCCATACTCAGATTTAACGGTATATCTTTCTTTATGCTCTGATGTAATCCGGGCAATATCTAACCCTAAGTCATTGTTTTCCTTTAATTGTTCTTCGAAAAAGCTTGTAAACCCTAACTGATATAATAAATAATTTCTTTCTGACATTTGTGATCTTTTTAAAATGAACTATACGCCTGTACATAGGCAATTCTAAAAACACTTTACAGAAAGGCAGGTACTCCACATCACTTCAATATTTAAATATTGAAGAAAATGAACAATAGTATCTGCCAATTACACCAATTCCAGATACTGAGTAGAAATAATATTTAATTCAGTTTTAATCATCCAATACAAAGTTACATACAGTTTTTAAATAAGGTCTGTTTTTTTAACCTTTTTCTCTGTACTTATGAATGAATCATATACTGATATGCAAATTACCTACTACCTTAAATTTGATTTATGGTGAATATCTTTATAGTTTTACTTCGAAAATCAAAAAATAAGATTTACCATGAGGATTCTTAATATTACTTTAATTCTGATAACATTAGCATCATCACTATTTTCTCAAAATTCTGAATACCTGAAAGAGGAACTGTTAAAGGTAGATTTTCAACCCAATAGCATTGACATCAATAAAGACAATACCAAACTATTAATTGGGGGGGAAAACAAAATGGTAATGCTTTATAATCTGGAAACTAAAAAAGAAGAGTTTGAAACAGAAGCTCATTATCAGGCCGTGACAGAAGTTTGTTTTTCGAATATATATGATGGCTTTTATACTGTTGGTGATAAAAGTTTTAAGCTTTGGTTATTCGGAAATGATCAACCTGAAAAATTATTTAAAGGGAGTCATACTTTTATTACCGATTTAGATATGACTGCTAAAGAAGATTTCTTTGTAGGAGGTTCATATGAAAAACGTTTCAGATATTGGAAAGACACAGCAATAGAAATGCCAACTGAGATTAATACCTCACAAAAAAAGAGCGTTGTGTCAGTAGCAATAAGTAAAGATGGTAAAAAGATAGCGGCAGGTTCTTTGGATTCTACAATTGAGCTTTGGAATACAGATTCGTTACGCAGAACAGTTAAAATACTAGCACATTCAAATCCTGTTTGTTGCCTGAAATTTATTAACAACGGAAAATATCTTTTATCAGCCTCGCATGATGGCTATGTTAAACTATGGGATGTAGCAACAGGCAATAACATTAAGGTTTATAAACCACATGCTCAACCTATTAGTGAAATAGATGTTAGTCCTGACGAAAAGTTGGTACTAACTGCGGCCTACGACAATACAATCGGTTTGTACAATATAGCCTCTGGCGATTGCATTTACCAGTACCATGCTCATAAAGCACCCGTATTGGATGTTCAGTGGAACAGCAACGGAGATGGTTTTTACTCTTGTGACAGTGAAGGAAATATTTATGAATGGATTGTTTCCAAAAAGATATTTGCTGAATTCTATTTTGGAAAAGAAATGAATGATGAAATTAATTCAAATAAACTATTCTCACCCCGAAGAAAAGGTGAATCAAAAGAGGATTATAAAACCCGAGAAGAAAGAGCTGAAAAATTTAAAAATACACTGATTGACAAGTATTATAAACAATACACCGAATTAGATAAAACACAAAAAATACAACGCTAAAAAAACAAGGTAACACCCATAAAAAAAGGCTTGATGAATCATCAAGCCTTTTCTATTTCTCAAAACTAGCAACTTAGAGTCTGACTCTCGCCTTCCCCCTCTAAATGCAATGGTTTAATTTTTATTGAATCTTTTTGAGCTTGCCTGTCTTGTGTTGTAGCACAAGCAATGCCTCTTTTTTGCATCTCCTTATTGCTGCCAATGTGAAGGTTTGGAAATTTTCCATTTTTTTGAATTAAAATTCTGATGGCCATCAGCACAAACACAATACCAACTAACACAACACTTAATAACAAAACCTTTAACATAGTACTCTTTTTTTTATGAACAGCAAAAATACTGTTTTATTCTTACTTAGTAAACAAAGTAATGCCAAATATGTTTCAAGAATGAGAAATGATCAAAAATAAAAGAGCATAACATCTTTTCGTATCTTAGTATAATGAGTAAATCTTATTAGCTTTGCTCTTTGTTAATATATACATCAAGGATCTTTTATCTATAAATTATTAGTTAGTAAAAGAATGATATCAAATACTGGAATTAGTTTCGACGAGTTTAAAAAAGAAATACTTAGGGATTATAAAATAGGCCATATTAGTCGCAATTTAAGCTTAATTGGCCGAAAAGAAGTGTTAGGCGGTAAAGCTAAGTTTGGCATTTTTGGAGATGGTAAAGAAGTAGCCCAGCTGGCCATGGCCAAACAATTTAAAGCCGGCGACTGGCGTTCGGGGTATTATCGCGACCAAACTTTTATGTTGGCCGCAGAGATGACAACTCCACTTGAGTTTTTCGCATCCCTTTACGGAGAGACTGATACTGATTTAAATCCCGACAATGGAGGCCGTTCTTTCAACAATCACTTTGGTACAAGAACCATTGATGATTCAGGAGAATGGAAAGACATAGCAAATATCAAATGTACCTCATCTGATATTTCCCCAACAGCAGGACAAATGCCCCGTTTAGTAGGGTTAGCCTATGCATCAAAACTATACAGAAACAATCCGGCTCTAAAAAACGCCACAAAGTTCAGCCATAATGGTAACGAGGTTGCTTTTGGAACCATAGGAGATGCAAGTACATCCGAAGGTCATTTTTTTGAAACTTTAAATGCAGCATCTGTTCATCAGATACCAATGGCTATTTCCATTTGGGATGATGGATACGGAATTTCTGTTCCTAAAAAAATACAAACGGTTAAAGAAAGTATTTCAACTGCTTTAAAAGGTTTTGAAAAAGGCCTAAAAGATAAAAACGGCCTTGTCATATACAAGCTAAAAGGATGGGATTATGCCAGTCTTTGTCAGGGATATGAAGAAGGAATAAGAAAATGCAGAAAGGAACATGTTCCTGTGCTTTTTCATGTGGAAGAAATCACACAGCCAGTTGGTCACTCAACTTCCGGTTCGCATGAAAGATATAAATCAGAAGAACGACTGAAATGGGAAAAAGATTTTGACTGTCTCAGCAAAATGAGGGAATGGATTATTGAAAGATCCATTGCATCTGTGGAAGAACTTGATCAGATTGAAAAAGATGCTTTAACAGAAGCTAAGGAAGCGCAATCCCAGGCATGGAAACAAAGGTTAAAAACCTTGGAAACGGAAAGAGATTCTTTGATTCAAGTAATTGAACAAAAAAATTGTGTATGTACGAGCGTTAACGATGATAAAATCAATGAATTGATTCATCAATTGAAAAATGCATACAGTTTAAACAGAAAAGAGATATTATCTACAGCAAGAAAAATACTTCGTCATATTTGTAATACTTGCGCAAAGCCGGATAGTTTAAAAGATAGATTACAAAAATGGATTGCTGATTACAGAGCAGAAGCTCATAAGATGTATAATGACAGATTATATGCTGAAGACCAATATTCAGCATTAAAAGTTCCTGTTGTTCCTCCTCATTACCCGGAATCTTTAGATAAAGTTCCCGGAAGAGAAATTCTTCGTGATAATTTCGATAAATTATTTGAAAAGATACCGGAACTTGTCACTTTTGGAGAAGATACCGGTGTTTTAGGTGGTGTTAATCAATCCATGGAAGGACTTCAAAACAAATACGGTCCGCTCAGAATATGGGATGAAGGTATACGGGAAACTACTATTGTTGGAACAGGTATTGGTCTTGCCTTAAGAGGTTTTCGTCCTATCACCGAGATTCAATATTTCGATTACTTATTATATGGATTACAAACCCTTAGCGATGACTTAGCAACCCTTCGATACAGAACAAAGGGCGGACAGAAAGCTCCGATGATTATCCGAACTCGAGGACATCGCTTAGAGGGTATCTGGCATTCAGGTTCTCCAACAAGCATGGTAATTAATTCAATCAGGGGTATTTATGTATGCGTACCTCGTGATATGACAAGGGCTGCAGGTATGTATAACACACTGCTTCGGTCAGATGACCCTGCATTGGTTATTGAACCCTTAAATGGTTATAGAATCAGGGAGCCACGCCCGGATAATATTGGTGAATACAATATTCCTTTGGGTATTCCGGAAGTTTTGCACGTTGGAAATGATGTTACTTTAGTTACATACGGTTCATGTGTTAGAATTGCTCAGGAAGCCGTAAATCAGCTTGCTGAAATTGGAGTATCAGTTGAACTAATCGATGTTCAGACTTTACTTCCTTTTGATATATACGGAGTCATACTGGAATCGGTTAAAAAGACAAATAGAGTAGTATTTTTTGACGAAGACGTGCCAGGTGGAACAACAGCATACATGATGCAACAAGTTCTGGAAAAACACCGCGGATATAAATATTTAGATTCATCTCCTAAAACTGTTACCGCCAAAGATCACAGACCTGCTTTTGGAACTGATGGTGATTATTTTTCTAATCCAAGTGCGGAGGATGTATATGAAACTATTTATGATTTAATGAGTGAATCAAATCCGGAAAGTTTTCCTGCTATATACTAGCAGCTTAAATTATAATATAAACAACAAAGCCCGGGGCGATTGAATCATCCCGGGCTTTATTATTTTTAAATATTTCTTTATTAATACCCTTCTTTAACTCCAAAAGTCTTTTCAAGTTTCACCTTGCAATTACCTCTGGAAATTAAAATCATATAATCACCTACATTTAAAGTCTGATTATCTGCAGGATCTTTTTCCAATACACCATTGATCACCAAACCTATTAATATCACATTTAAATCTTTTTTCAATTCAATAAAGGCCTCCAGATACGTTTTCCCGATATATGGATTACTTTCAATAAGTTTAAATTGCTGAATATCCTGATCCTGCTCAACTACACTGGTTGATATTAAGTCATTTGTATACTCAGCAACATGTGGTTCAAACAGATAACTGGCCACCATTCTTGAGGCTACTTCATGACGAGCAACAACATGCGATACCCCTGTATTTTCAAGAGTTTCCTTTAAATCAGGGTTTGTACAATTGATGATAATATTCAGATCCGGGTATTCCTTTTTAATGTTTAAAACAAATACCAAAGTATCCGTATCCTCTTTAAAATTTACAAATACAGCTTTACTTCTCTGAATATTTACCTTTTCGTAGGCCTGCATGTTTTTATAGTCAGCAAACAATACAAATGAATTATAGTTTTCGTACAAATCATTAAACAACTCTAAATCATTTTTTGAATTGGTAACCAAGGCGATTTTATGCCCTGCGTTATATACTTGGTTGGCAACCTGACGAGCAAATTCACTCCAGCCAATAATCACATAATGGTCTTCGAACTTAGTTCCGAAAAAACCTTGTTGCTTCTTTTCCATATAAGTGTTGATTCTATAGGTAATTTCTCCAATCAGATATCCCAAAATACCCAAACTACCTAAAATGATAAATAATCCTAATATCTTACCTCCAAATGTAACCGGAAAGTAATCTCCATATCCAACGGTTGTTAATGTCACTACACTATACCAGAGTGCATCTGTAAATGACTGAATATTTGCATTTGGATCAGAACTCTCAAGAATTGAGATAATGTAAATTAGAATGAAATAGACGACCACACCGGCCCCAAAGAGTTTTTTGTTTTTCATCCGTTATTCTTTTTTAGCCCAGAACATATTTTGCCAGGATCTTTTGCACATCGTAAACATTTACTGATTTATTAAACTTCTTTACAACACTGGGATTCTGCTCACTCGAAATCCAGAGTTTCAACTCTGCATCCAGATCAAATGTACCTGCCGTTTCAATACTAAAACGAGAAATACTCTTATAGGGAATTGAAAGATATTCCATTTTTCGTCCGGTAACACCCTGTTTATCTATGATAACCAATCGTTTATTGGTAAAAATGAAAGTATCACGAATTAACTTAAATCCAATTTCTACCAATTCATTTTCAGCAAACAAAGCACCATACTCTTTTTGGATTTTTTCCTGATCTACAGCGCCTGCATTTCCTAATAAAGAAGATAATAATCCCATTATTTCAGTTTTTAAGATAGGTATATTTGAAATGTTATATTGTCTTTATCAATATGGGTTCACTTGATGCAATCTCTTCATCCCAATTTACATCAAACTTTAATTCTTCTGTTAATTTTTTAAAGTTTTTTGCCTTCCCCTGATTACAGCTTGATAGTTCAATGTAAGTATATCCATTTTCTGTGAATGTATGCAGAGCCAAATGAGACTCGGCCAATAACCAAAATGCAGTAAAACCATTTACAGGAAATTGATGCGAAGTATAATTTAATATTTTAAAATCAGATTGATTAAGGAGTGCATCAAAGATATCTTTAAGCTTAATTTCATCCACTAACTCAATCCACCCTTTTAAATTATATACTATAGGGGGCAATTGTTTATGTTGAATATTTTCCATATCTATTTGATTTTAGATCTAATACAAATCCCAATTTCCTTTTAAATAATATTTATAAAGAACCGGATCATGAATCTTATTAATTTTTACAGAATCCCCCTGTCCCGGGTAAACATCTTTCCCAAAAGAAGTAATTAACTGCATAGCCTCGTTTGTGAGCCATCTTGTTTCTAAATCTTTGAATTCAAGTTTCTGAAGTGCTTTCTTTAATGGAAAACCATCAGGTTGCTTGGTTCCCATACTCCATCCCCACTCGCCAAGTGAAATAATATGGTTATGCAAAGGAATGGTTACAAAACCAGCACTCTGCATGGTTTTAACAATACAATTAAATGCTTTTGTTGCAAAATAAGGACTCCCGGCCTGAGTTATAATAATTCCCCCTGGCCTTAAGTGCTTATAGGCAATCCTATAAAACTCTTCAGAGTATAAACGACCTAATTCAACTGTTCTTGGATCAGGCAGGTCAACAATAATTACATCATAAAAAGCATTATTGTTGCTTAAAAATGTAAACCCATCCTGATTTAAAACATTTACTCTGGGATCGTTTAATGCACCTTTATTTAAATTGGTTAACAATGGATATTCCTGCCCCAGTTTAGTCATGGCCGGATCCAAATCTACCAATGTAATATTTTTAGCTACTTCATACTTCAATATTTCGCGCACGGCACAACCGTCTCCACCTCCTAAAACTAATACTTCGCTTGGGTTGGGATGTAATGTCATAGCAGGATGAACCAATGGTTCATGATACATCATTTCATCCATTGTACACAATTGTTCATTACCATTCAGGTACAACCAAAAATCATTTTTCCATTGCGTAATGACAATACGCTGATATTTTGTTTGCTCAGCATAAATAACTTTGTCCTTATATTTTTGCTGTTCCCCATAAGTAATAATAGGCTCTGCTAAAAATACCCCACCTACTAACAGCACTGTTATTAAGCCTATTGAAATATTAAATGGTATTTTATATGATGATGAAATAAATCGCTTTAAGAATATATAAACACCAATAGCAACGCTAAAATTGATTAACCCTAAAACAAATGGTGTATAATTTAATCCTAAAAAAGGAATCCCTACAAAAGCAAAAAATATACCTCCCAGTAAACTTCCATAGTAATCATTCTCAAGAACATTGGAAATATTCACTCTTAAATCTTCATACTGATCATTGATTCGTGTTACCAGAGGAATTTCCATACCAATCAATACCCCAATAAGTATGCTACAAGCATAAATTATAATGGCCAACGAAGCAGTATAAGCTGATGATATGTATACGATTAAAGGAACAAATGAAACAACTATTGAAAGAATAAATTCAAGAATAAGGAATTTCTCGGTTAAATGAGTTAAAAAGGATTTACTGATTCTACTTCCCAAGCCCATTGAAAACATCATGGTAGACACAATCAATGCCCACTGAACTGTTGAATCACCTAAAAAATGCGTTGCTAATGTTGATAATAAGTATTCCGCAACAATACCACTGAATCCTGTGGCAAAAATAGCCGCCATTAGTATGGCTGAATATCGGTTCTTTATTTTAAACATTTAAAATACAGAAAAATAATAATGTCAAGAACTGACAAAAATGAATAAATGAAGCAAAGAAAAAGTACCAGAAATCCATTCTGATACTTCATCCTTCTATCTTAAGATCTTGTTTACAAACACCAGGTAATAAGAACCGAACCTCCTATATATGCAAAGGCTTCAATTATTGCAGCTCCTACATTAGGTTTTTCCTGATTAACAATTTCGTCTGTTAATCGCTGTCCTGGCAAAAGAATTTTATCGGTTAAGAATCGCATTACCGGTAGCAAAATAATTCCTAGTACCAGTTCAAAACCAGCTTCAGAGAATGTTACACCCCAGCCTTCAAAATCACCTGCAATTCCATAACGTATTAGGTTAGCAATAGCAATTAAAGCTCCAGCAAAACCTACACCAACAGCTACATTATCCTTTTCAATATGCTCATGCACATCATAAGGTGTAATCAATTGATAAATAGCTGCTGCTATAATAATCGCAATTTGTCCGGCAGCCCAGAATACAGTTGCTGAAAGAAAACCAAATCCCCAACCTCCAAGTTCTGATTCACCGCTTACTGCTCCAAAAATAATCAGACCAGAAGCAATTGAAACAGCTCCTTCAATAACTCCGGTTCCTGAATTTCTATCCTTTATAATTTCTTTCTTTACCGAAAACTTACGTAAAATGATTTTATCATTAATCCATATAGAAAGGTTTAAAAGAATAATTGCCAATACTCCATAGGCCAATATGTCAATCATATCATTCACCAAACCTCTGGTAGGTCCTACGATTGCACTACCTACAGCCAATAGCAATCCAATAAAGTAACCTGTATGTGCAAAAGCAAAAGCCAAATTATCTTTCTCAACCAATTCTTCTTTTACGTTGAAGCTTTTATTAACCAGTTGATAAACTAATTTACCAAGAAAAAATATTACAAATCCTGCGGCAATGTAAGCTATTGCATCATATAATATTGTTGAAATATCTGAAAAATTCATATTTATAATTTTAGGATTAGACTATTTTCCAAAACCACCACTTCTGCTTCTCGAAGACGAACTACTGTAACGAGACGAACTTCGCGATTTTTGTGAATAGCTTGAACCTGATGAATAGCTTCTGGATTGACTGGTAGAACTGGATCTGGATACCTGACTTCGTACCTGACTTTTAAAATTAGATGGTTTTGAGCCCCAGGTAGTTGATTTGCCGGTTTTTGAAGTGTATGATTTTGTTCCATACATATTTGATCCCGATGGACCATAATATGAACGTCGGCCATAATAACCTCCGCCATAATAATCATCGTAATATGAACGACGAACCGGATAAGTCATTAAATTAAACATGGACGACATAAATGCATATTGTCCGTAAAACTCCCAGAAAGAAGTTCCGTTTCTTTGAGTCCAGTGACCATATTTTTCGTTACCAATATAGTGGTTATAACCAGCAGGACTGGCTACTTTAGAAAGTTTACCATCCTTTTTAGAGGCTATTTCCATTCCCATGTTATTGATATTTTCAGCAAAAAAAGATTCGCTTACCTTTTCCCAGCCAGTTTGCTGAGTTAATATGGTATCCGGCTTTTCTATTAAAACATTATACTGATGAAAATAACCATCTGAGCGTGAGTCCATATCCAACAGAATAATAGAAAAGTTATTTTCATTGGACAATGAACGAACTAATTTATCAACTGGAGACTTTTCCCAACTACTTACTGTTGGATTGGAGGAATAATAATTTCTGCTTGAGCGGCAGGTACTACAGGTTTTCAACATAAAAAAACCAATAACTACCGCTATTATAATCTTTGCTAATTTGTTATCCATACATTAGATTGTTAGGTGTTATTTACTAGAGGGTAATATGTTAGAAATTTCAAACTCCTTAATTGTCTTTCCTATTGAAGCTTCAAATTCCTTTTCATCCCATTGTTCAATACACAGGATATTTACGCCTTCTTCATCTTCAAAATCCCACGACCTGAACTCTTCCCACGTATCACCTTTGGCAATATCATGAAAATATCCCGGCGCTTCATTTTCCATATAATAAGTAACACCTTCGTAACTTATCTTTTTAGGCGGTTTTTGTTGCTCGTGCAAAATTTCTGTTAGATTTTCGTCGAGAACTCTGATTTTTATCTTTTTAGTGATAGATAATTCCAACTCATCATCTTCCTCAATGGAAAGAAAACGGGTTTTCGATCCGTCACTAATTTTAAATTCCCTTGTAAAATAATTATCACCCCAATCGTATTCATAAATGGCCTGAACCTCCCATGTAGAAAGGTCGTACTCAAAAACAAAACCAACATCCAGATCTTTAACCTGGATATTGGTGCTATCATAATGAGGTTCTTTATTTTTAAAAATATCAAAGATACCCATATCTGTATGTGTCTATTTTTGTTTTAGTTTGGCTTTCAGTTCTTCCAATGAATTAGATGCCTTGATGTTTTTATCAGACAAAACATCATCAATTTCATCGTCAACACTTCTGTTTTCCAAAGCAATTTCGCCATAAGCCTCACTCATAGCTTCTTGTTGAGCCACTTTTTCTTTCATCTTTTCAAGCATAGAAACAGTACCAGAACTGTCAATTCCACTCAACTGCTTATTTATTTTTTGAGTTGCACTGCTCACTCTTGCTCTTGCTTTAAGTGTTCTCAATTCGTTTTCGTAGCTGGTAATAGTGCTTTTTAGCTTTTTAATATTCTTATCTAAATTAGCAATATTCGCATCAAAACGAGTTACTTCTTCCTGTGCGCGAGATGCTGCTTCCACAGCTTCCTCCTTACGTGCAAGTGCTTCAGTAGCTAACCTGTCAGCTTCTTCAACTGCCAAATCTCCTTTTTCAGCTTTTTGAATCAATAAAATGGCTTTTTGCTCATAGTTTTTAGCCATTTCCTTATTGGTTGTTAAATCCTTTTTACTACGGATAGCCAAAGCTTTTACTTCTGCTAAAGCTTGTAAACTCTTATCTAAATCCTTTTTTAAATCACGAATTCCTTGTTCCGTCATTTTAATAGGATCTTCTAACTTGTCAACTATAGCATGTGCTTCTGCTTGTCCTACTCTAAATATTCTATTAAAAATACTCATTACTTACAATTTTTAGGCTTTTGAAAATTCAATTAATTCTTCAGAATACTCTGACAACAATAGTTTTAAAGAGTTTAGAGTGGCTTCCAACTCATTTAAATCCAAATTCTCTAATTGCAGTGTATCTCTAAAAATAACTTTCTTACCACTCTCATCAATAGTAAAGGCTCCATGAATTACTTCACGATTTTTTTGAAGAAGTGATTTGTAAATTTCTTCAGAACCTGTGTTCATTTCAAAAAGAAGACCTTCAATAATTAAAAGACTGTCTTCACAATCGATTACAACATTACTGATTCCTTCTTCCTCTTTTTCAATAACAAATAACTCTTCGTTAATATCCTCATATACAATTCTGTATTCCAGGTCTAAAAGGTAATCTTTCACCTTATTAAAATTTTCGCTCATAGCAATTTTAATGTTGATAAAGGTTTATAATAATTATGAAATATTTTGGAAAGAACAGACCATTTCACACATCTTTTGTGTAAAACTTTACTGATTTAAATCTGCCCTTTGTCAGGCTTAAATAAAAACAAGAAGTTTACAATTATATAAAAAATAAAACGAATTATCAATAAAAGGGATTATAGAATTTTCTTTGCGGGTTTTTCCATTAATAAAATCAGCCCCAAAATCATTAGTCCCCCATTAATAATCAGCTTTTCGTATCCCAACGAAAAACCAAGCCATTTAACTGCATTATAATCCAGAACACCCGTTACAACCGGGGCTAAAATAGCTAACAAAGGAATCCATTTATCTTTTACACGAATCTTGCTAAACAAACCAAAGGCATACATCCCTAATAAAGGTCCATAGGTATAGCCAGCTAAAATAAAAATAGTACTGATGATACTATCTGCTTTTAAAACCCGGAATAAGATAATCACTAACATTAAAATAATAGAAAATGACAAGTGAACCAGAATTCGGGTTTTCTTCGACAAGACCTCACCATGCTGTGTCCCTAAAATGTCAACAGAAAATGAAGTAGTCAGTGATGTTAATGCGGAATCAGCACTACTATAAGCTGCGGCTACCAATCCAATAATAAAAAACACGCCAACAATAGCCGGGAGTTTACCACTATTTACAATCATTGGAAATAAATCATCGGAACGTTCGGGTAAAGTTAAACCTTGCTGATTGGCAAAAATATATAAAAGCGCACCCAACGACAGGAACAAAATATTAGCAGGAATAAATGCCAATCCATACCATTTCATATTCTTCTGTGCATCCTTTATATTTTTACACGAAAGGTTTTTCTGCATCATATCCTGATCAAGTCCTGTCATTACAATTGTAATAAAAGCACCTGAAATAAACTGTTTGAAAAAATTCTGTTTCGATTGCCAGTCATCAAAAACAAAAACCTTACTAAGTTCACTCTGACTAATCATATCAATCAATCCACCTGCATCAAGTTGCATGGTTTTTGCTATATAAACTATTGTTATAATCACAGAACTCAATAAAAACAAAGTCTGTAATGTATCTGTCCAGATAATTGTTTTTATACCTCCCCTAAAAGTATATAACCAAATAAGCGCAATTGTAATGATAACTGTCACAGCAAAAGGAATCCCCAAGGCATTAAACAAACTCAACTGCAACACATTGGCCATTAAATACAATCTTGCCGAGGCTCCAATGGTTCTGGATATTAGAAACAACCAGGCTCCGGTTTTGTAACCGAACTTTCCAAAGCGCTCTTCCAGATAGGTATAAATTGAAGTAAGATTTAGCTTATAATATACAGGCAACAATACATGAGCAATTACCAAATAACCCACAAAATACCCTGCCACCATTTGCAGGTATGTAAACTGTGTTGATTTCACCCATCCTGGCACCGAAATAAAAGTGACTCCCGATAAGCTAGCTCCTATCATGCCAATAGATACAATATACCATGGCGATTGACGATTACCCAGAAAAAAGCTGTTGTTATCAGACTTTTTTCCTGTTATATAAGAAATCACCATTAAAATGATAAAGTACAGCGCAACCAGTAATCCTGTGTGTAAAGGCTTCATATATTTTTACTAACAATTTAAAAACGGGTAAATTTAAAGGAGTACACACTTTAATCCAAGTGATACCTTGATAATTTTTTTAACTTTGAGCGTTTAAATTTTTAAGGTTGATGAACTCAGGAAACTACCCATCTCAAATACTTGAAAATGCAGTAAAAGAATTTTCTCAACTACCGGGAGTAGGCAGAAAAAGTGCATTGCGTTTGGTTTTATATTTATTAAAACAAGAAAAAAACGATGTGTTGCGGTTTGCCGATGCTCTGAAAAGATTAAGTGAAGAAATTGTGTACTGCACACAATGCTTCAATATATCAGATACTGAAGTTTGTGATATTTGTGCTAACAACAAAAGAGACCACTCTACTGTTTGTGTTGTAGAAAACATTAAAGATGTAATGGCAATTGAAAACACTCAACAGTATTTTGGTGTTTATCATGTACTTGGAGGTATCATTTCTCCTATGGATGGTATTGGACCGGATGATTTAACCATCAAACCACTTGAAGACAGAGTTAATTCAGGAGAGATAAAAGAATTAATATTTGCCTTACCAACAACAATGGAAGGTGATACGACAAACTTTTATTTGTATAGAAAATTCGCAAAACTCGACATTAATATAACAACTTTAGCAAGGGGTGTTTCTATTGGTGATGAATTAGAATATACAGATGAAGTAACATTAGGCCGTTCATTAATAAACAGACTTCCTTTTGAATCAAGCATGAATATTTAATAATACACATTATTAACATCTTAATACAGACAAAACGATGCAACCAGAAGTAAAAAAACAATATAAAAGCCTTAATTTTATTTATGCCATCATATTAATATCAATGTCAATAGCTGCATTGGTATCTGTTTTTCTAATTTCTAAAATGGGCCAGGTTCCTGTTTTTAAACCGGAAGATCAGGCAACCATTAAATCCATTGTTATTATTGCATTATTGGTAGGTATTCCTGTTAGTCATATCTTTTTCTTCAAAAAAATAAAACATATTGATCAATCATTAAATCTGATAAATAAGATCAGAATGTATCAATCTGCATTTATTGCACGTATAGCCATACTTGAAGGAATAGGTATTTTAGCATCTATAGGATATTTAGTTACTGCGGACCATTCATACTTATATATGTTTGGTGTGGTATTTATTTTGTTTCTTGTTCATGCTCCAACTAAGAGCAGGATTAGTAACGACCTAAATCTTTCTGAGGACGAAGAAGAATTATTTTTAAACTAAATAAGAAATTTCAAAAACATTCGTTATTACATATGATTATAGCTGTTGATTTTGACGGGACTATTGTAGAGCATAAATATCCGGCCATTGGTAAGGAAATGCTATTTGCTTTTGAAACTTTAAAAGCCATGCAACGAGAAGGGCATTTACTTATTTTATGGACTTACAGAGCAGGTAAGGAATTGGAAGAAGCTGTTGAGTACTGTAAAAAAAAGGGAATTGAATTTTATGCGGTAAACAAAAGCTACCCGGAAGAGGTGTTGGATGAAAAAACAACCAGTAGAAAAATTAACGCCGATATGTTTATTGATGATAGAAATATTGGTGGTTTTTATGGTTGGGGAGAAATCTATCAGGAGCTGCAATTAGGTGGAAAAGAAGAAGCCGAACGAATGAAATACCGAATGGAAAAAGCTTCAGGAAATCCACTTTGCAAATTTTTTAGATCATTATTTTGCGGCAGATAAATAGCCGCAAATAAAACAAAATTGAATTTGGACCTTTCTGTAATTATTGTTAGCTACAATGCTGTAGATTTTTTAAAATTATGCCTGCATTCTGTATTTTCAGCATGCAAATCACTACAAGCAGAAGTTTTTGTTGTTGATAACAACTCTTCTGACAAGTCGGCTGAAATGGTTGCAAAAGATTTCCCTCAATGTAACCTGATTGCCAACAAAAACAACCCCGGATTTTCAGTTGCTAACAACCAGGCCATTAAAAAAGCCAACGGAAAATATATTCTTATTCTTAATCCCGATACCATTGTTGCTGAAGATACATTTACAAAGCTGATTGCTTTTATGGATGCCAATAGCAATGTTGGAAGTTCCGGAATTAAGATGATAGATGGTTCAGGCTCATTCCTTCCTGAATCAAAAAGAGGGATACCAACTCCGTGGACATCTTTTTGCAAGATGTCAGGTTTATCTGCATTTTTTAAAAAGAGTAAATTATTCAACGAATACCACAAAGGTTATATCCCGGAAAACAAAACTCATGAAACTGAGATTTTAGCAGGGGCTTTCATGTTTATAAGAAAAAAAGCATTGGATAAATCCGGATTATTTGATGAATCGTTTTTCATGTATGGAGAAGACATCGATCTGTCATACAGAATCATCCAGTCCGGATACAAAAATTATTATTTTGCCGATTCTACCATCATACACTTCAAGGGAGAAAGTACAAATAAAGATAAAATATACAGAGATCGTTTTTACAAAGCTATGATTCAATTTGCCAACAAGCATTTTAGTCGTAGTTATGGATTTATATTTAATATACTTATCACTATTGGTATATATTTTATAAAGTTTATATCATCCATCAAACCAAATAAAATAGAAGAGGTTGAAATCTTAAACGATAAAAACTTATTAATTACAAATAAGCTTTCCAACTCCAATCTAAACTTGCCATTCCCTATCATTCCCGTTTCGGATAACGACCTGTGCAAATTCAATGAGGGCACTCTAATATTTAACATTCAAGACCTTCAATTTAAACATATCATACAAGTCATGGATCAATATAAATCGCAGTATAAATACAGATTCTTGTTTGATCATCATAAAATATTGATAGGTAGTGATAAAAAAAATCACAAAGGTCAAGTTCAACACCTATAATTGTTGTGGAATAAAAACATTTGCATACTTTTATAGTCAATTCTTTTAATGGAATATATAAAGGTTCTACAATGAGAAATCAACTTCTAACTACATTACTTTTCATACTTATTTGCAGCATTTCATTTGCGCAAAATAAAGCTTACAAAAAACAAATCAGTCAGGCTGATGGTTTAGTAATTTTTGAAAACTACAACAAAGCATCTCTTATATATGATGATTTACTAAAAGAATTTCCTGATGATCCGTTTATCTTGTTTAAGGCAGGAGAATGTTTTCTGTTTTCAGAAGGAAGAATTAAAGAAGCCGTTGAGATTCTTGAAAGAGTAGTAAAATTATATCCTCTGGAAAACAAAAACAGTATTGAAGCTATAGAATGCAGATATTATCTAGGTCAGGCATATCATTTAGATTATCAGTTTGAAAAAGCATTAAAGGTATATGAACAATTAAAAAAGCAAGTTCCTGCAAAAAGAAAAGATGCCCTAGACAAAATAGATCGTGAAATGACCTATTGTAAAAATTCTATTGATCTTAAAAAGAATCCTGTAGAATTTAAAATATCTAATCTTGGTCCCCTGATTAATACAGAATTTGATGAACACAGCCCGGTTGTTAATCTTACAGAAGACATGCTATTATTTACTTCTAACAGAGAGACTGAAGAATCATTAAAATTAGCATCAGGTCTTGGTGATGAAAATGTATACTTTTCTTTGTGGCGTGAAGGAAGATGGATTACATCCAGAGCCATTGACATTAACACAAGAGGAAATAATGCAACTATTGGAATTTCACCTGATGGCAAAACACTTTTAATTTATCAAAACAATGGTTCTATTGGTAATATATATTACAGTGAACTAAAAAATGATAAGTGGGGTGATTTGATAAAGTTCCCATCTCCAATTAATTCTATGGGTAACGAAACGCATGCTTCCTTTTCAATGGATGGCAACACCTTATTTTTCAGTAGTGACCGTATGGGAGGGTTTGGTGGTAAAGACCTTTATAAAGTTACCAAATTACCAAATGGAGATTGGGGTACAGTTATAAACCTGGGACCTGCAATCAATACTGAATTCGACGAAGAAAGTCCTTATATTCATCCCAATGGAAAAACACTTTATTTTAGTTCCGAAGGTCACAAATCTATGGGTGGATTTGATATTTTTGCAGCGCAATTAGATAGTTCCGGAATCTGGAGTAATGTAACAAACATAGGTTACCCAATCAATACACCATATGACGATTTGTTTTTTGCCCCTACAATTGATGAGCAAAGGGTTTATTATGCATCAAAACGAAATGATGGATTTGGTGGATCTGATATATATCTTATTGAGTTTCCTGATGACAATCCTAATTCATTAACCCTGGTTGGTGGTTTTCTTTTTACTCCTGAAGGTGATCCTGCTCAAGATTCAAAAATTACAATTATTGACAAAAAGGATGGTAAAATTGAAGGCGTTTACAGACCTTCTCCAACTACCGGTAAATACATATTTATTATTCCAGCTGACACAGAATATAAAATGGAGATAAATACCAATGGTTACAAATCAATTATAAATAATTTTACAGTTCCTTCTGGTAATGCTTTTGCCAGAAAAGGTCATACCTTCTTTCTTGACCCGATAGTTCTTGAAAAGGATAAATAAAATTAAGAATCAATACTACTTATCAAGGAAGTTCTAATGTTCGTCAAAGATTTAAAACCTTTGTTGTAGTATTTTTGCATTTTTAATCCTTAAACGTTAAACAATCTAATGATGATTCGATTTTTTGTTCCTATATTTTTAGTGCTATTAACTACAAACATTGTTGCTCAAACAAAAAACAGCAATAATGAAAAAATATATAATGCCGCTGTTGCTTTATCCGAAGCCGGTGATTGCGAAAAAGCTATTGAACAATTTAAAAGAGTTGCTCAGTCTGAGCCAGACAACGTTAATGTATTATTTAACATTGGTTACTGTTATCTAAACATCAATAATGGTGCAGATTCAGCCTCAGTATATTTTAACAAAACTATAGATCAGCTTAGTAAAGAACAATACAATACAGAAATTGGTTATGATGCTTTTATGTCTTTAGCGAAAGCCTACCAGCTTCAATATCGATTTCAGGATGGTATAGATACCTACAACAGAATTCTGGAATTCATTAGTGATGATTATGTTGATTTAAAGGCTGATATTAACAGACAGATTGAAATATGCAACAACGGAATCATCTTAATGAATAATCCGGTTAAGTTAGAAGTACACAACTTAGGAAAAAACATTAACTCTAAGTACGATGATCACAGTCCTCTGGTAAGTGCAGATGAATCTGTTATGATTTTTACCTCAAAAAGAATTTCTTCTTACTCTACAGTTATGGATGATGGACAGTTCTCGGAGAAGGTATTTACAAGTACAAAAAAAGATGAATGGAGCAAAAGTGAAGTAATTAAATCCATAGTAAAAAAGAATAGCCACGAAGCCGGGGTTTGTTTATCTGCTGATGGAACAGAACTTTATATGCTGGTTAGTAACATTGACGGACAAAATCTTTACGTAAGTAATTTTGATGGCGAAACATGGAGCGAACCATACAAATTACCTTCAGGAATCAACAGTCGTTACAATGAAACGCACGCTTCAATCAATTCAGACAAATCTGTTTTGTTTTTTACAAGCGACCGCAAAGGTGGATACGGTGGTTTAGATATATACATGGTTCGAAAATTACCCAATGGAGAATGGGGGACACCTAAAAACCTGGGTGATAAAATCAACACACCCTACGATGAAGAAACACCTATGATCTATTTAGATGGTAAAACACTTTATTTTAGTTCTGAGGGTCATAATACAATGGGTAACTTTGATATTTTCTACAGTAAAATGGCCGCAGACAGCACATGGTCACAACCTGTAAACATGGGATATCCAATCAACACCCCAGATGATGATTTCTTCTTTGTACCAACTGCAGCCGAGAACAAAGCCTACATGGCATCATCAAGGTTTGAAGACAACTATGGCGGATCTGATTTATATTTAATTGAATACGAAGAACCATTTGAAAACCGTTTAGCAGTTATTAAAGGGCAACTTAAAAACGATAAAGAAACAGCCTGGGACAATGTTCGTATTCTTGTAAAAGAACATAACGACGATAAACTACTGGGAGAATATCGCCCACACCCGGAAACTGGTAAATACATTATGATACTGGAATGTGGAAAATCATACGATATTAATTTTGAAGGTAAAGGTGTTACGCCTCAAAATATCACATATGATGTGAATAATGAATTGGCTTACCATAAAACTTCTGAATCAGTTGAAATGAAAGATGTTTGGTTGGCTGTTGAAACAGATAAACCTGAAACCACAGAAACTAATGCATCTATAGCATCTGGTATACCTAATGCAACATCAGATCAAATGGAGGTAAACAGCGAAGAATATCCTTATACTGTGCAGTTCATAACTTTAAAAAGAGTACTTAAAGATCTGGAACAATTTTCTCTGGACTTAAGTCAGATTAAAATTTATGAATGTACTGACGGTAACGTAAGGTATGTTTTTGGTCAGTTTAAAAATTTCAAGGACGCTAAAAAAGCGAAACAAGAAGTGATTAAAGCAACCGGATATGACGATCCTTTTGTTAGATTTTTCTGGCAATTAAATAAATTGAAATCAGAAAAATAAAGAAGTGGAAGTAAGCGTAGCTTTAAGAGCAATTGAACCGGAAGATATTGACATTTTATATCAGTGGGAAAACGACATGGAACTTTGGGTGGTATCAGACACCCAAAAACCATTTTCCCGTCATCAGTTAAAGCAATATATACAAGGTATTAATCTGGATATCTATCAATCAAAAGAACTTAGGTTAATGATAGAAACCGAAGAGGACAAGCCTGTTGTTGTGGGAATGATTGATTTATTTGATTTTGATCCCTATCACAACCGTGCCGGTGTTGGTGTCATGCTGAATAAGGAGTTTGAAGGTAAAGGTTTCGCATCACAAGCTTTAGAACTCTTTATTGATTACTGCTTTAATACGCTTGGCATTTTTCAACTATACAGTTCCATTACTTCGAGCAACACCAAAAGCATCAAATTATTCGAAAAGCTTGGTTTTGAAAAATCAGGAGTTCGTAAAAAGTGGAGAAAAATAGGGCGAACATATTATGACGAATTGTTTTATCAGCTAATTAACGAATAAGCTCCCTCCTACTTTAAAGTTGTTTGTAAGAAGGAATGTCCTCCAAAAAATTATATTGCCTGCCATCCTGGTTCAGTAAAGCGCAGTAATGATTCATTCCATTTGTAACACAAATCAACCTTGTTTTTAGCATGATATTATATCGCGCTACCTGATCAAAAACCTGGTTGGTAATTTTAATATGTGGGGCTTTACATTCCACAACAAAAACAGGCTTACGTTGTTTGTTATATGAAACAATATCGGCCCGTTGAGCCAAACCATTAATATTTACTTTTGTTTCAACAGCCATTAAGGATGCAGGGAAATCCTTACATTCAATTAAGTACGATAGAAAATTCTGACGCACCCACTCTTCAGGAGTTAGTGCAACCATCTTTTTTCGAATGGTATCAAAAATCATTTTTTTACCATCAATCTCTTTAATTGAAAATTCAAATGTGGGTAAATTTAAAGGCTGCATAAACTAATTTTGCGCAAATATAACTCAATTTATGGCACAACTTTTATCATTAGGCTTTTGAATTCAGATATACTCACTCAAGAAAACAAGTAATCCTAAACACTGTATTAATAAATGTTTTTTAATACTTGCTTTTTGTTATTTTTATCAACATTTTAAACTAAAACGTTCGAAAATATGAAAACAAAAAAAGATATAGTTAATAACTGGCTTCCTCGATATACTGGAAGAAAACTTGAAGATTTTACATCTCACATATTATTAACAAACTTTCAGCATTATGTGGAATTATTTGCAGAGTGGCATAATGTTCCAATAGTTGGTGAAGATCATAATATGCCGAATGCCAGTGCTGATGGTATCACAATCATTAACTTTGGTATGGGTAGTCCTAATGCCGCAACCATTATGGATCTTTTAAGTGCCATTGAGCCCAAAGCTGTTTTATTCCTTGGTAAATGCGGTGGACTAAAGAAGAAAAATCAACTTGGTGATTTAATCATCCCTATTGCTGCTATCAGAAATGAAGGTACCTCAGATGATTATTTACCAGCAGAGGTTCCTGCTTTACCAGCATTTAGTCTGCAAAGAGCAGTCTCAACTACCATTAGAGATAATGCTCGTGATTATTGGACTGGTACAGTATTTACCACCAACAAAAGAGTATGGGAATATGATGAACGCTTTAAAAGATATTTAGAGAAAACCCGTGCTATGGCCATAGACATGGAAACTGCAACCATTTTTACCGTGGGTTTTGCCAATGAAATACCGACCGGTGCTTTATTACTGGTATCAGATCAACCTATGATTTCGGCTGGTATAAAAACTGCCGCCAGCGACAGAAAAGTAACCAAAGAATACGTAAATCAACACATTCAAATTGGGATCGACTCCCTAAAAGAAATTATAAATGGAGGAAAATCTGTTAAACACCTGTTATTTGATAATTAGTGATTAATTGTATTTTTGCAGCAAAGTAATTTTAGTATGACCGAGTTTCAACAAATAATGGCTGGACTAAAAAACCGCCAGTTTAAACCCATATATTTTTTAATGGGTGAAGAAACCTATTACATTGATGAAATCACCAATTATATTATTGATAATGTTTTAACCGAAGAAGAAAAAGGTTTCAACCAAACAATATATTACGGTAAGGATGTCGATGCAGCCACTGTTATTATGGCAGCCCGAAGATATCCAATGATGTCGCAACATCAGGTAGTAGTGGTTAAAGAAGCTCAATATATTGACAAGATAGAAGACCTTCAGCATTACGCTGCAGCTCCTCTGTCATCCACGATATTGGTAATTAACTATAAGTACAAAACTTTAGATAAAAGAAAGAAACTAGGGACCATACTAAAAAAATCGAACTGCATTTTTGAATTCAAAAAACTTTATGACAACCAGATATCTGCATGGATTACTGGTTATCTTAAAGAAAAAGGAATGACCATTGATATGAAAGCAAGTATGTTACTTGCCGAATCACTTGGAACAGACCTTTCTAAAATTGTAAAGGAGCTTGATAAACTCCAGGTTGCCATAGGTAAAGAAGTAACGCAGATTACTTCTGAACACATTGAAAAAAACATTGGCCTTAGTAAAGATTATAATAGCTTTGAGTTACAAAAGGCTGTAATCAATAAGGATATTTTAAAAGCTAACAAAATCATTAAGGTGTTTGCTAAAAATCCCAAAGAGCATCCCATTCAGGCCACAATTACCGTGTTGTTCAATTACTTTTCAAAGCTGATGGTCTATTATTATTTGGCTGACAAAGGAAAGGCAAACGTAGCCAAAGAACTAGGCATAAATCCTTTTTTTGTTCAGGATTATACACTTGGAGCCCGTAACTATTCAGCACGTAAAGTTGTGTCTGTTATATCTATTCTTCGAGATTATGATATGAAAAGTAAAGGTTTCAACAATGTTTCTGCAGACATGGGAGATCTTCTGAAAGAAATGGTTTTTAAAATCACACATTAACATTTACAACAAAACAAAAACCTCTTAAAATGAATATATTATTAATATTAATTGGTGCTATTGTAGTTTTTAGTGTAATGGCTTTTAGTCAAAGCACACTGCTATACAGATACCAATTCAATGCCTACCAGATTATTCACAGAAAGCAATATATACGATTAATTTCGCACGGATTTTTACATGGAAGCTGGACACATCTTTTAGTAAATATGTTTGTTCTGTATTCGTTTGGTAGAGCAGTGATTTACCATTTTAATTATGCTTTCACGGGAAGAGGAACCGTTATGTTTCTTTTACTCTTCTTTTCATCGTTAATATTCTCAAGTCTTTACTCCTTATTTAAAGAAAAAGACAATCCTCATTATAATGCTATTGGAGCATCCGGAGCTGTATCTGCTGTTGTTTTTGCATCCATATTTTTTAGCCCTTACAGCATGTTATATTTATTCATGGTAGTACCTGTTCCAGGAATTGTATTTGGAATTGGATATTTGATCTATTCAAGAGTGATGGCTCAAAAAAACATTGATAATGTAGGGCATGATGCTCACTTTTGGGGTGCTGTTTTTGGTTTTATTTTCCCTTTATTATACAAACCTTCTTTATTTCTTGACTTTATTCATGAACTCATTCCTTTTTTGTAAAAAGCAGATTAAAGCAACAACAAACCAATGAATAAAGCAGTTTTTATAGACAGAGATGGAGTGATTAACAGTGATGAAGGCCATTACTATGTGTACAGAGTTGAGGACTTTGTTTTTAATCCACAAGTAGAAGAGTCCCTTTCAACCTTAAAGCAAAATGGTTTTATGCTTATCATGATCACCAATCAAGGAGGCGTTGCGAAAGGAGAATATACCGAAGAGGATATTCAGAAAGTACATCTGTTTATGCAGAACAAATTATTGGAAAATAAGGCAAATTTTGATGCTATTTATTATTGCCCTCATCATGATTCGGTAGCGCCATGCGACTGCCGAAAACCAAAACCAGGTATGATTTTGCAGGCCATAAAAGATTTGGATATTGATCCTAAAGAATCCTTTTTAATAGGCGATTCAAAAAGAGATATTGAAGCAGGAAATGCTGCTGGATTAAAACAATGTTTTCAGGTTCCTAAAAACACCTCCATATACCCTATTGCCAAGCAAATTATCGATTTATAAACAGATGGATTCTTTTGTAAACTATAACGGAAAAATATACGCTGAAAACATAGTGCCTGTTTCCTATAAAAACAGGGCATTTAAATATGGAGATTCGTTTTTTGAAACGATCAGAACCAACGGTCAACACCCTATTTCTTTTCCGTTACATTATAAGCGAATCAGAAAGGCAATGATCAGCCTTAAATTGGATCTGGCTTCAATACCAACAGAAAAAGAACTGTATGACCAGATTGTTAAGCTGATTCAAAAACATAAAATATTTGAAGCTTGCAGGGTTAGAATTGAGTTTTTTAGAGCTGGTGAAGGTTTATATACTCCAACCGAAAACAAGGCTAATTACCTTATTGAAATATCAAAATTAGGGTATCAACAATACGAACTTAATAAAAAAGGTTTATTTGTTTCTGTTTATACCGAAATGAAAAAAACGTACTCTCCAATTTCATTTTTTAAATGTGGCAATGCGCTACACTATGTTTTAGCTGCTTTGCAAAAAAAAGAAGATCACGTTGATGACTGTTTATTAATTAATGACCAGGATAAAGTTATTGAAGCCTCAAGTTCAAACCTTTTTTGGATTAAAAATCATATTGTATATACGGCTTCTGTTTTTTCGGGATGTGTGGATGGTACCATGCGTCAAACTGTTATTGACCTGATCAAGCAATCGAAACACCTGCAGCTAGAAGAATGTACAGGTGCTTCAACTGACGACTTATTAAATGCCGACGAAATCTTTATCACTAATGCCATTCAAGGCATTCAATGGGTGGTTGGATTTAAAGAAAGACGCTATTTTAATTACCAGTCCAAAGAACTGGTAAAACAACTCAACCAATCTGTTTTTTAATCAACTATTTTACAACATAGTCTTTAAATCCCTCTGTGTATTTTACCTGATTATTACCTTCATCATCCACATATATAAAATACCCTTCAATTCCCGGTAAAGCACTGATTACTTCCATACTCTTCTCTACCCCCATTACCATACATGCGGTTGCATAACCATCTGCAACCATACATTCAGGTGCTATAATAGAAGCGCTTAATAAAGAGTGCTGAACCGGATAACCGGTTTTAGGATCAATGGTATGCGCATATTTTTGACCATCTTTTATATAGAAATTTCTATAATTACCGCTTGTTGCCAATCCTACATTTGTTAGCGATAAAACATCCTGAATTTCTCTGTTAACAGCAGCTCTGTCATCAATTGGTTTATCAATACCAACTCTCCAGGCAATGCCTTTATTATTTACACCATGCACTCTAATCTCCCCTCCTATTTCAACCATATAATTATCAATCCCCTGCGATCCCAAATAATCTGCAACAACATCAACACCATAACCTTTTGCAATAGCGCTTGCATCAAACATGATTCCAGGCTTGGATTTGGATAAGAAGTTTTCTTTTAACTGAATTTTCTCCATACCTACATTCATTAGCAAAGAATCGATCAACAAACTGGTAATACTATCCTTCTTTTTAAAACCAAACCCCCAGGCATTAACTAAGGGTGCCACAGTCATATCAAAAGCACCTTCTGTATTTCTATTGATTTCAACTCCTGATTGATATACATACTTGAGCATTGAATCAACATAACTTCCCTTTTCACTAACATTGAACCTGCTTATGGTAGAGGTATCCTTAAAAGTTGAAAGCGCCCAATCTACTTTGCTTAACTCGTTAGCAACACCTTTATTTATTAAATCATTTTCTTTAACCGGTTGGTAAATGATATGATAAAATGTTCCAAAAATCATTCCTTCCATTTTTAAATAGTCATGAGTTTTTGGAGTACACGAAATTAATAGTACCAAACAAAAAGAAAATAATGCTTTTTTCATTGTATAAAATTTATATTCAACGATCAGATGGAACGTTTAAGTAAATTTGACTGTCCATCGGAGAGTAAATTTATATAGCAAATTTACACGATCGTTTCTTGTGTTATTGTTTATTGTGGTGCAAATGTAATGCAAATTTTAAATAGGGAGATAATAGTAATATTAATAAACTCCTTATAGCCAATAAACCTTTATTTGAAAGATTATTAAACCTATTCTCAAATGTAACTTTAATATCAAAACCAAAATAAATCCACATTTAGGATCAATGAAAAAGCCACCTTTTTGGGGTGGCTTTACAATATTTTAATTTGTGTTGATTAGTTACATCCAGCAGCTTCTTTAGCCTGTGCTTTCACTTCAATCATTGCATTCAGAACAAAAGAAGTATAAGAAGACATTGCTGACTTTAGCTCCATACCACTACTTGCAGAAACAGCACAACCTGAATCTATAACAATTTGCTCTGACGCCCCTGAACATTCATTGGCATCTCCTGCGGTGTAATAATCTGAACAATAATACTTATCTCCTTCATATAAGTAATAATCTCCATTATCATCACTACAAGCACTAAAGCTTAAATCAACACAAGTTGGAGAGTCAAATCTAACACAACTATCTTCACCTGTTGTATCATCATTGTCATCCTCACAGCTCCATGTCAACAACGATAAAATCATTAACAAGCTAATTGGTAATAAAACAACTTTTTTCATAATCAATCTTTTAAACTATTATTTATTATTTCTTCAAACTTTTTAATATCCAAATATCCCGATAATATTTTATGATCTACAATAAAAGTTGGAGTTCCTTTTAGTTTTAAATCTTTAAACAAACTCCTGTTACGCTCAATATACAACCTTGTTTCATCATCTAAAAAATTATCTGCAATTGCTTGATTTAAATTCATAATCTCAAGAATGTATTCCTGATAATTTTTATCATAAATGACATTAGAATCCTTTAATAGTAATTCATGAAAGGATTCATAATTTCCATATTTAAAGACAGACACAGCCATCTGTAAAGCATCCATTTCTTCTTTTGTATCTGAAAAAGGAACTGGTTTTAAAACAAATTTTATTCCATCCTTATATTCCTTTAATAGGACTGGCAAAACTTCTTTAAAAAATTTACTACAAAACTTACAACTATAATTTCCAAATACAATTACGGATAGTTCAGCTTTGGGATTACCAAATATGATATCATTTTCATTTCTTAATTCAATATCAGTTGATAAAACTTCAACTCCCGACTTCTTTTCTCTCTTAGTAAACAACTCATATGATTTTATAGCTATGAGTATGAACAATACAAGAGAAACAACATAAATATAAATGTGACTTTTATTTTTCATCTTAACCATCTACTCAACACCTGTATCATACACTATTAAATTTGGAGCAAACAAAACCTGCAAACCTCTTTTATTCATTCGTATTCGAGTATCCATTACCTTTCTGTCATTTTTATTATCAAACCAGGCCTTACTCTTTCCATCTAAATAACTGGTTTTATAATATCTACCCTTATCATCAGGATCAAATCCACTTTCCAATTCTTCTTTTGAGCGTTTTTTTACTTTGCCGGCAAGAATCTGTCCCAATAATACCCTAACGTGAAAATCATATTCTCCATTAAAACTATACATTCCCAAAAATGATGCCTCTAATGAGTTGGAGAAAATATCTGTTTTAGGAATAAATATATTATTGCGATAAATAAACAAATTACTTGTTAAGGTATAAAAGCGCATATTATCGAGGTTGGGAATATTATTGCCTGGAATATCCTTTAAATCAGTTATTGCTTTAATATCAATTAATGCTCCGTTTTCCAGTTTTAAATTTCCTGACATCATAATAGAATCCAATGCTGGTTCATAGTTCAATAAAACAATTCTACCATCCATCTTTGAAGATAATAAACCCTGAACATTTTCCTTGGTAATATCATATTCTGACAAATAGACTTGTAAATCATCAATCATTCGGGATACATCAATACTATCGGCACTTAACCTAAACTTCAATACATCTCTCAACACAGTATCCGTTGGTAAATCAGTCATTGTATACCTTAAACCACCTTTTATTTCACCCCCAAACACATCACAATCCAGATCTTCTGCTACATAGGTTCCGTTACTGATATCTGCTAAAAATTTTGAATCAATATGCTCGGCCAGAATATCTCCATATTTGAAGCTTTTTATATTAACATTACCATTAACTTTGTAGGTAAATTTCATTTCATATGGCTCTTCATTCTTTTTGGCTTCCATTAGTGCCTCCATTTCCTCTTCAGGCATAAGCACTGTATCTGTATCATTTAATAGGCTTTCGATTAAAGCATAATCAAAATCTCCTGCCGTAAAATTACCAAACACATGCATTTCTTCCGGCTGATTTAAAATGGCAGCACTATAAACCTTACTGATATATGTTGAATCAGCAGTAAAATCCAATCCGGAATAACTTCCAGATAATTGATTTACAAACACAGAATCATCACGGTAAGCAATTAATCCATTTAAAGCACTTACATTAATTGTGGTATCTTTCATGTCGACCGTTACATCCTGAGCTTTTACCTTAAATTCTGATTTTTTAAACATTAATGCCATAGCCTCATCAGCAATAGAATCTATCTTAAAATCTCCTTCTGAATGAATCTGAGCAGTAATCAAACCACTCATATAATTTGCAAGCGAATCGGGCAACATAGAATATATTTCATGCATATCAAGTTGAATATTTGATTTCAACTGATACTTAACCTGATCTAATCCATTAATATTTCCTGAAGCAGAAATATAGGTTTGATTGTCAAGAGCCAGCAATAAGCTATCCAATTTCACAGATAGATTCTTATAATTGGATATATTCCCCTTAAATGAGCTCTTAAAATATCCATTGGTAAGATTTACCTTATAATCCGGAACTTTAACCTTTAAACCCTGCAATTTTACATTTCCTGGCGCATATGCTAAATTTCCACTCAACGCATCAACAGATGGTAAAGAATCCATTTTAAAATTAACTCCCGCAAGATTTACAGAAAGCTTTGTGCGATTTAAAGCATAATCATAAAAAGCTTCGTTAATAGAATCGGGTAATACTCCTGAGGTTGAAATCTTCGCAGAAACCAAACCTCCTAAACTTTGTATTAGAGAATTGGGAACATATGGTTTTATCTCTTGCAAATTGGCACTTACATCTGCAACTAAATCATATTGTAAATGCTGAAAATTTTGCACCAAAGCAGATACATTTACTTTACTATGATCCGTTTCAGCATGAAATTTTTTAACATTAACAGATGCTGATTCTAATCGTGATGCATATCCGTTTACTAAATTAACCGAGAGCTCAATATTTTTTACGGCCGGATAAATGTCATACTGAACATTCCCCTGATTTAAATCGATATTAAAATCGAACTGAGGAAGTGTTTTGGGACTAAGATACCCTTGAGTAGTTCCTGAAACATTAAGAATACCTGCTAAATCATTTAAGGCTAATTCTTTTTTAATTTTTTCAGGCAAGAATCTAAAGCTTTTGGATAAATCAATATCCGTTCCTGAAATAGATAGATTTTGAAACAGGCTATCACCCTGAATCACATAACCCTTTCCTTTAAATATAGCACCTGCAGCATCAAGAGTCAGTTCTTTAACGTCCAATGTATCATTCATGGCACTAACATCAAAAATCAATCTGCTTTTTTGAAGATCTTCCAGCTGAAAATCATCATACTCAATAGATTTTACCATCACTTCGCCTTCGGTATGCGCTAAAAAACCTTGTGGCTTTACTTCGCCTTTTACTGTAACTTCAGGAATAGTCAATGAAGTTTTGAACTTCATAAAATCATCAAAGTACTCAACATTGATATCAGTAAGAGTTAATTTTTCAAGAGAATAAACACCTTGTATCACTGTTGTATCAGCCTCCTCCGCTTGAATTGAGTCTGCATCAACTCCAAATAGAAAATCAAAATTAGTTTTACCAAGTGAGTCCACTAAATATTTAAAATTAGCATCTTCAATATCTATCTTTTTTACATAAATATTTCCATGTATTAATTCCCAAAGATCAACCGATGCATATAAATTCTTAATACTTGCCAAGGTATCAGGAGCAATGGTAACAGAGTCATTTATTCCTGCATCGGAAGTCATAATCAAATCTTCAAATTCAATAGTAGCAAGAGGAAAACGATAAATCAAACTAAAGTCTACATCTCCAACACTAAGTGGTACATCAAAGGTTTTCGCTCCACGTTGAATGGCAAGTTTTACAATATCATTTTTAAATATTTCGGCAAGAATAACCAACAATAGAATAAATCCGCCAATGATGATAATAAGATTTCGTAAAAGATGCTTCTTCTTCATTATGTAATGTTTGTATTGATTGTATATCGTAAATTGATTAACGAATGTATAAAAAAATAGAGCATTATGTTGAAATTCGGCCATAAAAAAAGGCTCCTTAAAGGAGCCTTTTTGTTGTTTCAGACTGAAGTCTGAATATATGTTTCATTTAGATTAAGATCCAAAATCATCAAATGCAATCATTTCATCAGGTACACCTAAATCATAAAGCATTTTATTCACAGATGAGTTCATCATTGGAGGTCCACATAAGTAATATTCGATTTCTTCTGGCTCCTCATGCTTAATTAAATACTCATCATGAATAACCTGGTGAATAAATCCTGTAGGTCCTGTCCAATTATCTTCAGGTAAAGCATCACTTAAAGCAATAGTAAACTTAAAGTTAGGGAATTGCTTTTCGATCTCTTCAAACTGCTCTTTATAGAAAATTTCTTTCACTGAACGAGCACCATACCAGAATGTAGCCTTACGACCAGTTTTGATTGTATGGAACATATGGAAGATGTGAGAACGCATCGGAGCCATACCAGCACCACCACCAATAAACATCATCTCACGCTCAGTATCCTTAATAAAGAACTCTCCATAAGGTCCTGAAACGGTAACTTTATCACCTGGTTTACGAGAGAAAATATAAGAAGAACAAACTCCTGGATTCACTTTCATAAATCCACCATTTACTCTGTCGAATGGAGGTGTAGCAATACGAATGTTTAACATTACGATATTACCTTCTGCAGGGTGGTTAGCCATTGAGTAAGCACGGAAAGTCTCTTCTGGGTTAACCATCTTAAGATCAAAGATTCCATACTTTTCATATTCGTCTCTATATTCTTCACCAATTTCCATATCCTTGAAATCAACAGTGATTTTAGGTACGTCAATCTGAATATATCCACCTGATTTAAAGTCTAAAGTTTCACCTTCAGGTAATTTAACCACAAACTCTTTAATATAAGTAGCAACGTTGTCGTTTGATACAACAGTACATTCCCATTTCTTAATACCAAGAATCTCTTGTGGAATATGCATTTTAAGATCTTCTTTCACTTTTACCTGACAAGCTAAACGCCAGTTATTTGCTTGCTCTTTACGAGTAAAATAACCAGTTTCTGTAGGTAAAATAGAACCAGCTCCTTCATTTACCTGACAACGGCACATGGCACAAGTACCACCACCCCCACAAGCTGAAGGAAGGAAGATTTTATTAGTTCCTAAAGCAGACAATAATGTTTGACCAGGAGAAACTTCCAAAGCTTTCTCTCCGTCATTAATGTCTATAGTAACGGTTCCTGCAGGTGTTAACTTTTGTTTTACCCATAAAAGTATTGACACCAACAGTAGGATAACAAGTAAGAAAACTACCACACTGGTAGTGATTACCGTACCCTGACTTGCTAAAAATATCATAGTATATCTGTTTTCTTACTTTTTATAGTTGAATACCCATAAAACTCATAAATGCAATACCCATTAAACCGGTTACGATAAATGTAATACCTAAACCTCTTAATGGAGCAGGAATGTCTGAGTATTTTAATTTTTCACGAATAGCAGCAATACCTACAATAGCAAGTAACCAACCGATTCCAGAACCTAATCCGAAAGATGTTGCTTCAGCTAAAGATGCATACTGACGCTCTTGCATAAATAATGATCCTCCAAGAATAGCACAGTTTACTGCAATAAGTGGTAAGAAAATACCTAACTGACTATATAATGCCGGAGCAAATTTTTCTACAATCATTTCTACTAATTGTACCATAGAAGCAATTACAGCAATAAACATGATAAAGCTTAAGAAACTTAAATCAACTTCTGCAAATCCTTCTCCTAACCATTTAAGAGCACCTTCTTTAAGTACATACTCATTTAAAAGGTAATCTACAGGTACTGTAATTAATAGTACAAAAACTACTGCGATACCAAGTCCAAACGATGTTTTTACAGTTTTTGATACAGCTAAGTATGAACACATACCTAAGAAGTAAGCAAATACCATGTTATCGATAAAAATAGACTTGATGAATATATTAATTATATTTTCCATTGAAATTTTATTTTCCAGTTAATAAATTAAGATTCAATCAAATCTTTATTACGTGAACGTTGCACCCAAATAATAACAGCAACAGTAACAAGTGCCATTGGAGGTAAGATCATCAAACCATTATTTTGGTATCCTAAATCGTAAATAAATTGAGGAATGATGTGTAGTGTACCTAAACCTGGTAATGTTAATGTACCTGATCCAAGTAATTCTCTGAAGAATGCTACAATAACCAAAATGATTCCATAACCAGCGGCATTACCTACACCATCTAAAGCTGACTGCCAAGGTTTGTTACCTAAAGCAAATGCTTCTAAACGTCCCATGATAATACAGTTGGTAATAATCAGACCTACAAATACAGATAATTGCTTACTTACTTCGTATGCAAAAGCCTGCAATATTTGATCTACAATAATTACAAGAGCCGCAACTATTACTAGCTGAACAATAATTCTAATACGAGCAGGAATTGTATTACGCAATAACGAGATGATTACGTTTGCAAAAACTACCACAAACATCACCGAAATAGACATTACAATTGCTGGCTCTAATTTTGCCGTAACCGCTAATGCAGAACAAATACCTAATACCTGAATAGTAATTGGGTTTTGAGCATTTAACGGGTTTGTCATCAGTTTTCGGTTTTTCGCTGAAAACAAAGGTTCTTTGTCACTCATTTCTTAACCGTTTAATTTTTTAAATATTTTTCGTAACCAGACAGACAGTCTTGAAGCATGGCAGAAACACCTTTACTGGTAATAGTACCACCAGAAATAGCATCTACTGCGTGAGGATTATTCTCTGTACCTCCACCTTTAACAACGTCAATTGAAGTAAAGTCTCCAGCTTCGTTGTAAATAGTTTTTCCTTTAAATGGTGTTTGGAAAAAGTCTTTTGAAATTTCAGCACCTAATCCGGGAGTTTCTCCTTTATGATCGAATGTTGCACCATAAACAGTATTTCTATCTGCATTTAATGAAATATAACCCCAGATTGGGCCCCAAAGACCAGCACCTCTTAAAGGAATAATCAACTTCTCTTCACCATTATCTAATTTACAGATATATAAAGGATAGCTTCTTTCTTTAAGATCTTTGCGCACTTCCTTACTTAGATCGATATCAAAAGCATTTCCGTCAACTTCATTACCTTCGATATTTAATACTTTTGTATTTGATCCAATGTGTTCTTCGTATAACTTTTCTGCTGTACTTGCATCACTGGCAATTCCAACTGATTTTAAAATATCAATCTTTTTTGCCACAGCTACATTTTTGCTTTGAATTGGCTTTAAAGAAACTGAGATAAAAGCTAATATCGCAGCAACCCCAATAACCATTATTGATGCGTACAGAAATGTATATGTATTTCCTTGTTTGTCCATTTTTCTATTTTATTAAGCGTTTACTTTTACTCGTTTTAAACGGCGTTTAATATTTTGTTGAACAATTACATGGTCAATTAATGGAGCAAATGTATTCATCAATAATATAGCTAACATTACTCCTTCCGGATAAGCAGGGTTAAATACACGAATCATAATGGCAAATACACCAATTAAAAATCCGTAAATATATTTTCCTGTTTCTGTACGTGATCCTGATACTGGGTCTGTTGCCATAAATACAGCACCAAAAGCAAATCCACCTAAGCATAATTGTTGAAGTGCATCAACATTCATTGCATCGGTAGTACCAATTGCATTAAAACCTAATGCCATTAAATAACCACCAGCAAAAACGCTTACCATAATTTTCCAGTTTGCGATACCAGTTGCAAGTAAAATAACTGCACCTATCAAAATAGCCAATGTACTTGTTTCACCAATTGATCCTGGAATAGTACCAATAAAACTTTGTAATGTAGATGGTAATAAATCCAGTTTTCCGGTAATTACATTACCAAGAGGTGTTGCTCCTGAAAATCCATCAACGATACCTTCACCTTTAGATAATCCGGAAACCCAAATTAAATCTCCAGACATTTTTGATGGGTATGCAAAGAATAAGAAGGCCCTTGCAACTAATGCAGGGTTCCAGATATTCATTCCGGTACCACCAAAAACTTCTTTACCAATTACAACGGCAAATGCAGTTGCTACAGCTACCATCCACAATGGTACATCTGCAGGTAAAACTAAAGGAATTAACATCCCTGAAACAAGAAATCCCTCAGCCACTTCGTGACCTTTCATTTGAGCAAACATAAACTCAATGCCGAGACCTACTACATAAGATACCACAACAATAGGAAGTACTTTTAAAGCACCATAACCTATCATCTGCCAAAAATCGGCATCTGCCTGACCTAATGACAAGAAATGTTGATATCCTGTATTCCAAATACCAAATAATAAAGCAGGAATTAAAGCCAATACCACAACAGACATTGTTCTTTTTGAATCAATGGCATCGTGAATATGTACTCCTGTTTTAGAAGTAGTTTTTGGAGTAAACAAAAAGGTCTCAAAAGCATCAAATGTTGAGTGCAATTTTTCAAACTTTCCACCTTTTTCAAAGTTGGGTTTGATTTTATCCAAATATTGTCTTAATGCTTTCAATTTATTATATTTTTAATATTTACTAATTGATTAAACGGACTAGCTCATCTCTTTAATCATTACATCAATACCTTTACGAAGGATATGTTGAACCTCAAGTTTTGATGTACATACAAATTCACAAAGTGCCAAATCTTCTTCTGCCACTTCATAAATTCCAAGCTGTTCCATTTTGTCGATATCTTCTGTGATAATAGCTTTTATTAAATGCTCAGGTAAAATATCCATTGGCAATACTTTATCGTACTGACCTGACATAATAATTGCTCTTGGACCTCCATTAAGGTTTGCATTTAATGCATATTCCTTTTTAGGACATAACCATGAGAAGAAAGATTTAGAAACACTAAACTTCTTTAATCCTGGTGCAGCCCATCCCATAAATTCATGTGAATCACCTTCAGGGATAACAGTAATTTGTGAATGATAGCTACCTAAATATCCATCTTTAGAAATTTTATCACCAGATAAAACATTACCACTGATATAACGAAGACTTCCTTCTTCTACATTGTTTTCAACATAAGACTTGATGCATGCACCAACTTTAGTTTTAACGTAGCTCTGTTTTTTTACTTCAGAACCTGTAACAGCAATAATTCTTGACGCATCATAAACACCATTAAGAACTAATTTTCCAATTGAAATAACTTCTTGTGGCTGAATAGTCCAGTAGATGTCTCCTTTATTAATTGGAGATACATGATGAATCTGAATTCCCACATTACCTGCTGGGTGTGGCCCTGTAAATGCATGTGTTGTTACCCCTTTAAGTGACATAAACACTTTTGATGCAGATTCATTGTTTACACCAATGTGAATACCACCTTCAGTAAGTTTGTTTAATGCATCAACACCTGCCTGAAATTCTTTCTCTAATCCAGATACAATAAAGTCATAATCAGGAGCTAAAGGAGATGAATCAAATGCAGAAATAAAAATTGCTTTAGGCGAATCTGCCGGATTTGCTACCACGTTATAAGGACGTTGGCGAACAAATGGCCATAAACCTGCAGCAAGAAGTTTTTCTGTTACTTCTTCTTTTGTTGCACTTGAAACTTCAATTTTTCCAAAATCTTCAGCTTCATTCTGGTTATCACTTTTAACCACTACCTCTAATATTCGTCTTCGCTCTCCACGGTTAACAACCTGAACTTCTCCACTAACAGGAGAAACAAATTTAATGTCGGTACGATATTTGTCGAAAAACAAAACCGATCCGGCTTTAACTTTATCACCAGGCTTAACAGTCAACTTAGGAACCAACCCAGGGAAATCACCTGGTTTGATAGCAAAGAGTTCTGGCATATCGGCGCTTCCGAAAACTTTTTCCGCTTTGCCCTTTAACCGAATATCAAGACCTCTTTTTATTTTGATTACGTCTGACATGTTTGATAAAAAGTTTTTAAAAAATTTTTCTGCAAAAATACAATAAATTATAACTAAACCTTACGAATAGGCACCTAATAAAGAAAAAAATCGTTAAATAATAATGAATTGACAACTAAGGCATACTTATAATATTTAAATTCGCATAAAACTAAAGGTAACATGTTTAACAAATTCACTACTATACTTATACTAATCGCATGTTTTTCGCAAATTTCAAAAGCACAATCATACCAAAATCAGATATTAAGTAGTTCAATAGAAACCGTAATGTGTCACAAGGAAGGCTGGCCATTATCGTACCCCATGATAAACTTAAATACTGACGAAAGAATTGAACTGTCATTTGATGATTTAGCAAAGGATTCTAAAAATTACTACTATTCGGTTATTCATTGCAACCGGGATTGGGAACCATCTAACATTAGCGAACAAGAGTACCTGGTTGGCATCAATCAAAACCCCATTTTAGATTATCAGTTTTCGTTTAACACCACTGTTAACTATGTACATTATAATCTTAAAATACCCAACGAGGACATTAGTTTGAACTATAGCGGAAATTACATTATTAAAGTATATGAAGATTTTAACAGCGATGAACCTGTTTTAATTCAGAAATTTATGGTTGTTGAACAAAGAGTACAGATTGATGCTGAAATAAGATACGCCATGAACTCGGCAGTATTAAGAGAACAACAAGATATTAATTTCACAATCCGTTACAATAACTTTAATATTTCTAACCCTCTGGATGAAGTTAAGGTTAGTGTTTTTCAGAACCACCGAATGGATAACGCTATATACGATATTAAACCGCAATTTATTAAACCGCAAGAATTGGTATACAATTACAACAGAGAAATTGTATTTGAGGGAGGTAATGAATTCCGATGGCTCGATTTAAGAACTTATGATTTTAAAGTGGAGGGTATATACGATATTCAATTCCATGAACCTTTTTATCATCTGGATTTAAAACCCTCATCGCCTAGAAATAATAAAAGCTACTTTTTTCAGAATGATTTTAATGGCAGATATGTTATTGAAACCCGAGAAAACAGAGATCCTGATACTGAAGCTGAATATGTAATGGTTCATTTTTACTTTCCAAAAACAGAGCCCTATCCTGGTGGCGACATATTTATTTTAGGTGGGCTCACCAACTGGAAATTAAATAACAATAGTAAAATGAAGTACAATCCGGATTTTAAACGATACGAAAAAACACTATTGCTTAAACAGGGTTTTTATAATTATCTGTATGCCTTTAAGCCAAATCAGCTAGATAAAGCTACTGTAGGTTTTATTGAAGGTTCATATAGTCAAACAGAAAATGATTATTTATTTTTAGTTTACTACCGAAATATAAGTGATCATTACGACCGACTAATTGGTGCTGCTCAAAAGAATTCGGTTAAACCATAGGTTAGATAAGAGATGTTAGAAGTTAGATAAGAGATGTTAGAAATTAGAGGATAGACTTCTTAGTAACATTGTAAAGTTTACATAAATTATCTTGCAATAAATCCATGAACGGCAGATGCTTATATTAAAAAGCTATTTACGTTGTACTCCTCAATGTAAATAGCTTTCTCAATTAAAACCTAAATAACCCAAAATCACTTTTCCCATAAATTAACTTTATTTATTCTGATAAAATAAATGCTAATTCTTCATAGCCTTTTAAATGTTTTACCTGGCTAAAATATGGAGCTTCCATATCAATTCCACCAAGTTCTTTTAATCGGATCCAATCCTGACGAGCGCCATCGGTATCACCAATCTCGTAACGACAAAGTCCTCTCATCATTAAAGCGCTTTTTTCATATGGTGCAAATTGAACCGCATTATCAAATCTTTTTAAAGCTCTTTTTGAGTGACCTTTAATTAACAACTGCTTACTACCTTGTTTATAATAATTGGTAGCTAAAGCTTTAAAACTTTTAATGTATGGGCTACCTTCCACCTCTCCTGTTTTAATTTGCATTGCCACTTCCTTTTCCATAGCAATGGGTTCTCCATTATTAGTTCCGGGTTTCCACAAACCTTCAGTTGTCTTTATCAACTCAATAATATAATCATCAACTACCGGAGCAATACTATTTACTGCAACAAAATTTTCTAACTCACCTTTTTCTGTTACTGTAAATTGAATCACTTCAATACCTTGATACAATAGTTTCCATTCTTCAGGGTACACAAATTTTTGAGTTAAGTAATCCAATAAGGAGGTAGTTTCTTCCTGTACTATTTGTACAATTTGCTCACTATGCATAAACTTAGGTGGAGTAACACTAACTTCATCCACTATAACATGTTTAGTTTCCTGACTTAATGCAATGACTGGGATAATCATGCACAACAGGATAAATACAATCTTTTTCATGATTCCCTCTTTTATAATTCAACATATATTATTATTGATTAATCAACAACGTAAAATTACTATGCATAAAAAAGAGGAGGTATTAAAGAAATTGCATTTTGTTTAAAATATCTCACCACATCCTATGTATTACTTGATGATTTATTGTAATTAAATTGCATATTTTTTTCTACAATCTACCACAATCCACTATCAACTGCACCTTTATACCATGACATATATTTAAACAGAAAATATTTACTTTTCAGTGATTCAGATTCATTTTTCGCATCAATGCTTTATATTTTGGTTCATTATGCAACGACTGAAATGCAACATTATTACCAACACGATGAACAGGTCCCGGATTTTTATTAAAAGATTTCTCAAGATATTCCACTGCCTGCTCTTTATCTCCTAAAAGTGTATAATAGTTGGCTAACCTTAATTCATTCCCTATGCTTAATGAGTCTTTTTCCTCTTTATTGATGGATTTGATGATAAGTTGAAGAATACCTTTTATTTTAGAATGGGTATATACGGAGTCTAAATTATTTGAACTATATAAATCTCCCTTCAAATGATTTATTTTCTTATAGGTAACATAAGCCAATGAATCATCATGTTGCTGCAGATAAATATTAAAGCAGGATTCCAGGTACTGTCTTTCATTTTTATTCAGATTGAACATTCGTAGGGATTCTTTTAAAGCATTTTTACAGTCGCCATTATGACAATAAAACAAATAACTTAAATAGAGAATTTCGGGATAAGTTGGATTTAGGAAATGTGCTTTGTTAATATATTTCCTGGCCTCTTCATTTTTGCCTGTTACATCGCAAAACTCCGCATAAATTTTATTTGCCCTGTCATAACCCGGATTTAGTTTCAAAGCAAGCTTAAGATGCTTTTCTGCTTCCTTGTAATCACTATCAAAATAAGTTGCCAAACCGCCATAAGTTGTATGAGCTTCTGCCAAATATTGATCCAGACTCTGAGCTTTATTTAAATACATCTTACATTTTTGAATCCCATCATCAACCGAATAAAAACCATTCCATGTACCTGTAAGATAAGAATCTGCCAGACCGGCATAAGCTAAAGCATAATTTGAATCAACCTGAAGAGCCTGATTATAGAGTTCAATACTTTTTATAAAACCGTCTTTCGTTCGTAAACGATAATAAAACCGCCCCTCTAAATACAAAAGATATGCTTTTTCATTATAGGTATATTGCTTATCCAACTGCTGAATACTTTCATATTGCAACGGCGTTTGTAAATTTTGTACGATTTGTTTTGATGCATCAGAAACAAAATCAAAAATACTGGAAAGGTTATGATCATACTGGTCAGACCATACAACATTAGCCTTTGCATCAATCAGATGAATATAGATTCTGATTCTGTCATCTTGCTTCATCATACTGCCTTCAAGAATATAAGATACTTTAAATTCTTTTGCAATTTGGGGAATGGTATTCGACTCGACCTTTATTTTTTCGGAATTAATATTTGATTTAACCACCAATCCTTTTACATGCGATAATCGATTCTGGAGATCAGACATGATTCCATTTGCCAGATATTGATCTGCCGAATTAGCATTTAAATTTTTTAAGGGTAAAATAACAACTGAATTTCCATATTTAGCGGATACAGCCGTTCTTTTTTTTGTAAACAAATACGCAGTTAAAATCATCAACACTACCAATGAAGCCATCCATAGCAAATGATTAAGCTTATAAAATTTCTTTTCAACAACAACAAGCTCTTTGCTTATTGGGCCATCTTTTATTTCAGCCGATTCAATCTTAATATGATTTTTATATTCTCCCGGAGGATAGCCAAAAAAATCGTGATAGCATTTATTAAAGTACGATGGACTGCTAAAACCGACTTGATATGCAACTTCTGATACAGTTAAACCCGTTTGTTTTAATAATTCCTGAGCTTTCATTAACCTCAGTTCTTTAATAAACTGGCTTATGGATTGATCTTTAATTCCCTTTAAACGACGATGAATTTGAGAATGACTTATACCTATTTTATTGGATAAATCAGTTACTCCAAAACTATCATCACCAAGGTTATTATTAACAATATTGGTTAACCTTTTAATAAAATCTATATCCTTATTTTCAGAATTAGTCATAACCAGCAAGAAAACACCTCCGCTAAAGTTACGACAATTTGATGCTGACATCAACAGGAATATAGTAAGTAGAAGGTTTATTTGATAAACCCGATATAATGTTTAAAATGTATGGATTCACAATTATTACATAATAAAAAAAAGGCCCCGGAAACTATGATTCCGGAGCCTTTTTGAACCCAATTCACCATTCTAAAGTATTATTCAGGAAATACATCTTTGGGTATTGCGCTTTTTGATCTTTTTTTTACACCTAAATTATTGTTAGATATTATTTGAGCTATTACCTGCGCAAACTCACCAAAAGCATCTTTGTTTACAGCCATCATTCCTTTTAAATAAGGAACCAACATTCCATTGATTACCTGAATTGCTTCCTTTTTTATTTGCGAAGCAGATTCCAGTTCCATATTTTTTGCTTTTTCCTTTTCATTATTCAAATAAGAAGTTTCAAAATCATTTTGTGTTGACTTTATGTTTGCAATACATTCTGCCACTCCTTGCAAAAGATTAATATTCTCAATATTTTCTGTTTTATTTAGCTCGGCCAACAGTGAGTTAATCAATGAAGTTTCTATTCCATAACTGCTTGAAATAATATCTAAACCATAATTATTAAAAACAGCTAAAAGCATTTGTGCAGCATTTTTTATTGTTGCATCAGGATGGTGTGTTAAACCGCTAATTAAATAATAGTAGCTGCGAACTGCATCATCGCGCAAATGATCTTTATCTTCTAATTCTGATTCACTCTTAATGCGTTTTACAGATTTGTTAAGTTTTACTGATAAGGGTTTAAGTTGTGAGATAATTGTTACTAAATTATCGTCTGCCTGATAAGTTGAGCTTTCAAAAGCAGCAATAATTCGGGTACAAACAGCAGCAATTTCTGTAGTACGGCTATGTGCAATAACCTTTTTGATCATAGTTTAATGTTTAGTATTAAGATTTAAAATAATGCTATTTTTTTATAACGCAATGCAATGTAACTAAAACAAATCTGAACACAACACACTCTAAACATGCTACATAACACACAAATAGCTATTGACTTTTACATATCCCTGTTCATCATTGGCACACCAATCATTAAACACAATGAAAAAAAATACAATTAACTATCGTGCAGACATCTGCAAACCACAAAAAGATAATAAAATACTGTTTGCATTAACCTGCAAACAGCATTTTATCAAAAAGTTGCTCTTGCAGCTACCTGCAAATGATAACTTTTTAAAAATGGGTTCGTGCAGATATCTGCAAACGTTAACTTTTGACAAAAATGACCTTTGCCTGTTTAGGCAAAGGTCATTTTTATTAAAAGAGCGCCATGCAGATTTATGCATGGGATTTTATTTATCTGTTTGAAGTATTATACATACCAATATATCAAAGCTTTGCCTACACAATGTTTATATTTAACATAGGTACCAATAATTTAATGTAACCCCATAATATATAACACGTAGAGTTAGCGTTATTAATAACTAAAAATTAAACAATGAAAAAAATTATTTTATTATTTACAATTACGATTTCGCTTTTAGCTACAGCATGTTCAGATGATGATGACAACACCAAGGAAATTATTATCAGTGAAGTAACATCAGGTAACTTTAGTGCTACAATTAGTTTTTCTGAAATTAGTGGGGCATTAGCTTACGATATTGAACTTGCCACCAATGATGATGATTATGAATATATTGAATCAACAGAAAACTTAACCTATGAAATTAAAAATTTATTGGCCGGAACAACATATAAAATAAAAGTTTCTGCTTTTTCAAGTACGGGCAAAGTAATAGGTGAAGGAGAATATACTATTACAACCGTTACTTCTATACCTGAACTTGTTGGTGTATGGGAAAACTTCGTAAATAATATTTCATATTCATACTCTTTTAACGAGGATGGTACTGGTTTGTATAATTACGGTCAAACTCAAATGAAAATTAAATGGTTTGCTGAAGCTCCTGCAATTGGTGAAACATCTGAAATTACAATTATGTTTTATGCCAATGAATACACAGGATCTTATACTACATCTACCTATACATATGCTTACTATGGTGCGGATGAAGCCATGACTATTGATGGAATTGTTTACTTCCCAGAATAACATACCTCTTTTTTTAATCAGATGATACAATATTGCTATCATCTGATTTATTATCACCTATACTGACCATAACTCTACTTACTAATCCATCCTAAAAAGTCTTGTCCCTTTATCTTTATAATAACGTAAGATTGCAACGCTCCATTTGTTAAAAACTATAAGTTTTAAAACCTAATTTGTTATAATTTTAACTAATATCTCGCTTTTTGCTTATAACCCTGATTAGAATCATGGTTGAACACTGATATAATTCATTTAAAAAGCACCTGTTCAATTGTAAATTTGTTTATGAATTTGCAAGTAATACATCTTGATATAAAAAACATTAAAATTTACAATTATGCCAAAAGGAATATTTAACGTACCGAAAGCTAAAAACGAACCTGTTTTATCATATGCACCAGGTACAACTGAACGAGAAGAACTAAAAGCACAAGTAAAAGCCTTTAGAGAAGTGGAGGTAGATATTCCGATGTATATTGGAGGAGAAGAAGTAAGAACTGGTGATAAAAAGTCGATACATCCACCTCACGATATCAAACATTGCTTAGGTTATTACCACCAGGGTGATGAAACTCATGTGTACCAGGCTATTGATGCAGCACTTAAAGCTAAACCACAATGGGAAGCACTAAGCTGGGAACACAGAGCTTCTATATTTTTAAAAGCTGCTGATTTACTTGCTGGTCCTTACCGTCAAAAAATTAATGCGGCTACTATGTTGGGTCAATCAAAAAACGCTTTTCAGGCAGAGATTGATGCAGCTTGTGAGTTTGCTGACTTTTTAAGATTCAATGTTCAGTACATGACTGAAATTTATGCGGATCAACCAGAGTCTGCTCCTGGTATTTGGGATCGTGTTGAGTACAGACCATTAGAAGGTTTTGTTTTTGCTTTAACTCCGTTCAACTTTACATCTATTGCAGGTAACTTACCTTCTGCTCCTGCTTTAATGGGTAACACCGTAGTTTGGAAACCTTCTAAAACTGCTGTTTACTCTGCAAATATTATTATGCAACTATTTAAAGAAGCTGGTTTACCTGATGGTGTTATCAACCTTGTTTATGCTTCTGGTCCTGTAGCTGCTAAAGTTATTTTTGAACACCCTGAATTTACTGGTATCCACTTTACTGGTTCTACCGGAGTATTCCAAAGCATGTGGAAAACTATTGGTGAAAACATTCATAAATACAAAACATATCCACGTATTGTAGGCGAAACTGGTGGTAAAGATTACATTTTTGCTCACAAATCATGCGATGCTCAAGCTGTTGCTACTGCCATTGTAAGAGGAGGTTTTGAATACCAGGGACAAAAATGTTCTGCTGCTTCACGTATTTATGTTCCAGAAAGCAGATGGGAAGAAATTAAAGGTTATATGGCCCCTCAACTCGCTGAAATAAAAACTGGTACTCCAGAAGATTTCACAAACTTTGTAAATGCAGTTATTGATGAAGATTCATTCGATAAATTATCGAAAGCTATTGATGATGCAAAAGCCAGCAAAGAGGCAGAGGTTATTTTTGGTGGAGACTATGATAAATCAGTAGGTTACTTTATTCAGCCGACTATTATTCAAACAACAAATCCTAAATATGTAACTATGGAAGAAGAGTTGTTTGGACCTGTTGTTACTTTATATGTTTATAAAGATGCTGAGTTAGATGCTACTTTAGATATTTTAGACAGTACTTCAATGTATGCTTTAACAGGAGCTATCTTTTCACAAGACAGATATGCTGCTGAAATGTTAACTAAAAGATTAACACATACTGCAGGAAACTTCTATATTAACGACAAACCAACCGGTGCTGTTGTAGGACAACAACCATTTGGTGGTTCAAGAGGATCTGGTACAAACGATAAAGCTGGTTCTGCTATTAACCTTATGAGATGGGTTAGTCCACGTACCATCAAAGAAACATTTGTTCCTGCTAAAGATTACAAATATCCATTTTTAGCTGAGTAAGAAATAGGTAATTTTTGAAATATGATCAATAAGCCGGCTTATATAATTTAAGCCGGCTTTTTTTATGCTTTGAAGCCTGGTTCAAGTTTGCAACTTAGACCTTACTTTATCTCATACTGGTTCAAGTTTGCAACTTGGACCTCACTTCACAGATCGAACTTATTTGATAAAGACAAAACCACAAGATGCAATCTTGCGGCAGCATATAGCTACAAATACGACATAAGGAATATTCTTTTGTATTACAGATAAACCGAAGTCTGGTTCAAGTTTGCAACTTGGACCTTAATTCAGAGACCATACTTATTTGATAAAGAAAAAACCACAAGATAGAATCATGCGGTAGCATATAGCTACAAATACGACATAAGGAATATTCTTTTGTATAAAAGACAAACCAAAGCATGGTTCATGTTTGCAACTTGGACCTTATTTCACAGACCATAATTATTTGATAAAAAAAAACCACAAGATACAAT
>NZ_JAPDPJ010000320.1 GCF_026013605.1 Plebeiibacterium sediminum
CTTAAAAATATTATTATTAATATGATATGAATAATAATAATATTTTTAGGGTAAGATCAATGTGACCATTTAAAATAAACATTATCACATTAAACTAATTTTTCAAGCTATAGTTATGGTTTTCGTCCGGCACGTAATACGCAACAAGCAGTAGGTAAAGCCCTTTCTTATATTAATTTAGACTATCAGCATATTGTTGAAATTGACCTTAAGGAATTCTTTGACAGGGTGGATCATACCTTACTGTTGCAATTGCTGTATCGTAAAATTAAATGCAAACACACCATGTGTTTGATACGCAGATGGCTTAGAGTGCCACTTTTAAAAGATGGTAAACTACATAAACGAAGTAAAGGAGTACCTCAAGGAAGCCCTATCAGTCCGTTATTGTCAAACATTGTTCTTCATGAACTGGATCTGAAAATGGAGCAATTAGGCTTACGCTTTG
>NZ_JAPDPJ010000321.1 GCF_026013605.1 Plebeiibacterium sediminum
AAAGGTCAGTTTGAACTTCGCAGACAGCAATTGCCACCGGAAGTGCAGAAAGCATTGAAAGATGCACGTATGCAAACCGTTGACACGGCAATCTACACCGTTAAGTCGATTAAGGATAAGTCCGACATTGATTTAATGGAGGCATCGGACGATAAAAAGGCTGGTCGCACCAACCTGAACCGTGCGCAGTTGGATTCAGGAAAGTATTTCCTGTTAACTGATATTGTTTTGGAGTACGCTCACGGAGCATCGGAAGAAGATAACGACCCGGCAGATTTTGCATTCGGTCAGTTTGCTTTACCTCCTGCAATCCTGAACGGTACTTTCGAGATGACGTTAGGCACGAAGGTAATTGTACCTGAAATCTCATGTGCGGTATTCGATGATACCGATACCACAAAACGCAAATTCCAATACAAGCTTGCCAATCCAAAGTGGTTAAAGCC
>NZ_JAPDPJ010000322.1 GCF_026013605.1 Plebeiibacterium sediminum
AAAGGTCAGTTTGAACTTCGCAGACAGCAATTGCCACCGGAAGTGCAGAAAGCATTGAAAGATGCACGTATGCAAACCGTTGACACGGCAATCTATACCGTAAAGTCGATTAAGGATAAGTCCGACATTGATTTGATGGAGGCATCGGACGATAAAAAGGCTGGTCGTACCAACCTGAACCGTGCGCAGTTGGATTCAGGAAAGTATTTCCTGTTAACTGATATTGTTCTTGAGTACGCTCATGGAGCATCGGAAGAAGACAATGACCCGGCAGATTTTGCTTTTGGTCAGTTTGCTTTACCTCCTGCAATCCTGAACGGTACTTTCGAGATGACGTTAGGCACGAAGGTTATTGTACCTGAAATCTCATGTGCGGTATTCGATGATACCGATACCACAAAACGCAAATTCCAATACAAGCTTGCCAATCCAAAGTGGTTAAAGCC
>NZ_JAPDPJ010000323.1 GCF_026013605.1 Plebeiibacterium sediminum
TTGCACCTACCACGTTACCTACTTTTCCGTTGAATCCACCAAGGATTCCGTTATTAAACTTTCCCATGACTATTTATTTTTACGATTTTTAATTTAAATGATTATATACCTGGAGCCTCACTTAAAGTGAGACCCCGGTTTTGAAATTAAGGTATACTAACGGTACCCAGATACACGCTGTTACTGGCTCTCATTAAATTGTCTGTTTCTGCAAAAGCAATATAACAATGTACCAGTGTTCCTGAAGGAGCATTGGGGAATGGTATTCCACCACTACGGTCTTCTCTTATATATTCATCTATAGAATAAGATGGATAATATCCATTGGCAATGCCTACTAATACGGCCTGTTCATTACCATGAATGTTCAGTGCTTTATCTGTATCACTCCAGTTAAAAGTAATTTGGTCTGCATCGGCATTAACAGATGCTGAATCAGCTA
>NZ_JAPDPJ010000324.1 GCF_026013605.1 Plebeiibacterium sediminum
AAAGCACCAAAGGTGTGACGTGTTATTTAATTCTATTTTTTACCATTAGATATATGGTATAATCAGCAGGAATGAAACTACTCCCCATCTCTTTTCCCTTCTATTGCATATATTTTTCGTAATTCTGCAACAAGCAAACAATAGCTCCTGATATAATCGATTTCTTCTTCAATAGAATGTTTAGAAAAGTTTTATCTCTCTATTCAAATTAGAGAGGTATTGATAATTTTAAATTTGTATTGTTGTAAAAAGAAGCGCCACCGGCGTGTCATCAATAGCCCGGCCAGGTAAGGCTGGGTAAATATGTTGGAATATGAATAAAGCACCAAAGGTGTGACGTTTTCTTAATTCTATTTCTAACTTGTAACTTGTAGTCAATGTTACAATATCTCATATTATTTTTGATTATATTCATTGTAAAATACATCCTTAATAATTCA
>NZ_JAPDPJ010000325.1 GCF_026013605.1 Plebeiibacterium sediminum
GATGATATAATGATAACTTTATAAGGGAGGAAAAACCTAATACAGAGCAGGTTTTAAGGAGTTTAGTAAAGAAGAAAAAAAGAAATAATTTTTTTGATTTTTTATTTGGATTTAAAACTTAAAATCACTTATCTTTGCAGCCGCTTTTAAAGAAGGGCAAAATGATAAAATGATGAAGCTTTAGGAAGGGTTTAAGTTGTTGAAAAGTAACTTTTTAGGATTAAAGATAAGTTTAGAAAAAGAAATAAAATTTTTTCAAAATTTATTTGGAAAAGAGAAAATAAAGTTGTTATCTTTGCATCCGCTTTTAGAGCGACACTCAATAGAAGGTTGAGGAGTTAAAGAAGATTGAAATAAACATTTACTGAAAAGAAGTTTTGGTAAAGTTTACAAAATATAAGAATTCGAGTCATTTACGCCTTGATGCTGAATGACAAGA
>NZ_JAPDPJ010000326.1 GCF_026013605.1 Plebeiibacterium sediminum
TTAAATACTCTTTTAATAAGCCAAAGATTATGAATCATAAAGAAGCCGGAACCGGTTTGGGATTACCAATTTGTAAAGAATTTATAGAATTGCAAGGGGGTAAAATTTACGTAAAAGAAAATACTGAGAATGGTGTTACTATCGCCTTTAAGCTAAAGATTTAATATTTAAATCACTAAATACACACTTGTGGTGTATTGTCTTTGTGATTTTTGAATTTAAATTATCAAGTAAACGAAATCTTATCTTTTATAATGTATGAATAACAAAACTATTAAAGATGCAGTTCTTGGTGATCGGGAGGCTTTAATTAAGGTTTCATCACATTTACATGAAATTATAAAGGCATGTACCAAACATAGTACAAAAGAAGTTGCTGTAGGATTAGCTGTCATAGAAGCAAACCGCATTAGTCTTATTGCTCTTAGTCTTGTTTCT
>NZ_JAPDPJ010000327.1 GCF_026013605.1 Plebeiibacterium sediminum
TTAAATACTCTTTTAATAAGCCAAAGATTATGAATCATAAAGAAGCCGGAACCGGTTTGGGATTACCAATTTGTAAAGAATTTATAGAATTGCAAAGGGGTAAAATTTACGTAAAAGAAAATAGCGAGAATGGTGTTACTATCGCCTTTAAGCTAAAGATTTAATATTTACATCTTAAATACACACTTGTGGTGTATTGTCTTTGTGATTTTTGAATTGAAATTATCAAGTAAACGAAATCTTATCTTTTATAATGTATGAATAACAAAACTATTAAAGATGCAGTTCTTGGTGATCGGGAAGCTTTAATTAAGGTTTCATCGCATTTACATGAAATTATTCAGGCATGTACCAAACATAGTACAAAAGAAGTTGCTGTAGGATTAGCTGTCATAGAAGCAAACCGCATTAGTCTTATTGCTCTTAGTCTTGTTTCT
>NZ_JAPDPJ010000328.1 GCF_026013605.1 Plebeiibacterium sediminum
ATAACCGTTACGGTAAGCAGTGTCAATGATGCACCCGTTATTACAGGAACAAGTATTTTAAGCACATCAGAAGATACACCCCTGACAATAACGATAGATGATGTAACCTATACAGATGATAATTATGAAGGCTCAGCAACTTATAGCTTGATCATTCAGGATGGGACAAATTATACGCACGAAGGTAATACCATAACTCCAATAGCAAATTTTAATGGGACGTTGAGTGTTGGAGCAGTAGTCTCCGATGGATTATTATCGAGTGCACCATCAACTATAACCGTAACGGTAAGCAGTGTAAATGATGCGCCCGTTATTACAGGAACAAGTATTTTAAGCACATCAGAAGATACACCCCTTACAATAACGCTAGATGATGTAACCTATACAGATGATAATTATGAAGGCTCAGCGACTTATAGCTTGATCATTCAGGA
>NZ_JAPDPJ010000329.1 GCF_026013605.1 Plebeiibacterium sediminum
CATCAGCAGTAACAGTAGATTACGCCACCGCCGATAACACAGCGACGATAGCCAACAGCGACTATGTAGAAGTAACAACTACTAGTTTGACCTTTACGGCAGGTGAAACTTCAAAAACAGTAAGCGTTACAGTATATGGTGATGCGGTATATGAAGGTGATGAAAGCATGTATGTTAATTTAAGCAATGCTTCAGGAGCGAGTATATCAGATAATCAAGGCGTTGGAGCCATCACAGATGATGACGGACAACCGGCCATCAGCATTAACGATGCATCTGTAACAGAGGGCAATTCAGGTACTGCTACTTTAAATTTTACCGTTTCATTGAATCATGCCAGTACATCAGCAGTAACTGTAGATTACGCCACCGCCGATAACTCAGCAACCATAGCCAATAGCGACTATATAGAAGTAACAACTACTAGTTTGACCTTT
>NZ_JAPDPJ010000032.1 GCF_026013605.1 Plebeiibacterium sediminum
GGGGTCTGATTTTTAATTAAAAAACGAACGCCCTGTTTATGGGCGTTACAGAAGATAATTTTTAATATCCAGACTTTAGTCGGTTGATAGTGTAATTTTATATAAATATTGAAATTTAAAGCATAAAAAAGACCAGACTCCCTTCAAAAAGGAAGCTGGTCTTAACAATATTCTAATTTCTAATTAAAGACTACTTTCGAGTATGTAATCCTAGTTCTTTAGATGATATTTCGCGCATTTCAACCTTACGGACCTTTCCGGTAACTGTTGTTGGAAATTCAGAAACAAACTTCCAGTATTTAGGAATTTTATAAGTCGCAATCTGACCTTTACAATAATCCTTTAACTCTTCATCTGTTGCTGTATCACCATCTTTTAAAATAACCCAGGCCATTACTTCTTCACCATATTTTTCATCTGGCACTCCAATAACCTGAACATCTTTTATCTTATCATGATTATGTAAATATTCTTCTATTTCAAAAGGAGAAATATTTTCACCACCACGGATAATTAAATCTTTAATCCTTCCTACAATTTTTACATATCCATCTTCATCCATTTCTGCCAAATCTCCTGTATGCATCCATCTTCCCTCGTCAATAACGGCAGCTGTTGCTTCCGGATTATTCCAATACTTTAACATTACAGAATAACCTCTTGTACAAAATTCACCAGAAGCTCCTCTTGGCACAATTTTGCCAGTTTCAGGATCGATTATTTTAATTTCGAGATGAGGGTGAACCTTTCCTACTGTAGCACATCGGCGGTATTCATTATCATCCACAAATGTTTGTGTACTTACCGGAGATGTTTCTGTCATACCATAACAGATACAAACATCCTTCATATTCATCTTTTCACGAACTTCTTTCATAGCAGATTCTGGACATGATGAACCAGCCATAATACCTGTTCGTAAATTAGAAAAATCGTACTTATCAAAATTAGGATGATTTAACTCTGCAATAAACATTAAAGGAACGCCATATAATGAGGTACATTTTTCATCCTGTGTAATCTGCATCACAACTTCAGGATCAAAAGCCTCTCCCGTTAAAACCATACATGCTCCATGAGTTATTATAGCCAAATTAGCCAATACCATACCAAAACAATGATATAGTGGAACCGGAATAGCTACCTTATCATTTTCGGTATACTTTAACCTTTCACCAATAAAGTAACCATTATTAATAATGTTATGGTGAGATAATGTAGCGCCCTTCGGGAAACCTGTTGTACCGGAAGTATATTGAATATTTATTGGATCATCAAACTGCAATTCACTTTCAACTTCAAGCAAAGATTCTGTACTTACCTTCTTACCTGCTTCAATTAATGTATCCCAATCATGATCAATAACCAATACATGCTTCAACTTTATACATGACGATCTTACTTCAGATAAGATCTCGATATAATTTGTTTTTCTAAAGCCTTTTGCCAACAGAAGTAAACTAACTTCAGATTGCTTTAATGCATACTTTAACTCTGCAGCTTTATAAGCAGGATTGATGTTTACCATGATGGCTCCTACTCTGGTGGTTGCAAACTGAACTAATACCCATTCAAATCTATTAGGCGACCAAATACCTACCCTATCTCCTTTCTTAACACCATAAGCCAGTAATCCTTTAGCAACTTCTTCAACCTGGTTCCAGAATTCTCTGTATGTAGCTCTGTAATTTTGATATGGAACTACCAGAGCTTCGTGATCAGGAAATCTGTCTACTGTCTCTTTTAATTTCTCACTAACTGTACACCCTAATAACGGAACATCAGAAATTCCGCTTTCATATGAAAGTTTATTCACTGTTACAAATATTTAATTATTAATATTCCCCTTTTCGACATTGGTAGTAGGTCATAAAGATAAATGATAATAATTAATTGTTGTAACAATTTACAGATTTGTTTATTTTTACACACTCAAAAAACTTAATTTATTGTCTTAAGATATCTCTGACTGTTGAATTGGAAATCCCTGTTTAATACATTATTAAAATAAACTAATTCTTAATTAGAAAAAAAATAAAATGAATCCATCAACAGATATAAAGAAACTATATCGAATACATACTCAGGAACAGGTCATTAACTCATTAAGAATTAAGTTACCTATCATTTACGTTATTGTTGGATATTTTATGTTCTCCGACATCTATTTTAGAGATAATGTAAATGCTTTCTACACCAGATTACTACCTATTTCATTAGCTCTGATTTTAAACTTGCTGCAAATACTCAAAAAATCATCTATTCCGTTCAGAGTTGCACTATACAACACTTTAATAGCAAGCTTATTAATGATGATGTATGGCAAATGCTTTATTCACTTAAATGACTATTTAACATCAAGTATTACAGGAACAGTCTTAGTTCTTTTTCTAATATCACTAGAGTTAAAGGTCTGTATTATAAGTTCCATACTCATTTATTTAACTCCTTCTATATTATTCACTATAATACTCTTTACATTTAAAGAACCATCCAGAGAGCAATTGCTTGAAATGACTAATATTATACCAATTATTATATTCGGGTTCATTGCAAATCAAATTCAGAATAAATTTAGATTTAAGAGTTTTGAAAAACAGCATTTACTTGAAGTGGAACAAAACAAAGTAAAAGCGCTTTATACCAAGTCAATACAACAAAACAAAATCCTATCGGAACAAAAGGATGCAATAGAAATTAAATCAAAAGAACTGACTGAGAGTAAGATTAATTTAGAAATTACCAACCAGGCAAAAGATAAATTTATATCAATTATTTCGCACGATTTAAAAAACCCCTTCAATGTAATTATTGGCTTTTCTGATTTACTCATGCATAGCCTTGAAACTTTTGATCTGGATGAAATTAAAAACTATACAAGCATTATAAATTCTAGCGCAAAACAAACTTATAATTTATTTGAAAACTTACTTAATTGGGCTTTACTCCAGAATAATTCAAGCCAGTTATCTTTTAAATCTGCTCACATCAACAAAATTATTGAGGACACCATCTCACTGCTTGAACCAAATTTTTTAGCAAAACAAATTCAATTTAAATTTACATACGACGCTCAACTTTATGCAGAGGTTGATGACATTGCTATTTCAACAGTATTTCGAAATTTAATTACCAACGCTTTAAAGTATACCAATAAAGGTGGTCAAATACTGATGAATTTATCTGATAATAAAGAAAAAGTGATTTTTAAGATTTCAGATACAGGTGTTGGAATGAATCAGGCCACAGTAGACCAACTATTCCTATTGAACTCAAACATTCAAACCAAAGGTACAGCAGATGAAACAGGTACCGGTTTGGGATTGGTATTATGTGCTGAAATAATTAAAAAACACAATGGCTTTATTAATGCGGAAAGTCATATTAATAAAGGTTCAACTTTTACAGTAACGATCCCTATTCATCACACTTCAAAAGAATAGCTCCTTAATTACTTTTTTTAGTTACAATGGTGCGGTGTGGATATGGAATTTCAATTCCTGTTGCATCAAATCTCTTTTTAACAGATTCATTCATATCGCATGCAATAACAAAAGCATCATCATTATTTTTTGCCCAAACATAAGCTCTTATTGTAATTGAGTATTCTCCCAATCGGATTACTCTGATCACTACTTTGGGCACATCGTTACTTTTATCTTCTTCCGACCTGTTATCCATTAATAAAGGATGATTTTCAGCTTCCTCTTTTATAATTTGTTTTGCCAAATCTAAATCAGATTCATAACTAACATCAAATTCAATAAACTTTTTAATCTTTTCCTCAATAATGTTACTATTGATAATCGTTTCTTCACTAATTATTGAATTTGGTATAATGATTCTTCTGTTTTCATAATTTCGGATAATTGTATGTCGCAACGTGATTTCTTCAACTACTCCCTTATTTAGTGCACCAACCTCAATAACATCCTTAACTCTAAATGGTCGAAATATGAGAATAAAGATTCCACTAATAATATTACTAAATGCTTTTTGTGAGGCAAAACCAATGATAGCAGCCAAAATTCCGGCACTTGCAAATAGCGCTTTAGCTACAGAATTAAGAGGAGGAGTAATATAAAATATGGCAATTAAACCTGCCGTATATATAATAAAGGAAATTGAATTCTTCAGAAATGAAAAATTAGTTGGATCTACATTTACTTTTAAGGATTGTCGTTTTATAAACAAACCAATAATTTTTCGTGTAGTAAACGTAATTAAATAAACACCCGCAATTATTGAAACTACTTTAATCCAATAATATAAATCCATCATTATAAAATATTACAAATTTTCAAAAAATTCTTCACCATTAACAATCCATCCTCTCCGGATACCTCCGGATGAGATTGAAAACCATAAACAGGCTTTTCTTTATGTTTTATGATTTCTGTTGAACATGTTTCTGATACAGCCAGACTATCAAAAGACTCAGGCAATTCTGAAACATAAAATGAATGCTTTTTCATGAGCATAACCTCATTCCTTTTCAACCCGTCAAATATAGGATCTTCTGGCTTAATTATATTAATGAGTTCTTTTTTTCCATGATATTCTGCTAACTTTTTTATTCGCCCCCGGTAAGCTACAGCAATGATCTCATGCCCCAGACAAAAACCCAATACCGGAACATTAAAATTCATTAGTGCAACAAAATTTGAAGTGAGATTTAGTGGTTCATAAGGATTCCCCTTCCCTCCTGAAAGTATTATGCCCTGAATATGTGTTTTTGCAGATAAGGTAATCGGCTGATTGTGATCAAAAAACACATAATCAAAATCCTGCTCCGATAAAAACTGACGCTTAAACTTTTTAATAAAAGCACTTTGGTTATCTATAATTAAAAGCATATCCTGAATATTTAAGTTTCAAACTTACTTTGCATTTCTGTTTTCTACTCAATTTAAAAAGATATAGCTTCCTATACAATATTTAAAGATGCATTTAACCTATTAATTATAATGATGTTATAGTAATACTTCATCTAAAAACTCTTGGCAAAGTATTTGCACCCGGTAATTCACCTATGATCTATAATCAGGAGTTAACATCCGAAAATAAAATGGCTCCTGCCACTACTTTCTGCCTAAGGTTTAAAAGCTAAAAGAAATCGCCTGCAATTACGAGTATTTACATAAACCCAACAACGGGCCTGCTCCGGACCTGCTCCGGACCACCAGGGGAGCAACTGCGGATACACTTCACTATTCATTCACTTATCCCTCACTATTGGCTCACTATTCACTCACTATTCACTCACTGTCCAGTGAATTAAATGTGAACCATATATGAAGAGTATGAATGGTGTATATAAGAGGTATCCGTTTCTGTTACCTTGCCTTTACCTTTTTGGTACGACTCAGACCTAACTGAAATATAATCTGTATTAGTTTAAGGTAGATGATTGAATAAGAGCCTCATAAAAGAGATACCCGCTTAGATAACATTCTATCTGACCTACCAAACAAACCGGTAGTTTTAGAATTGTACCACCTAATTTGTAAAAAAGTAAGTACAAGACAAAAAAAAGGCATCCTTCGAAAAGGATGCCTTACATATCTAGATTTCTAATACTTAGAATTCCATTTTAGATTGACGAACATAGCCGTTGTAACGCCATTTAGCGTTGTCTTCAGCAGCTTTAAATAATTCTTCTGCTTCAGCAGGGAATTGTTTCATCAATGAAGTATAACGGATCTCACCTTTCAAGAAGTCCTGGAATTTAGACCAATCTGGCTCTTTAGAGTCTAATATGAATGGGTTTTTACCTTCTGCTTCTAAATCAGGGTTAAATCTGTATAGGTGGAAGTAACCACACTCAACAGCTTTTTTCTGCTCAGTTTGAGCTTTACCCATACCTGCAGTTAAACCGTGGTTAATACATGGAGCATAAGCAATAATGATAGATGGACCATCAAAAGCTTCAGCTTCACGGATCGCTTTGAATGTTTGAGCCTGGTTAGCACCCATTGCAATTTGAGCAACATATACATAACCATAAGATGCAGCCATCATACCAAGATCTTTCTTACGAATTTTCTTACCTGAAGCAGCAAATTTAGCAACAGCTCCAACTGGTGTAGATTTAGATGCCTGACCTCCAGTGTTAGAGTAAACCTCAGTATCAACTACTAATACATTTACATCTTGTCCTGAAGCTAATACGTGATCTAAACCACCATAACCGATGTCATAAGCCCAACCGTCACCACCAATAATCCATTGAGATTGTTTAGTGATATATTTTTTAACTTTTGCTAACTCATTACAAATGTCGCAGCTACAAGCGTCGATCATTGGAGAAAGTTTTGCTGAGATCTCTTTAGTTATCTCACCGTCTTTACGGTTTTCAATCCACTCAGTAAATAGAGCTTTCATTTCTGCAGAACAGCTGTCAGACTCTAAACCTTCTTTCATTAAACGCTCAACACGGTCACGCATTTTTTCAGTTGCAATAGCCATACCTAAACCATACTCAGCGTTATCTTCGAATAAAGAGTTTGCCCAAGCTGGACCACATCCTTTTTCGTTCATTGTATATGGAGTAGATGGAGCAGAACCAGAGTAAATAGAAGTACAACCAGTTGCATTTGCTACCATTTGACGATCACCAAATAGTTGAGAGATCAATTTAATATATGGAGTTTCACCACAACCAGAACAAGCACCAGAGAACTCGAATAATGGAGTTGCAAACTGAGAGTTCTTCACGTTAGTTTTAGTATCAACTAAACTTTGTTTTGAAGTAACTTTCTCAACACAGTAATCCCAGTTTTCCTGATTGTCATACTGAGTAGCGATAGGCTTCATCTCAAGAGCTTTTGTTTTAGCCGGACAAACATCAACACAGTTTCCACAGTCAAGACAGTCAAGAACATCAACCTGTACGCGGAATTGCATTCCTTTTAAGGCAGCAGGAGCTTTCATCTCTAAAGTAGCACCTTTGAAATCAGCAGCTTCTGTTTCGTCTAATACGAATGGACGAATAGCAGCGTGAGGACAAACGTAAGCACACTGGTTACATTGGATACAGTTTTCTGGAATCCATTCTGGAACGCTGGCAGCAACACCACGTTTTTCAAATTTAGAAGTACCTTGATCCCAAGTACCATCTTCACGACCTGTAAATGCTGACACTGGTAAATCATCACCAACCTGAGCATTGATAGGACGAACAACTTTGTTTACGAATTCAGTACCAGCAGTTGGGTATTCTAAAGAACCATCAAGGCTAGCCCATTCTGCAGGAACATCAATTTTAACTACATCACCACCTTGATCAACAGCAGCAAAGTTCATATTAACGATCTTCTCTCCTTTTTTACCGTAAGATTTCACGATAAATTTCTTCATTTGCTCTACAGCTTGCTCGTAAGGAATTACGCCTGTAATTTTGAAGAAAGCAGATTGAAGGATAGTATTTGTACGGTTACCTAAACCAATACCAGCAGCAATATCAGTTGCGTTAATTGTGTATAGGCTAATGTTGTTTTTAGCTAAGTAAGCTTTAACATTATTTGGAAGATTTTTCTTAACTTCTTCTTCTGTCCATACTGTATTTAATAAGAAAGTACCATCTTTCTTTAAACCTTTTGTTACATCATATAAATTCAGGTAAGCCTGAACGTGACAAGCAACAAAGTTTGGAGTGTTTACTAAATAAGTAGAACGGATTGGATCATCACCAAAACGAAGGTGAGAACATGTGAAACCTCCAGATTTTTTTGAGTCATAAGCAAAATAAGCCTGACAATATTTATCTGTGTTATCACCAATAATTTTAATAGAGTTTTTGTTAGCACCTACAGTACCATCAGCACCTAAACCATAAAATTTAGCTTCGAAAGGTCCGTTAGCTAAAGCGATTTCTTCTTTTGGAGGAAGAGATGTAAATGTAACATCATCAACAATACCTACAGTAAAACCATTTTTTGGTTCTGGTAAAGCAAGATTTTCATAAATAGAAAGAACCTGTGCTGGAGTAAAGTCTTTAGAAGAAAGACCATAACGTCCGCCTACGATAACAGGAGCATTTTCTTTACCATAGAAAGTATCTTTAACATCTAAATATAATGGCTCACCAGTTGCTCCTGGCTCTTTTGTACGATCTAATACTGCAATTCTTTTAGCTGTATCAGGTACTGCTGCTAAGAAATGTTTAGCTGAGAATGGACGGTATAAGTGTACTGCAACCATACCAACTTTTTCTCCTTTAGCAACTAATTCATCAATACCTTCTTTGATTGCTTCGCAACCTGATCCCATAGCAATGATTACTCTTTCTGCATCTTCTGCACCATAGTAATCAAATAAACCATACTCACGACCTGTAATTTTGTTAAGCTCTTTAATATAGTGCTCAACTGTGTCAGCTAATGAATCATAATAAGGATTACAAGCTTCACGAGCCTGGAAGAAAACATCTGGGTTTTGTGCCATACCACGAGCTACTGGAGAAGCTGGATTTAATGCACGATCACGGAATGCCTGAAGATCATCTTTGTCAAATAATGGCTCAAGATCTTCGATATCTAATTGTTCAATTTTTTGAATCTCATGAGAAGTACGGAATCCGTCAAAGAAGTGAACGAATGGTACTCTTGATTTAAGAGATGCTAAGTGAGCAACTGCAGCAAGGTCCATAACTTCTTGAACAGAACCTGTAGCAAACATTGCACATCCTGTTTGACGAACCGCCATAACATCCTGGTGATCACCAAAAATAGATAATGCATGAGATGCTAACGTACGAGCCGAAACATGATAAACACCTGGAAGTAATTCACCAGCTACTTTATACATGTTAGGGATCATTAATAATAAACCTTGTGATGCAGTAAATGTATTACAAAGAGTACCAGCCTGAAGAGCTCCGTGCATAGCACCAGCAGCACCAGCTTCAGATTGCATTTCTTCAACTTTTACTGTTTCTCCAAAAATGTTTTTTCTACCATTTGCAGCCCATTCGTCAACGTATTCTGCCATTGTAGAAGAAGGCGTGATTGGATAGATTGCAGCTACCTCGCTAAACATATAAGCGATATGAGCAGCAGCTTGGTTACCATCACAGGTAAGAAACTTCTTTTCTTTTGCCATTTTGTTTACTATTTAAGTTTTAACTACTATTATTTAGAATTATTCTATTTTATTGATAATCAATTAGTAAAATTACAATTTTATAACTAATCAGATCAAATTTACTAGTACAAAAATCCAAACAACCACAAAGGAATTACATGCTGTTCTCCCTTCTCAATCATATCTTTCGCAACTAATAAATTCTTATTTTTTTTATCTTTTAATTCACTTTGCTCACTAACTATAAAATCGAATTTATCATCCACTTTAAAATCACCCTTGCACGATACTGCCAATTCATGAATGCTACCAACCTGATTATAAAAAAATGTTTTTAAAAGGTTGATTTTATCTACAGCATTACGACTAATACATTGTACCAGATTAGGATTATGTAAATAAATCAATGATGGTTTTTTTTGCATATCCTCTGGTCCATCATATAAAAGCTTTACTAAACGAGCCTGTCTTAAATAATACAGGTAATTCATTACAGTAGCTCTTGATGTACCAACATGTGAACTTAACTTACTTACATTGGGCTGAAACGGAACTTCCTGTGCTATACTAAAAAGCAGTTTTCTAAGCCTTGGCAAATATTTTAATTCTATTTGTCGTAAAAAGCTGATGTCAATCTCTAATATTAAATTGACACTTTTCATTAAGTTTTCGGTATAATGTTGTTCGTCCAGATAAAATGGGTAATAACCATACTCCAAATAATCATCAAAGTATGCCAGAGGTTTAATATCTTTTACAATTTCAGAAGCGATTTTTTGATGATTCTTTATAATCTCTTCAAAGGTATAAGACTTAAATTTTTTACCTGTTTTTAATTCTAAAAACTCTCTGAACGAAAATCCTTCTAATTTATAAGAGTGAACTAAATCTCTTAAATGAGGATTTTCCTCTCTGAGCCTCATTACTGTTGAACCTGAAAATACGATCTGTAGATCCGTAAAATTTTCATAACAATATTTCAACTCTTCCGACCAACCCGGATACTTATACACCTGGTCAAGAACCAGGGTTTTGCCTCCTGTTTTTCTAAACTTATCGGCAAATGAAATAATACTGTGTTCTGAAAAATAGAGGTTATTAAGATTAACGTACAAACATGACTTATCCAGTCCATATTTTGATTTAGCAAAATCTAAAAGAAAATTAGTTTTACCAATTCCCCTTGTTCCTTTAATTCCGATTAAACGATGATTCCAATCGATTTCATCCATCAATTTCCTTTTAATAGGAACTTTTAAATTATTAATCAGGAATTTATGTGTTTCAAAAAATGATTGCACGATATCTGTTTCAATAATTGATTGACAAATGTAATATTAGAAACCTAATAATTGCAATGTGGAGATTACAATTTTAATATTAAGATGTAATTTATACTTATTAAAAATAATATTGAAATAGAAAATACAGTTAACAGTTATGGTCTTTAATTTTAATATTCCTGAATATATTGAGTATTAGAAATATTAATAATGATCATAAAAACATGTTGCTTTCTTTTACTATAACCCAGTCCCATTGACAATATTCATTTTTTAAGAAATCAAACTAATTAATCCGTTAATCAAAAAATATCTGAGTTTAGTTGAAACTATAGCTTCTTTAAAATAAAATATATTTTAATTTGCGCTCCCCACATAATAAAAACCGACAAACAAATTATTTAAAATGATTAAAAATTTCATGAAGATTTTTTGGATTATCTTCTGCTTAATTCCAATATCGCAGAAGTTAATCGGGCAAATTAACACCCCTGACTTTACAATATTCCAGGGTAAAAATTCTATCAACAAGGAAGGCAAATCATATGATTTTGCCATTAACAAAAACGACGAGATAAAGATTGTATTATCTGTTGAAAAGGAAAAAGACCTTGCAAGTATTGTATTGATTGATAAAAACAGTAATGAAACTGTATGGAAAAAAGGTAAAGTATCATCTGTTAACGAAACTATCAGAATTCCGGAAGAAAGTGTTTACTCCTTGCAGTTAACAGGTCGTGGCGGTAAAAAAGATGTTTCTATTTCCATAACCCGAATTTCAGGAAAAGAAAAATTGTACAACCCGGCATGGATGCAATACAATTCTATTAGTACTGAAAATATCTCATATGAGGTAGACACTATGATAGGCTATCAAGATCCTGTTATTTCCTATCATGATATCAGATTGTTTAATAAATATATGTATCAAAAAGTTGATGTATTTGATTACAATGATCAGATTTTAGGTCAGGGAGGTATACACAATTCTCAGGCGAAAATCAAACCATTAGCAATTAATAAAGCCAACATTCCTGACAGTGCAATATTTAAAGGATATCATTACAATGTAAGTTCTACAATAGGTGGTGCAAAACATTGGGCTCTTGCCGATATTGGTGTTTCAGCTGCTTCTATGGTAATGAGTCCTGCAGCTTCTTTCGCGGCACATGGAGCAATGGGATTAATTGGTCCCCAACCAGGAAGTGAACCCATACAATATTTTATGTCCAACCGTGAATCAGACCTAAAAGTAGCTCAGGAAATCTATTCTCTTTATAATTCAGGAAGAGAAGCTACAAACAAAGCAAAGGATGTTATTGGTGATATAGCAGGACACTTTAGTAGTAGTGCAGAAAAAAACGTTAAAGGCACAAAAGTTAAAGAGTATAACGAAGGTGATATGTCTTTTAACGAAAAAGGTTTAGTAACCAATCTATCTGTTACTGAAGCCTTACCCCCTACTGCAAAATATATTTTATTTGGAAACCCTGATATTGGACAAGCTAAAAACTTAAAGTTAAACGCTTATGCACTATATTACAAGCCTACATACAACACCCTTAGTGCAGAAGAGCAATATTTTCAGGCGCTTATTCAAAAATTAAGCAAGACTAAAATAAAATATACAAAAACTATTCATTTAGAATCAATCAAATAATACATGTATAAGTATCTGATTCAATCAATAATATCATCGATAAAAATGAAAAACATATATATATTACTATCACTCATTTTCTGTCTCTCTTCATTTCATACATTAAGAGCTGAAGATATTGACATTGTGAAAGGAAACTTTTCTTCAGGAAAAAACATTTCTTTACTAAAAACATTTACTGCTTCAAAAGGCGATATCATTGACCTTGACTTAACTGTAGACCATAAAAGAAGAGGACTTAATATTTACATTAAACAACACCCGGGTAACCTTGTTATTTTTGACTTTGAGGACAAACAGACTCTAAATAAAAATTTCATAGTTCCTACAGATGCTATTTACGAAGTATATTATGGAGGTGAAAAGGTAGACTTTACTTTAAACATAGTTAATCACACCAACAATCCCAACGGACCCAACCACGGTGATATTATATACGTTTGTATACCAGATACCAGCTTTGCCAGTGGTTATGTTGACACTAAAATTGGTGAAAACTATAAACTAGCACCTTACAAGGAAAAAGTAATGTTTTCAACTACTATTGAAAACGAACAAGTTTGTACAAGAGACTTTTTTACTGGCGTAGATATGATGAGATTATCCATACCTGGTGACAAAAAGGACGAATACAGAGAGCAAAAATTATTATCATATACGGTTAACCTCACATGTCAGTCCCCTACGCTGTACTCTAAAATGCAAAATGCAGTAAAAAGCAGCGCAGAGGCGTTACCCGATTATAAAGACATCATTGGTGGCGTTTCAAGCAAAGGGATTAAGAAGATGAATCCTAAAAACAAATACGATGTAGTACCTGACATCAATAAAGAGCAGGAAAAATTAGATAATATTAAAGAAGTGATTTCTTTATCTGGCGAGGCAGCAAATGTTGCATCAGAAGGAACATCTGTCGAAAACATTGCATCAACCGTTGCCTATTTAATGGATGGCGAGGAGCTTACTCATACTGCAATAAATAAGGGATTAGATATAATTGGGGCTCCAGGAGAAGTTTCTGCAATTGTAGATAAGGTATACGAATTTCCAGGGACAACAGAGTTGGTTCAAAATGCTATTGACCAACTTGCACCTACCATAAATGGAAGTGCCTGGATGGACATCAAACAACAACATCTGAAATCTAAACCTTATTATGAATTCCCGGAAAAGACATTCTATATAAAATCGGCTTTGAACTTCGCTGAAGACAAAGGTTATCTGGATGTTCCAGGCAGTCCAACTGCGGCTGAAAATGGTTTGGAATTAAAAGCGTGGAATATGACCTCTGGAGCAGACCGTTTATTTAAAGTAGTACCATCTCAAAAATACAAAGGCTATTACTACATACAATCTGCATTACCAGGAGCAAAACCTGTTGTACTAGATCATAAGGGAGGTAGTTTTAACCTTCAAAAATATGGAAATGACATACATCTATGGTCAAAACACAACGGGACTTCTCAGATGTTTAGGTTTGAACATTTAGGTGGCGGAAAATTCAGGATTTACAATTACAATGGGTACTTGCTATGTTTCTCCGGAAGAAAAGTGGATAACGGCACACAGTTAGAAATTTGGGAAGATGAATCAGTTGGTGGTTTTAATGAGTGGTATTTAATTGACCCCACAACAAAACAACCATTCATACCTCAAAACGCAGTTGGGAATTCAGAAGTATACGAGGATGTAAGAACTATTTCGGCCAAAGGAAGCTCAATAAATAAAACGGTAACATTGGCAAAGGAAGATGCTCCTCTTAACACAGATCTTTCTCATGTTGACTTAAATGTTCTGATAAAAAAGAATGGTGCTGAATGTACAGCAAAATTAATTATTGATGCTAAATACAGAGTAACTGATTATACAGATGTTGTACGATACAATAAAATTTCAGATCCGGTAATGACAAAAGATTTTTGGTCTGCATATAAAATCAATTACCATTATGACATCATGTTTGCCAATCAAACAAAGGACTATTACAAAAAAATCACTAAAAACGAATACTACAATTACAACAAACCTAAAAGTGAAATTGTAGATAAAACAAACGTTGAACAAGTTGAACGTATTAAACAATACGATATTCTAACCCAACCAACCGATAAATAACAAACACAAAAAAAGGGATGATTAAACTAGTTTAATCATCCCTTTTTTATTTATCTTAAAACTATTGATTATTCATCATTCATAGAAATCAAAAACTCTTCATTACTGCGAGTTTTTCTCATTCTATCTTGTAAAAAGTCCATTGCTTCTAATGGATTCATATCTGCTAAGTAATTTCTTAAAATCCAGATACGGTTTAAGCTCTCTTTATCAAGCAATAAGTCCTCTCTACGAGTACTTGATAAAGTAACATCAACAGCTGGGTAAATACGCTTGTTAGATAATCTTCTATCCAACTGAAGCTCCATATTACCGGTTCCTTTAAATTCTTCGAAGATAACCTCATCCATTTTAGAACCTGTTTCAGTTAATGCTGTTGCCAAAATTGTTAATGAACCACCATCTTCAATATTACGGGCAGCACCAAAAAATCTTTTTGGTTTGTGTAATGCATTTGCATCCACACCACCAGATAATACTTTACCTGAAGCTGGAGAAACAGTATTATAGGCTCTTGCTAAACGAGTAATAGAATCAAGTAACACAACTACATCGTGTCCACACTCTACCATTCTTTTTGCTTTTTCCAATACGATATTAGCCACTTTTACGTGTCTTTCTGCAGGCTCATCAAAAGTAGATGAAATTACTTCAGCATTTACACTACGTGCCATATCTGTAACCTCTTCAGGACGTTCATCAACTAATAAGATGATCATGTAAACCTCAGGGTGATTAGCTGCAATTGCATTGGCAACCTCTTTTAATAAAACAGTTTTACCAGTTTTAGGTTGAGCTACAATTAAACCACGCTGTCCTTTACCAATCGGAGCAAACATATCCACTACTCTGGTAGAAAGACTATCTTTTCCACTTCCTGTGATTTTAAATTTTTCATCAGGGAAAATTGGCGTTAAGTGATCAAATGGTACACGGTCGCGAACAATCTGTGGACTTCTACCATTGATTTCTTCAACTTTAATTAAAGGAAAATATTTTTCACCTTCTTTAGGAGGACGAATACTTCCTAATACAGTATCTCCTGTTTTTAAACCAAAAAGTTTAATCTGAGATTGAGATACATAAATATCATCAGGAGAGTTTAAGTAGTTATAATCAGAAGATCTAAGGAAACCATATCCATCCTGCATGATCTCTAATACTCCGGAAGCAGAAATAATTCCATCGAAATCAAAAGCCTTATCTTGCTGCTTATCTTGTCTTCGTTGTTGGTTATTATCTTTGTTTCCTCTATTATCGTATTGTCTTCTTTTTCCGTCGTTGTCTCCCTGACGTTGACGTCTGTTATCCTGACCGGCATTATCTTTTGATTTTTCCCTATCGTCGGATTTTCTTTTAGGAGCTTCTTTAACTGCAGCAGCTTCAGATTCTTTTTTAGCCTCAGCCATCTTCTCTTCTTTTCTGGAAGCTTCTTCAGCTTTTAATCTTTGTGCCTCTAGTTTTTCTGCAATTGTTTCGGTTTTTACTTCAGCCTCAACATCTGCATTCATATTTTGCTGTTCTACTTTTTCTTCCTTGGTAACGGGTACAACTTTTTGAATCTTAGTTGTTGTTCTAACTCTTTTGGTAGGTTTTTTCTCGGAAGTTTTTTCTGTTTTCTTTTTCTCTGATGCAGCAATAGCTTGCTCATCAAGGATTTTATAAATTAAATCCTGTTTTTTAAACGAATCGATTCGCTTAATCTTTAACTCTTTCGCGATATCTTTAAGATCTGCTAAAAGTTTTTTATTCAATTCAAGAATATCGTACATAATTTTTTACCAATAAATTCTCTTGGGGAAATTAACACTTTGAAGATTCAAAATCTTCTCGATATAATTTAATATTGTTTTTTAATTGATTTTTGTCCTGATACGGCCTTTGATTCTACAAATAAGAAAGATGCCCAGAAGATTTGTTGCAAACTTAAGAATATTTGAATAAATCCACAAAATAAAATGGAATATTTATTGGTCCTGATACTTAAATAATAATATTGCAGGTGAAAATCAAGCTATAAACTTAAAATTCAGCACACTGAATCTCACTACTACTAATTACCATGAACATCTATGTAAAAAAAGAATAGGTTCATGTAAACTATCCTATATTTTTTTGATTCTAAAACAAATCGCAATGTTTTTTTGTTATATTTACTATTACTTAAAGACTAACCAACTATTTCAAGATGAGACAACTCAAAATTACAAAACAAGTAACAAACCGGGAAACACCGTCTTTGGATAAATATTTGCATGAAATAGGTAAGGTAAAATTATTATCTGCAGAAGAAGAAGTAAAACTTGCAAAAAGAATAAAAGACGGAGATCAGGCCGCTCTGGAAAGACTTATAAATGCTAATTTACGATTTGTTGTTTCGGTAAGTAAACAATATCAGAATCAGGGTTTGAGTTTACCGGATTTAATTAACGAAGGTAACCTTGGATTAATAAAAGCAGCACAACGCTTTGATGAAACACGAGGTTTTAAATTTATTTCGTATGCTGTTTGGTGGATTAGGCAATCTATATTACAAGCTCTGGCTGAACAAGCCCGAATCGTTCGCTTGCCATTGAATAAGATTGGTTCAATGAATAAAGTAAGTAATACTTTCTCCATACTTGAACAGGAATTTCAAAGAGAACCTACTTCAGAAGAAATAGCAGCTACATTAGACCTTGCTCCAAAGGAGGTGAAAGAGTCGTTACGTGCTATGAATAAGCACATTTCAATGGATGCTCCATTAAGAAAAGATGAGGACAACAACCTCTATGACACGCTATTAAGTACAGACACTATTAGTCCTGATAATGAACTACTAACAGATTCTTTAAGAAGAGAAATAGAAAGATCTCTTTCTACATTATCGGTTAGAGAAGCTGATATCATCAGGTTATATTATGGATTAAAAGGGGAACCACCATATTCTTTGGAGGAAATTGGTAACTTATTCAATCTTACCAGAGAAAGAGTAAGACAAATTAAAGAGAAAGCAATTAAACGATTAAAACACACTTACAGAAGTAAAATTCTACGTTCTTATTTAGGTTAAATGCATCATGAATGATATTGAATAATAGAGGGAAATGAAAGTACATCTTCATTTCCCTCTTTTTTTCATTAATCTTTCTTACTATTTTTGCAGGCAAACATACATATTAACATAATCTTAATAATGAAACATTTAATTGCACCTTCTCTATTAGCGGCAGATTTTGCCAAAATGGAATCGCAAATTGAAATTATAAATAATAGTGATGCAGACTGGCTTCATCTGGATATAATGGACGGTGCTTTTGTTCCAAACATATCTTTTGGTTTACCTGTATTAAAATCCTTACGCCCTCATATAGAAAAGCCTTTTGATGTTCATTTAATGATCGAAAATCCTGATAAGTTCATTAGTGATTTTAAAGAAGCAGGCGCAGATCTTTTAAACGTTCATTATGAAGCATGTACCCATTTACACAGAACCATTGATGCCATTAAAAAAGAAGGGATGCAAGCTGGGGTTACATTAAATCCTCATACACCTGTATTTTTATTGGAAGAAATAATAACTGAAGTTGATTTAGTATTATTGATGTCAGTAAATCCTGGTTTTGGAGGACAAAAATTTATTGAAAACACCTATAAAAAACTTACAGATTTAAAGAATTTAATTGAACGAAAAGGGAGCCGTGCTTTAATTGAAGTAGATGGAGGCGTCACTATAGCCAATGCTCAACAATTAATAAATGCAGGTGCTGATGTACTAGTAGCCGGTAGTGCTGTTTTTAATGCTCCCGATCCTATTAATGCAGTATATGAATTAAAGCATTTTTTACCAGAACCACCGCCTTTAAACCTTGCTTAATGATATAAGACAAACTTTAAGATAAATACAAAAGAGGTTATATTTAATAAATTTAAGATATAACCTCTTTTTTTATTACTCTACTCTTTAGAAAACAAAACTCCGTTTACTTTAACATTTTCAAGCTGAACCTCAGAATAATCAGTATCCAGAACCTCATTTTTTGCTTGTATATCAAGATCCTTTAATACAAAAGAATGTATTGAATCATTTGCATTACCTCTTATTATTCCAACATGCTCACATTGTAATTTACAATTCTCAATTACAATATTCTGAACCATTCCAAAAGGTTTTTCTGAGGTTCCTTCCATGTTAAAAAACTGCTTCCATGGCCGCATTGTAACTAAATATCTACATCTCCCAGTAATATTCTCAACCCTGATATTCTCATATATTTGATATGTATCCGGTCTCATTTTCATATTTAACAAGGTTCTGTCATGATCAATTTTACAGTTACGTATAGTTATATTTTTAGCATGTAAACATTCACTCCCCATAGTTAGAGTGGCATGTACAAAACCAAACGTACAATCTTCTATTAATACATTCTCAACAATTCCATTTTCATAAAGTTTGTGAGCAGTTGGTCCCTTACCTCCTTTGATGGCAATTCCATCATCATTTACAGATATATAACAATTGCGAACAACTACGTCTTTACAAACATCAATATCTACACCATCAGTACTGGGGGCAGCAACAGGTTGATAGGGTGACCTAATGTCACAACCTTCTATTAAAACGTTTGTACATTGATATAAATGGGTAGTCCAAAAACCAGCATTATGTAATTTTACATTTTTGATAAGGACATGATCACAACCCCAAATAAAAACCAATCTAGGCCTGTGAACATCGAGATTCGTTGCCGGTAAATCTTGCTCTTTCCTTAACTTACGATAAGCCCAAAACGCTTTCCAATACTCTAATCCATTGCCATCTATTTTTCCAGGTCCGGTAATACTAAAATCATCTATATGATATGCATTGATTAATGCTGCGTAATAATAGATGCTCTTACCTTCCATTCGTGAGGGAATCAATGGATAATCATCAATATGATCTGAGCCTTTTAATACAGCCCCTTCTTCTAATTTTAATGTTGTATTTGGTTTAAAAAATAAAGCTCCGGAATAAAAAACTCCTTTAGGAATCACAATCACTCCACCTCCATTTGCTGAAGCTTGATCTATAACACTTTGAATCTTCAGGGTATTTAATATGGTACTGTCTGCAACAACTCCAAAATCTGTAATTACATAATTTTTAGCATATATCGAGAAACATACAAATATCCATACAACAGTCATTAAACATTGCTTGATCATAACAGAAATATCATTTAAGGGTAAATTTTCATAATAACTTTTAGTGTTGTAAAAGTACCATGCAAAAAATTCACACACCTAAAAAATCGTTCAAAAACCTGTCAAATCATAGTGAGTTCTGCAATATTTATAGCGTTTGGAATGAGAACTAATGTTTTCTACGAAACAATAATAACCACCACTTTTTATCGAAAGACAATTTATTTACAATACAGATCAATCATATCATCAATCCATTTTTCAACTTCTAAATCTACCTCCAATCTACCGGGACTTTCCTCAAACCATTTAAGGGTATTTCTAATACCATCAGCAAATGAAATTGTAGCTTTAAATTCTGGTACAAAAGTCTTGATTTTAGAATTATCGAAAATCACTCCACAAGCTTTATCTCCCAATAGTGTACCCTCCATATCCTTTCCTCCAACTTTTTGCGAAAGTTCACATATCTTTTCTGAAGCAATATGAATTAAATTAGGCTTAACGCCAACAACCATTCCTAAAGTCTGATATATTTTATCCCATGTTAAAACTTCATCTGTAGTTATATGAAATGCATGTCCTATGGATTGCTGATTTCCCATTAAACCAATTAATCCCTTAGCAAAATCGGCTGCATGTGTAATTACCCATGGGGATAGACCATCACCATGCACAATAATTGGCTTCCCCTTCTTTATTCTATCAATAACATTGTAGTTTTTCCACGCTCCTATTGGAACAGGTATAACAGTATGATATGTCAATGATGGCCGTACAATAGTCATCGGAAAATCTTTTTCCCTATATAACTTATGCAATATATCTTCACCTGCTATTTTATCTCTGGAATATTGCCAATGCGGATTTTTTAAGGGAGAGGACTCTGTAATAATTGGGTAACCTACGGGCTTTTGATAACAAGAAGCCGAACTTATATAAATATACTGGTTGGTAATATTTTTAAATAATTGATAGTCGCGAACAACATCTTCTTCTGTAAAGGCGATAAAATCAACAACTACATCAAACTTTAATCCTTCCAATACCTTTGATACCTGCTTCTGATTATTAATATCGGCAACTAATGATATCGCCTCTTTTATCAATCCTTCAGGTTTAACTCCTCCCCGGTTTAATAAATATAACTCCCATCCTTTTTCCAAAGCTAAAGCCGAACACAAATAAGATATATTACCTGTTCCTCCAATAAAAAGTGCCTTCATGTGTTTGTAATGTTTTTTATTGCATTAAATCATCAGTCATAAATAACAATGTATCTTTAAAAATACACCATTAATATGATAAAACGTAATGAATTGTAGTCTTTTAAAGTTCTCTTTATTTTAACACTCAACTTTTATCCGAATGAATATTCTTGTAATATTCATCTACAATTTCTTTACCTATTTCGTAATCTGCGCTCGAAATATAAATCTTCACAGCTCCAACACCTCCGGCTGAGGCATTCCAGGGAACTAAATTCCCAATAAGTTCATCTTTTAAATACGCCTCTATTTCAGCATTTTCCAAAAGTGTTTTTACAATTTCTGCATCTATAGTTTTTCCTGCGAAAATTTCAACAAGGGTATTTTCTTTATCTGTATTCATAATTCTTTAGTTTTATTAGAATGAGTTTTATAAAGTTAAGCAATGATATGAATTATAAGCAATCATCTTCAAGTTTTAATACAACACCATATTCGATCATAAAAGAAAAGGGCCACTACACTAATATCATGTAATGGCCCTTTAATAAAAACTTATATTTTTTAATCCAACGTAAACCTGACTAATATTGAATATTCCAATTGAATTTTTTCAAACTCAATATCAGGAACAGCCATTTTTGCCAAAGATGTGGTTCCTCTAACCATTATATTTGATGCTGCACCTGTTTCATAACTTTGCATTGCTCTGTAAACTCTATTATTGAGTTCCTGAATATAAATTGCCTTACCTGTGGTTTGACCTATTTCTTTGGTTAGGGCAATGGCCTTTTGTTTTGCAGCTTTAATAGCCAACACTTTAACTTTTTGTTTATACTCATCAATATCAGAGTGATCTACTTTTTCGATACGGATATTTGAAATATTAATGGCCTCTAATTCTTGAAAAACGGCTCCTGCAGTTTTAGCATCGCTTACCTTTAACTGATATTCCTTACTTGAATGAATTTCTTTTCCTTTAATCCAATAATTTTTAAAATTACTGGCCATATCTTTCACGGATAAATCTTTGGATATATCTATGCCAATACCCTCCAACTTTTTTATCATTTGCTTTTCAAGATCTTCAAGATTATCTTTTCCTTTTAAATCTTTTTCATCAATAAAGATTTTCAGATAAATTTCGTTGGGTACCACTTCTAATTCTGCCTTACCTGTTACTTCAATATAATTTTGATCAATAAAATTTTTATTCTGAGCAAAACTATTCAGGCTTATAAGTGCAAATAATATTAATACAATTTTTTTCATAAATAATTAATTTTAATGGATTTTTGACAGGAGATTTTGGGTATTTCATTCGTTTACATGAATTAACTCTAATGCCTGTGGAATTTGTTCATGTCCTCCCTCAAAGATAAATAAACTGATATTTTGAAATTTTCTCTTTAAGTGAACTTTTCTATCAAATAGCATTCCATTATTATCACCATCAGGATTAATTCTTTTTGTCACAAGATCGATGATTTCCTTTTCTGTAACGAGACTACTATCCGATATCGCATGCTTCATTATTGAATCCATATTTATAGTCTGATACTTTAATTCTCCAACCAACCTATTATACATATTGATTGAATGAGTAATAGGAACAGAACCTGTATATCCATCATGAATTCCTTCATAAATATATAATTGAGACCCTTTTCTTAATTTCTGAGGGAATGGTTGAAAAAGAGGGGAACGCTTAATTGCTTCATCCTGATCAAAAACATTATGGCGAGATACTGAATTTATTATATCATTTGCATATTTCTGATTTCTTCCTACCGATTCCCAATACCAGGCTTCAAGGTCTGAAATTGGTGCCCAGGCCGAAAAAGATTTTACAGGATATTTGACATTCATAAAGGCTGCTAATGTTGCAAATCCTCCACCTGAAACACCTACAATATGAACTTCATCCCGATCAACATTCATGTTCTTTAATGCATATTGAATGGCATCTTCAATATCAGAGAGAACCACTTCACTGCCGGTAGCTTCATAAGTGCGATTAGGACCTCTAAAGTTTGGATGAATATAATTCCAGTTCTTTTCTAAAACCTTTCTTGCCAAAGGATCTTTTTGAGTATAGTCCCCACTCCAGGTATGAAGACTCACAATTAAAGGTTTTGCTTTTGAACCACTAGTTCCATACACATACGCCTTTTGTATTTGATCATCAGCAGAAGATTTTATATCAACCACTTTAAATTCACTACTCCATTTTATAGATCTGGTATCATCAAATTGAATTACTTTTAATGAATCTTTTGTATCCATTTGAGCGTTCAACTGCAATACTAAACTTACAAGTAATAGCAATAACGATATAAACTTTAGTTTAAGAGAATATTTATGCATGATTCTTTATGCTTGACCAATGAGTTTTATAATTATGTTTTTCAAAACTAATCATTTTAAATCTCAACCTAATCATTTAGCTGCTTTTATCATTTTAATAATGCCTCTAACTGTTCCCTATCTTGTAGATCTGGAAACTTTTGAAGTATTGTTTGTGCTATACTCTTTACTTTGTTTGATTGCTGATATTTAACGTAAAGATTTAACAATGCAACATAATAATTGCTATCACCTGAACTGATTTGAATAGAACGTTTTAAGTACTCTTCTGCTTTGCTAAAATTCTGTTTAAAATCAAACATCATAGCCGTATTGTATGCAATCCTCGCATTATCAGGTGCATACTTAGCTGCTTTAACCAACATTTCCAAAGATTGATCATATTGCTTTCTGTCTGACAAAAACAAAGCATACGAAAACAGCGTATTACCATCTTCAGGATAAAAGGATAAGTAATCCTTAAACATCTTTTCTGCTTTATTATACTGCTGTTGATTGTAGTATAAAATTGCCAAATTTACTTTTACTGGATGCAACAAGCTATCTTGCTGTAATGCTTTTTCATAAAACTCCTGCGCCTTTGGGATATTATTGGCATTATAATAATAGTTAGCCAGATTAAATTTACCGGTAGGAAAATCTGCATTGTACTCCATCATAGCTAAATACTCTTTATTAGCTTTTTGAAAAGCTTCCTTATACTTTTGTGGTATTTGATTGGGATCAATAGAGCTTAACTTGTTGGCACTTTCTATTCTTATTGCTGCAGTTTGATCTGTCAGTAATCCCAATATAATTTTGAAAACATCATCATCAGTAATATTGAGATTATGCAGCGCGTTATACCGTATGTGCCCATTAGAATTTCCTATAGCATCAAGTAATATATCCTTACTTCTATCCGGGTAATACATTCCTAAATATTGAAGAGTTGTAGCACGCACTATTTCCGGATATGTTTCATCCCTATAAATTCGTACCAGATCAGTAAAACCATTATCGCTAGCCGATTCTGCCTCGTGAAATGCAATACCATATTGATATGGGCGCCCTATCCCATGCCATTTATTAACATATTGAATGGCCCAATCAACAGATTTATCAGCATGACATTGGTTACATGCATTTGGCGTTCCAAGAGTCTTTGTTAAATCCGGTCGAGGAATACGCATACTGTGATCATTTCTGTAATCTACACCCATATAAAATTGCGCGGGCATATGACAATTGATACAACGGGTACCTTCGCCTACTTCAAATTTTACACCATCAGTAGCAATTACAGCCTCTCCGCTCTCTCCTGCCGATTTATGAAAATGGTGATTATAGGTATCATAATCGTCAGCTCTGTGACATTGCGTACACAAGCGATTATCCTCATAAAGACGCTTCGTGCTGTGCACATTATGACAATCATTACATTTAACATCACGCATATACATTTTACTCTGCGTAAACGATGCATAAACGTAATCTTCATCTAATATCTGTCCATCAATATGATACGATTCTCCGGATGGCAAATTAGGTATGGTATGATTATAAATATCTGCATGATGAATAAAATCCCCGATGGAAGATCTTCGTGAATGACATCTGACACACAAATCAACATACTCCTTATTATCAATTCCACTGGTTTTAACAACTAAGCCGTAATTATCAGCCTCACTCCTTGCATACTCAGCTTTAGCTGCCCATTTTAAATGATTTGATGCCGGACCATGACAAGTTTCGCAACTAACATCTATTTCACTGTAGGTAGTATGATAACTATCTGTATTAATATCATATCCTTTTTTAACATGAGTTGAATGACAGTCAGCGCACATTCCATTCCAATTTTGAGCCTGATTGGACCAGTGCAGCCAATTATTATATTCAATGCTTCCATCTTTATATAATTCCTGAGCCATATGATACCATCTATGATCTTTAGAATCCCATGTAATTGGAAGTGTTTGTAATCTTCCTTTATCAAACTCAACTAAATACTGTTGTAAAGGATAATATCCAAAAACGAACTTTACTTCAAACTCTTGCAATTTCCCGGTTTCTCCATCAGTTAAAACAAAGAATTTTCCATCGCGTTTATACATTTCATGAGTAAGTCCGTTGTATTGAATACTTTGATTATTAAAATCTCCTAAAACAGTAGAACCATTTGCATGATCCATCGCTTTATCATGATCTGAACCCACCCAATCGTTATATTCATTCAAATGACACTCAATACATTTTTCTCGTCCTACATAATGAGCCTCCAGAGAATCATCTGCAACATCTGAATATATATGAAGAAACATATACAACGGAATAGAAACAATGGCAACAAGCATTGCAATCAAACTAATTCGCTCCATTTTCTTTTTATTCTTCATTATATATAAGTTAACTGAGATTTATCAAATGTTGTACGGGTTGTCGCTTTAGTAATATCAACCCATAGCTCATTGTTTTTTACTATAATTGGATATGTGTCCAGTGGTCTGGTTGCTGGAGAGGATATTACATCACCAAACTCATTAAATTGAGATGCATGACAAGGACAGTTAAAACCTCCTGTATTTGAATTTATATTTACTACACACCCTAAATGGGTACACTTTACAGAAAAGGCCATAAACCCACCATCTTTAAAACGTCGTAAATAAAAATGATTGGTAACAAAAGGATATGTTTTATTATTCATAAACAATTCAGCATTCCCTACAGAAATAAGCTTTTCCTCTTCTGTTAATGGTGTTTTTGTACTAATTCCATTTTTAATTAGAAAAAAAGCTTCGATTGAAACAACGGCAGCAATTAACCTCTTTATAAATTTCCTTCTATTCAGATTCATCGTTTGATCTATCTAATTAAAACACAAGTAACATTCCTTTTCCTCTAAGCAAAAGTGAAATCATTAACATGGTAATATATGAGCTTACTAAAATGGTTGTTAGTGACATTATTACTTCAGTATTTGAACTCTTTCCCTTTTTATAAATAAGAGTTAAATAAGCACTAACTGGTAAAACATACAATAAAAACGGAAAAACTCCTGTACTTATCCAAGAAGGATAAGTACTCAACCATATCTCGAAATGCAAAAAATGCTCAAATAAATAAATCAATATAAAAGTAAAAGCAACCGACAACAAAGCAGATTGAATAACCAAGCTTTTACCTTTTTCTGAGTTAAACCATACGCCGATATTTAAATCTTTATAATTAAAATAAGGCAGATAAATAAAGAACACTCCAATACCAATCGGTATTATTACAGCACTAAAAATAGGATGTACATGCAATAACAATTCCTGAGCACCCAGAAAGTACCAAGGAGCTTTTGTTGGATTTGGACTTTTTAGTGGATTTGCTTCATCCAATAATGGAGCATTATAAAATACTGACACTATAAATATAATAGCTATTACAATAGAAGCTACCATCATTTCTTTAACTACTAAATTTGGCAATACATTAACTCTCTTTTTATGCTCATTTTTAGGTAAAGCCACTCCTCCCGCATTACGAACCAACCAAAAGTGTATACTCATTAATACCACAAAAACTAATGGAATAACACCTGTATGTAAGTTGTAAAAATTAAGTAATGTATTTCCATTTATAACATCACCACTTCTTATATACTGCGCAATATGAACACCAATAAATGGAAAATATTCTATAACACGTGTAATTACAGTTACTGCCCAAAATGATAATTGATCCCACGGCAATAAATAACCTGTAAAACTTGAAAATAAAACCAGAAATAGTAAAATCAAGCCATAAATCCAGTTTTTGGCTCTACGTTGAAATATAGATTGAGTGTAATAGACTCTTATCAGATGTAGAAACGAAACTACCACCAAAAGCATTCCTGACAAATGATGAATATTACGAATAAACTGTCCAAATATGGAGTGATTTTGTAATTCTACAATGGATTCGTAAGCATGCTCAACTGTGGGGATATATGAAAATCTTAAAATTATTCCACTAATAAACAGAATAACAAATAACAAAGCACTAATCCCTCCTAAACCAAAGGTTCTGGTAAATTTAATTGCTCTTTTATCAATTCGCATCGGATGCAAATGAAGAATAAAATTTTCAATAGAAGAACGAACTCTATTTTGGGGACCTTTATGTGTCATTTAAAAATAATAGCTACTGATAATTAATTACAAATTAATTATAAAAACATTTGATTCCGGAACAAAACCATTAACGTTCCTGCTATTTAAAATGATTTCGAATAACAGTTTACTCAAATATATTTTAATTCGTATGTCAATATAATTAAGCAAACAAAGAAAGCAACATCAGAAAACAATAACTTGTCCCTCAGTACAATTATTTTGTCATTTGTTCAGACTGCTATCAATAAAACGACTAGAAAGGGGTTATAGGTGCAAAATAGAATTTTATATCATAAAAAAAGTCCGATAAATCTCATTTGACTTATCGGACTTTAATATACAATAATGTTTAACTTATGCTATAGTTGGTATAAGTATAGCTTCAAGTTCTGACTTATATTCTGCAAGATCTGACAATACGGTCTTTTTCATATTTTGGAAAATTTCATCTCCTTTTGAAAACAGATCTTTATAATATGCTATTCCCTCCTGAAGGTTTTTCTTAAACGTATTAAAATATTTAATATCAGGAGCACTATATTCATCCTTACATTCATCAAGTTTCTCTTTCAAATAGTCCACATATATTTTTAATTCTTTAATAAATACATTAGGTCTTTCTGAATTAAACAGAGTAGATGTTTTTCCATAAATAAAATCAACCATCTCACTCAATGACGAAATCTTATTAAAATAAGCTAAGTTAGGTCCGGGACAAACCACAACACCATGATCTCCTTTGGGAACCTCAAGCTTATGATGTTCAATTACACTATTTCCCAATCCAACACATAAGCACGCTTTTTCAACTACCTTATCAATTTTAGCTTTAAGTTCAACCTGATTCATAATAGAATCTGTTAACTCTTTAATTTTTTTCTTTTGATAAGCTATTGAAGCTGTACAAATTGGAGTTTTTGTATATTCAGTATTAAACTGAAGATACTTTTTAAGACAGGCAGCACCAGGCTTTCCAGCTTCAACTCTTTTTTGCTTTTGAATATCTGCAGAATTATTTTTTATCGAATTAAAACGTACACCAAGAGGAGATACATCACTTAAATAAAAATCCTCTTCGGTACCATCCTTTAATAGATTCAAAGTATAATCATCAACAGTTGTAGCTTCTGGAACCAACATAAATGGAGATCCCCAGCCTACTGATTTCATATTAAAATGCTCCAAAAACATTTTATGCTCATCAGCATCTCCAACACCCCCTTGAACCGTATAATATATTGGTAATTCGTTATCTAGTGTAACGCCTTTTTCTTTTTCTAAAACATCAGCATAGGATGAAAATAACATTTGTGCTAACTTATCCTTATTATCATTAAACTCCTTTAAAATAGGACCTAATAAATAACCATCAGTTGCAAATGCATGACCACCACAGTTTAGTCCTGACTCAATTCTGAATTCTGAAACCCAAAGTCCTTTTTTTGCCAGGAAACGTCCCTGCACCATTGCTGATCTGTAATCGCTAACTTTAAGAACAATACGTTTTTTTAATTCTCCTTTTTCATTTGGAAAGAAGTCATTAAAAGTGGCGATAAAACCATATAATCGTGGATTTAAACCTGCCGACAAAACAACTGATCCATTAACTTTACTTTCTGCAAAACCCTTTAGTGCAGCATGCGCATCATTATACTCAATAGGTAAAGGTTCATTATTTTCATCATAATTAACCCCATCTAATTTTGTCATAATATTTACATCAATGCTACCTGATTTTATAGCATTACGCAATTGCTCTTGTAAAGCACTTCTTTCATCTTCTTCAGCACCAAGCATTTTGATGTACAACTGCTTTAAAGAATTTGTATCAGGTAACAAATCAAAATACTTAGTAATTTCACTACCTGCCACAAAATCAGATGCTTTTAATTTATTGAATTTAATAGTAACTAAATCATCCAATAAATCCAGATATTTTCTTGTAATATTTGAACGAGCATCCGATTTTGATAAATCCTCTGCTACATATTCCAAATTATTTTCTTTACAATACATCTCTCGCAATTGTTCCATTAAATAATGATCTGTAATTGGCACTACAGAATCAATTCCATAATGTGCCACTTTTAATGGTGATTCAATTGTATATCCTGTTCCCATTACAGGTATATGAAAAGTATGCAAAGAACTTTGTGTATCCCTCATAATTAATCTAAAACTATATTTTCCTGCAAATGTAATGATCCTAAATCAGCTTAACGGATGATTTAAGCTATTTCACAACATAATCTCTCTTTTGAACATTTTAGTCATATATTCACATGCCGTGTTTTAAACAAACCGGAATACCATAGTAATTTCCTTAATTGGGTTAAAAGTCAGATTTTAAAGTATTTTGTAAATATTAAAACATAACTATCACAGATAATTGATTATGTAGAGATTTTTGCTACAATTGATGCAAACAATAGCGAATATATTGGTTACAAAACATTTGAAGACAATAAAATTTACCAAAAGATCTTACTTGCACCCGATATAATTAATAAAGAAGAAAACACTTTGATATACTTTCGGAACCTAATGCGTGAATTGGAAATTGAAAAACGATCAAGAATATAAGCCGTTAGGAGGGTCTGGAAGAATAATAATCATGATCTCCTTATACAAGGATGATTATTTTATACAAAACCGGAGATCTAAAAAGATTAATATAAGTAATGTCAATGCATTAAATATAAAAAGGGGTGCTTAACCCCTTTTCTAATATTTTAAAACGCATAAGATAAACCTGCTCCAAACATTTGTTTAACCTGAACACGAGGTCCTTCTTCAATACTTTCACTATTTATATATTTTATATCATCATCATATAAAATATTTGTTTTGAACACTGCACTCAAATAATCATTAATTTTCATATCAAAACCAAATTCCCAGTCTACATCAATATTCTGAGGATTTTCAGAATAATTAGTAAAGAGATCCAATCGTGTATATCCGTTAACATTTTTAATAAGATCCTTTTTCTGTGCTGTCATTTTTAATGAGGCACCATATTCACCTCTCATCTTCTCATCCACATCAACACCATAGGCACCTTCATGCGATAAGGCATCATCATTTACAAAAGTCATTTTTGAAGTTAATGGTGAAACAAATAATGAAAAATTATCAGAAGGTTTATAGTCCATACCCAGAGAAAATTGCAAATAACCCGGAGCCATAAAATCAGAAATTTTTACACTCTGAACCAATGGATCCTTGTAACCTATTGCAAACTGAGTTTTAAAATCAGCCATAGCAGTATAAAACAAATGATGGCCATTTTCGTAACCCAATTTAGTTGTAAGATGCAACCTATCCTCAGATTTGGCTACTTTATAATCACCCTGTTTTGTTAATCCATAGCCTAAATCCAGCGTATTATCCCATGCTATTTTGCCCTTTTTATGATTTAAAAATCCTTTAAAAAGAAAAGTTCCTGCAACTGAGTTATTTCCACCACCGGACCAATTGGATAAAGATACCTGAGAGAAATTTAAGGATGTAGTTCCTCCTCCCTTCCAATATTTAACAGAGTCGGCCTTTTGTTCTTGCGCATTAATTTCAATAGTAACTAAGCAAACAATTGCTATAAGTACATTTCTAATCATTGTGTGAAGTTTAGGTATTATTTAGTTATTATATAAATGAACATCTCTTTGTGGGAATGGAATAGAAACACCCTGTTTATCAAATTCTTTTTTAACATTTTCATTCATATAAAAGAATACATCCCAATAGTCAGCACCTTTTGTCCAAACTCTTGTAGTTAAATTAACAGAACTATCAGCTAATTCACCAACAGCAACAAATGGAGCTGGCTCTTGAAGCACTTTATCATTACTATCGATAACCTGCTTAATTACTGCTTTAGCTTTATCTATATCATCACCGTAACCAATACCAAAAGAAAAATCAACTCTTCTTTGATCTTCTCTTGAATAATTAATTAAACTGGAAGTAGATAACCCTCCATTAGGAATAAAAATGATTCTGTTATCAGGAGTTTTTAAAATTGTATTAAAAATTTGCACTTCATGAACTGTACCCTTATACCCTTGGGCTTCGATAAAATCACCTTTAGCGAAAGGTTTTAAAATTAATATCATTACACCGCCGGCAAAGTTTTGCAATGTTCCGGATAATGCCATACCAACTGCTAAACCAGCAGCACCAAGAATAGCAATAAACGAAGTCATTTGAATACCAACCATTGTCATTACACTAATGACAAGTAAAATTTTAAGGGTGTAATTAAGCATTCCAACCAAAAAGGGTTGTAGTGTAGGATCTATTTGTTTTACCTGAAATAACTTTTTAATAGCTTTTGTAATCTTACTTATTACCCAAAAACCAACTATTAAAGTTAAAATCGCTAGTACTAACTTGCCTCCATAAGCAACAATGTACTGCTGGGAAGAATTAAACAATTCTGTAATTTGCTCCATAATTTAAGATATTAAAGTTTAACTTTTGATTAATCAAAACAGTAATAAAAGACAATAAGTTCAAAAAGTATGAAACTTTATTATCTTCTATTAAAATAATCCAGAGCAAATTACAGGTATTTATTAAACAAAATCAAGATTTTTCATAAAAAAACTATGAATAACGGATTTCTTCTTATTAAACATAAACAAAATAATTTTACAAGGAGTGTCGTTCTATAATTAGTGTTGGAATAAATTCTCTTATATGGTCTTCATGAACAACAAAATCCGCCATTTTTTCACCGATTAATCTAAAATCTGTAGAAATTACTGAAATTCCATCTTTAATATATTTCTTTGTTGGTGTTTCGTTATAAGAGATAATACCAACATCTTTACCAATTTCAATTGACTTATCTGAAATTTCATCTAAAATTTGAGCCAATGCTCTGTCACTAACTGTAAAATACATCTCTCCTTTCTGAGGATCTATATCTTCTAGTTTATATATAATTTTGTAATTGAAATTTTGATCAATACAAAACTGCTTAAACGCTGTAACAGTATCTTGTGGGTGATTTGTATACTCCGGATAAACCAATATCATTTTAGTATACTTTTTAAGCTTGTCAGTAACTTTTAGTAAGTTATCATAAACTGGCTTACCAAAATCCTGTCCTAAAAAAGAACTTTTTTTAGGAACATTGATATCCCAATCAATACATAATAGTTTGGAAGGATCAATAGCTTTTAATGATGACTTAACTTTTGCATGATCAAAAGTCATAATAATATAATGACTATATTTTCCTGCCGCATAACGAATTATATCTTCAAAAACTCGTGGATTATAATGATGAAAGTGAACATCAACATTTATTCTGCCTGGTAAAGCAGACCTAAAAGCACCATACAAAACTTCCTTATAGGCCTTTAATGTATCCAGAAATAAGAAAACGTTTGAAGAATTACTTGAGACGTAATATCCTTTATTGGGAACTGATTCTATTAATTTCCTACTTTTTAACTCACTGTAAGCTTTAAAAACAGTATCACGACTCAAACCGCACTTAGAACACAATTCATTTACCGAAGGTAAATTGTCCCCAACTTTCATTTTATCACTTTTTACTGCTTCTTCAAATGCATTTACAACCTGTAAAAACTTTGGTACAGCAGAATTCTCGTCTATAATAGGAATAAATTCACTCATGGTAATAATTTTGAATTTAACAGCAATTACTGTTTGAATAAAAATCAGATGCCCCCACATCTGATTAAAAATTGTTGCTTTTTACCTCTGAAGTTTATCCTAATTATTCGTTGGTTAATTGGCGCGCTTCCTGCAAAGTGATTCTTTTTCCATCCTTAAATGCTATTACAAAACAATCCTTAACTATACCTTGCACTTCACTAACCTGTTTACTAATTTCGTTAAAAGTAGTGGATTCTCCAACTGCATACTTATATAATTTTCCGTCTTTATATTCAAAAAGCTTGTCAAACTTTTTATAAATAGAAGTCCCCACTTTAATTTGCTTCTTACTACTAGCCACCTGAATACGATATAAAACATCACTAGTCGCTTTTTGAGCCACAACCTCCTTAATATCCAGATTATTCTTTGCCTCAAAACTATCTTTATAATCTCTAAATGCTCTAAAAATACCTGAAGCCAGTAAAGCCTGACCTTCATTGGAAGTTAAATATTTCTCCTCATTAGAATTACTTAAGAATCCAAGTTCAACTAGCACACCCGGCATAGCCGTTTCTCGTAAAACCAAAAATCCGGCTTGTTTAACACCTCGGTTTCTTCTACCCACTCTTTCTGTAAACTGATGCTGTACCAGATCAGCCATTTCCAAACTTTGATTTAAGTAAATATTTTGATACAACTCAAAAATGATATAAGATTCTGATGAATTAGGATCAAAATCTTCATATGTTGTACTATAATCCTCCTCCAATACAATAACAGAGTTCTCTTTTTTTGCAACTTCCAAGTTATCCTGAGTTCTATGTAAACCCAAAGCAAATGTTTCTGTTCCTGTTATTTTAGGATTAGAAATATAATTTGCATGAATAGATATAAACAGATTTGCATCTGCTTTATTGGCAATTTGGGCTCTTTCTGACAAAGGAACAAAAACATCTTTTTTGCGTGTATAAATCACTTCTACCTCAGGCATATATTTTTCAATATAATTACCTAATTTTAAAGCTACTGCTAAAACGATATCTTTTTCTTTCGCATAATTTCCATGAGCTCCAGGATCCTTACCCCCATGTCCTGCATCAATAACAACTTTTTTGAACTTCCCTGCTGATTGTGCATTCAATGAATGATCCAATGAATTAATACAAAAAATTAATACCGAAACAATAATAAATATGTAATGTCTTTTCATCAATCTATTTTAACTATAACCTCCCAAATGATTGTCAAAAATAACGCTTGATTATGAAAATATATAAGTAAACACAATAAAATATTGCAAAATAACTTATAAAATTCACTTTTAGTAAATACTGGCAGATTATTTGATATGCAATATCTCGCTTTGTAAATTTGAATTATAAACCCCAATAAATATTCCGATAGTATTTATTACCAGTCATATAATTAAACAAAATAACAAATAACATAATCATGCCATATCACCTAAAAAATAAAACCTGAACAAAAAGTTACTTATAAGGGCTAATTTTAGAAATAAAAAGTCGCTATCATCAATTTTTATTTATTTTTGTCGAATCTTGAAAATTAAAGCACAAAAGCATTGAATCAAAATATAGTTCATACAAAACAAGGATTTTACTCAAAAGCGCTAACTACATTTATTTTATTAATTATTAGCTCTTTATATACCATTTGTTTTGCACAAAACACATCATTAGATACAATACCTGTACTTCAAAGAGATACTACTTCTTTAGTTAACGATACAACTTCAGTTAATCCTGAAAAAAAATCAGCTGGTTTAGGAATTGATGCAGATGTACAATATACCGCGAAAGACTCCATAATAATGACCATGGACGGCTCAAGAAAAGTTTTTCTTTATGGTGACGCTGAAGTAAAGTATCTTGATATTACACTTACAGCTGCTTGTATTGAGTTGGATTTAGATAGTAGTTTAACCTACGCCTATGGTGTTGAAGATTCGTTAGGGGTGGCTTCCGGACTGCCGGTTTTTACCGACAAAAGTGGCTCTTATGAAATGAAAACCATTAAGTACAATTTTGAAAGTAAAAAAGCTTTAATTGAACATGTTGTTACTGAGCAAGGTGAAGGTTATGTGGTAAGTGAATTTGCAAAAAAAGCACCGGATAATTCATTTTCGATAAAGGACGGTCATTATAGTACCTGTGACAATCACGAACACCCACACTTCTATTTAAATTTAACAAAGGCCAAGGTTATTCCTGGTAAAAAGACCATTACAGGTCCAGCTTATTTAGTTATTGAAGATATTCCACTCCCTATAGGTATTCCTTTTGCTGTGATTCCCAACACTAGTAGTTACAGTTCTGGTATTATTATGCCTTCCTATGGTGAAGAAAGTAGGAGAGGATTATTTTTACGAGATGGTGGTTATTACTGGGCAGCCAGCGATTATTTTGATTTAGCAGTGACCGGTGATTTATACGCCAATGAATCATGGGGCCTTAGAGGAAATTCGAAATATAAATTAAACTACAAATTTTCAGGAAACTTTAATTTTCAATATATAGTTAATGTAAACAGCGATAAGGATTTACCGGATTATAGTAAATCTAAGGACTTTTCGATCACATGGTCGCACCGTCAGGATTCAAAGGCCAATCCATATTCTACTTTCTCTGCTAGTGTTAATTTCTCAAGTAGTTCATACGATCAGAACAATGTGTCAAGTGTAATTAATATCAATAAATTGGCACAAAACACCAAAAGATCAAGTATTTCATACAGTAGAAAATTTCCTAAAGCACCATTTAACTTTTCTGCCAATATTTTGGCTTCACAAAACACAAGAGATTCAACGGTTAGCTTTACGGCTCCCGATCTTACGTTAACAATGAACAGAATCTTCCCATTTAAAAACAAAAATAAGGTTGGTTCAAAAGAGGCCTGGTACGAAAAAATTAGTTTATCATATACTGGTAATATTAAAAACTCTATTAACACAAAAGAACGTGAGTTAGGAGATAAGAAATTTCCTCAGCAATGGGAAAATGGAGCAAGACACTCCATTCCTCTATCTTTAAACTTAAAACTATTAAAGTACTTTACTTTAACTCCCTCTCTAAATTATACTGAACGTTGGTATACTAAATCTATTACAAAAGAATATGATGAGGATCTTGGACGAGTAGTGGTATCTGATACAACAAATGGTTTTAACCGTGTGTATGATTATAGCTATTCGGTAAGTACATCAACCAAGTTTTATACATTTTATACGCCCTGGCGCAAATTATTTGGTAATAAAGTTGAGAAGATCAGACATGTAATGACTCCTTCGGCCAGCATGTCGTTCAGACCTGATTTTGGACAAGAGAAATACGGCTATTACGACTGGTTTGAATACTATGATCCAAATCAGGACTCAATTATTCACCATCAGTATTCCAAATATGAAGGCTCTTTATATGGAACGCCAGGAACAGGAAAATCTGGTTCTTTAGGCTTATCCCTTGGTAACACTTTGGAGATGAAGGTTAAAAGTGGTCAGGACAGTACCAGAACAGTTAAAATTTTGGAGAGCTTAAACTTCTCTACTTCTCATAATTTCTTAGCTGATTCATTAAAATGGTCAAATGTTAGTATGAGTGGTAGAACAAAAATTTTTGGTACAAACATTAATTTTGGTGCTACATTTGACCCATACGCCTATGTATATGATTCTATTGCACGAAGACCAATAAAGATAAATACATCTGCATGGAAATCACAAAGGAAACTAGCTCATATGCAATCCGCAAATTTAAGCTTTGGACTTTCCTTTGGTTCTGACAAGCTTAAAAAGTGGAGAGAGAAAAGAAATGGTGTTTCTACAGACGAAACTAATGAAGAAGAAGATACACCTCAGGAAAATGATATGAGCAATCCTCTGGATAGATTGGACCAATTACCGGATGCTTTTGCTAACACTAGAGGCACACAAGAAACTACTATCACTGACGATGGTTATACAAAATTTGAATTTCCTTGGAATCTATCATTAAACTACAGTTTAAGATTAGCTAATGGAGATTTTGATATAGAAAACCGTACTTTTAAAAAGAGGGTTACATCCAGTGTAAATTTTAGTGGTGATTTTTCATTAACACCTAAGTGGAAGTTCTCCTTTTCATCAGGTTATAGCTTTGACACAAAGGAAATATCTCACACCAACTTAAGGGTTTCAAGAGACTTACACTGTTGGGGCATGAGCTTTAACCTGGTTCCGGTTGGTAGATATAAATCATATTTCTTTTCCATCAACGTTAATTCATCATTACTTCAGGACTTAAAGTATGATAAGAGAAGTAGCGCAAGAGACAACCCTAATTTCTAGGAATTTTGAATTATAATGAACAATAAAGGTATAGAATCATTTATACCTTTAAGATTTCCCAATATACAAAAACATAATATTTAAGTATGAAAAAAGTAATTAGTACAGACAATGCCCCAGCTGCAATTGGGCCATACAGTCAGGCTATTGAAGCAAACGGAATGCTTTTCATTTCAGGACAAGTACCAATCAATCCTGCAGAAGGAAAAGTAGTAGAAGGTGGAATTACTGAGCAAACAGAACAAGTAATGAAGAATATTGAAGCTATTTTAACCGAGGCTGGTTATAGCTTTAAAGATGTAATTAAATCTACATGTTTACTTTCTGACATGGCTAACTTTAAAGACATGAATGAAGTATATGGTAAATATTACTCTGAAAATCCTCCAGCAAGAGCTGCTTTTGCTGTTAAAGAACTTCCTTTAGGAGTATTAGTGGAAATTGAAACTATTGCTTGTAAATAGTTTTTTCTATTAATATAAAAACCATAATACATAAGGCTTTAATTTTCTAAAGTCTTATGTATCTTCTCTCCTCTTGATAAATAAAAAATATCCAAACGGAACCATAAGCTCTCCCACATTTCTTCTATAGACCAAATTTCGATGCAATAAACTCAACCAAATAAATTGCACACTTTATTAACCATATAAGTATTTAAAGGAATAAACTACAGGTACATATAGTTTAAAATAGCTACAGTTACAACCATATAAATCAGAGTCAGCGGCCATCCAATTCTAAAAAAATCTTTAAAAGTATAACCTCCTGGTCCGTATACCATCAAATTAGTTTGATATCCAATAGGAGTTAAGAAATTAGCTGCTGCAGCAAAAGACACCACCAACGCAAACGGCAATGGATTTAACTGCAAACTATGAGCTGCTGTTAATGAAATTGGAAATATGATAGCTACAGCGGCTTTATTTGTAATATAAGCTGCAAGAATTGAAGTAATCAGATATATTCCTGTAAGAACTGCCACTTTACCAAAAGGAAAAAGAATTGAAATCATAAAATTAGCAATCATATCAGCCACACCGGTTTTAATCATGGCAGTTCCTAGAGCCAACGAGAGTGCAATAATAACAGCCAGATTATAATCTATACTTTTAGGTAAATCTTTTGCATTCACTACGCCTAAAATATTGATAACCACCAGAACTACAAGTAAACCCATAAATAAGGGAATCAAATTTAAAGCTGAAAGAAAAATAGCCAACAATGTACCCCCGAATAAGGTCCATATTTTATAACGTTCTGGTTTTCTAACTTCTTTCACCTTCGATATGAGATAAAAATCCATATCATCCTGAGATCTGGTATTAAAATCATCGCCGGCCAATAACAAAATAACATCACCAGCTTTTAATTTTATTTCCTCCAACTTACCAGTGATTCGTTCTCCATTACGGTGAATAGCCAACAGTACAGAATCATATTTACTTCGGAAATTAATATCTTTCACCATTTTTGAAATCAGGGTACTGTTATGAGAGATGACAATCTCAACCACATCTGCCCTTTTAAGCCTACTCATCATACCAACAGAAGGTAAACTTAAATTACTACTATCAGATAACAGATTGGCAATATCTTCACTTTCTCCAGCAAATCTTAGTAAATCGCCAGCTTCAAGAATAAAACTTTTATCAAATACCTGAAAAGTATATTTTTTACGTACAACTTCTGCAAGAAATAATCCTTTGGAATTGGCAAAACCAGAATCTTCTATTGATTTACCAACTAGCTTGGAATTATTATGAACCTTTGCTTCTACAACATACTTTCGTTCAGATCCTGATATTTCCTTAGTTAAAATACTGTGTTTAGGCAAAAGTTTATCACCAAAAAAGAATAAGTATAAAAAACCAATAACCAACATAGGAAAACCAACCCAAAAGAAATCAAACATATGCAAAGGTTCCATATCCGGAAAAATAGTTTGATCTATTACCATCCCGTTTACTATAAGGTTGGTTGATGTTCCTATCAATGTTACACAACCACCCAAAATGGCAGCATAAGATAATGGTAAAAGTAACTTGGAAGGTGAAATATTGTTTCGTTTACTCCAATTATGCACATAAGGCATCATGACAGCAACTAATGGCGTATTATTTAAGAATGCAGAAAATCCACCAATCCAGAGCATTATTCTGGAGAGAAACCCCCGATATCCACTTTGACGAGGAAATATCCTACTAAAAAATATCTCTATAACTGAAATCTGCCTGATGGCATCGCCCAATAATAGAAGCATTATAATAACGGCAATTTGTTCATTGGCAAAACCTGCCAATAACTCTTTAGGTGTAAGAACTCCAAAAAAGCCCAAAACCATTACTGCTACAAAAAAGGTAAATGCTGCTCCCAACAATTCTTTATACAATGAAATGAGTATAAAGGCTAGTACAACAAATACTACAATTACATCAAAATGCTCCATTAAATTTTCTATCGGATTTCAATATTTCTCAATAAAAACAAAAATAGAAAATTCCTATAGACTTAATGCGCTTTAATCACAAAATTGATGTAATAATATTCTATAACCGGAATAACATTGCTCATTAAAAATAAAAAAGGCTATCTCAAATTAATGAGATAGCCTTATATATCGCAACTACTTATATTACTATTTTATTGTTTCTGAATCCTCAACATATACAAATGTTGGATTTGGTCCAGATTTCGTACATTGGAATGTCATTGTATGAGTTACCATTGATCCAGCATAAGCTTCAAAACTTACAATATAGAATACATCAACACCTTCAACTTGTGCAACAGCTTCAGGGAAAATACTAGGTAATAAACCTGTCTGTATAGACTCTGAAACAGCTTCTTGCCAAGATGAAAATTCTGAAGCCTCATAATAGCCTTCATTAATTCTAAATTCATTATAGTATGCACTAGCTCCAAAATAATCTTCAGCTGTACCATATGAATCTAAATATTCTTCTCCAATACTATTTTTAACGTAATCAACAATTATTTGATAATCTGCGGCTACCATTTCATACTGCACAGTAGGATCAAAAATCCATCCAGAAGCAGTTAAAATATACTGATCAGTTTTTTCTATTGTAGATTGGTATTCTTCCCAAACACCATTTGTATAAGTATATTGTTTTCCTCTTGTTGATGTACTACCAGAATAATACTTATAAAGAACAGCAATCATATCGCCTTCTTGAGCATATGGATTATTAATTTCCAGAAAAGTTGGTAAGTAATCCTCTGGCTCAGCAGAACTTGAAAAATTATTATATCTACCAGGTAAGCCTGAATCTTCACCCATTGAATCATAATCATCTGCAGTTAAGCTATAAAGTACAACTCCTTCAGGTAAACCTCCTTCTGAAGCTGACCAGGCAGTTCCATCAAAAGCATAAAATTCACTTACAATTGAAGAACCATTATCATAATACTCATAAGTTATTAATGCCAATTGACCATCTTCTGCATCAGGATATAATGCAAGCAAAAAGTCTGGTAAATAATCATCTGCCGGCATATTCCATGCAAAATTATCATAATAGCCAGGTTCGCCATATTCAGTACCAAATGAGTTATAATCGCTAGATGAAAGCTCATATTGATCTGAATTTGCAAGTGTATTCAAATAACTTAAACTTCCTTGATAAAAGTTATAAGTAATATTTATTGAAGAAGATTCATCTAATGTTGCATACTTCTCAGCCAAGAAAGCTGGTAAATTCTCTGCTGCAGGCATTGAATTACTAAAGTTTCCATAGCTAGAACCCATCGCCTCGTAATCATCATCTGTTAATGTATATTCCAATTGCTGAACATTCGTTAAAGGTTGTTCATCTTCAACCTTATCATAAATATCCTCCATTGGATCACAACTAGCAAAAATAATAGCTATTAGGATATATATATTTAATATTTTTTTCATTATTCTATATTTTATAAGGTTTAGAAATTAATTTTTAATCCTCCAGACCATGTTGTACCAAATCCAAAATAAACTTCTGAAGTTAAATCATCATGATTTGCACCATCTTCAGCTTTAGAAATATATTCAGTATTAAATACATTATTTACGTTTCCATATAATGTAGCCTTTATTCCTCCAATTGTAAACTTGTAATTAAAGTTTAAGTCAACCAAACCTACTTCAGGAAGTTCCCATGCATCTACACCTGAATCCGTTAGTGCAGATCTGTTTTCCGGATCAAAATCAGCATAGTGCTTACCATAATATACATAATCTACTCCTAATTTAAGACCTTCCATAATTTTATAATCAAGAGAAACAGAACCTGTTGTTTGTGCAGAGTTACCTACATGTACATCTTTAATATAGGCATTTTTCTGAGCTACTAAATCCTGACCATCGTATAAAGCAAAGTTTACATCATCTTGATAAATATAATCTCCAAATGACAACATACCTTTAAGAGTCATTCTGCTATTAGGTTTATAAGTACCCTCAAACTCAACGCCTTGGTGTAATTGATTTAAACCTGCAATATTTGCTGTTCTATCCTCAAAAATAGTTTCTGTAGGATTTTCAGGATCGGCAACTTCCAATGAATAGTTAATCATCAATCCTTTGTCTCGCCAATTAGTTCTATATAATGAAACCTTTGCATTGAATTTTGTTGAAGTGAAGATATAACCTAATTCTGACGTAATAATTTGTTCATATTTTACATCATCATTAATTTCATTTGTATAATTTAAAAACACGTTTGAAAAGTATGGTGTTCTTTTAATATAACCACCATTTGCATAAATACTATGGTTTTCTGTTAATTTATAACTTACACCTGCTTTCACGTTCCAAGGAAGAAAGTCTTTCCACTCTGACTTTTGATTTCCTGGCATATATTGATAGTAATCAACTCTTCTGTAGCTCTTTCTTGATAGTGCAGCAGATAAAAAAGAAGTAAATTTACTTTGAATATATTCAACCTGTCCAAACAATCCGGTATATAATACATTACCATCATTATGGTATGAATATTTATCACCTTCTACTAATTTCTCATTTGCATCTCTAGTAATAAAATTATCATCAAGATAAAATTCACCACCAAGTAAATCATCTATTTCTCTATAATGCTCTCCATTATAGTATCTGGCATCCAATCCTAAAGTATATTTGAATGTATTCACATCTTTAATCCAAGTTGATAATAATCCATACCATTGATGATTATTTACAGAATTACCAACAATGGTTTGTGACCCATCAACAACCGATTCCTGATTAGCTTCAATAGCACTATCAAAATCTAACAACCCATCACCTGTTCTGCTTAAAGAACCTGCAACACGGCGACCTCCTCCGGTACCCATTGATGCATACACAGAAGTAGTTAAGTTGGTATTATCATTAATAGTCCAATAATGGTTTAATTGTGCTTGAGGTTTATGATAGTAATTGTATCCATACCCTCCACCATAGGGTTGACCTTGTCTTATACCATAATTACTATTGTATCTTTTTCCATATTTATTATGTTTGTAAGTTTCAATAGTAAGTTTAGTTCCTCTTTGATTATGCCATTGAGGGGCACCCACAATTGTAAAAGCTAAAGTATGCTCGTCGTTAAATCTTTTAGCAATATTTACAAAATAACTCCATGCATCAAAATTAGTTCCCATTACATATCCATCACCATAGGTATGTGAACCTAAAAATGATAATGCCCAACCGTTTTCTGACATTCCTGTAGAAAATGATAATAATTGTTTTCTGTAACCATTATTACCTACATAAGATTTAATAACACCACCCTTTTTAGCATCTGTTGACTTGGTTAGGATATTAATTGTTCCTCCAACTGAAGACAATCCAAGTTTTGACGCTCCTAATCCTCTCTGTACCTGCATAGTTCGAGTAACATCAGATAGACCAGCCCAGTTACTCCAGTATACTCTACCACTTTCCATATCATTAACAGGAACCCCATTAATTAATACACCCACGTTGTTTGAATCAAATCCACGAACGTAAACAGTAGCATCTCCAAAACCTCCACCTTCTTTAGAAGTATAAATAGATGGTGTTGTTTTTAACAATTCAGGGTATTCCTGACTACCTAATTTCTCTGTAATAACTTCTGCTGGTAAAGTAGAAATTGAAACAGGAGTACTACGATCTGTAACTACAGAAGCTAAAACCTGTACTTCATTAAGTCCAACCGCATCTGATTTCAATGAGATAGTTCCAATATTTTCATCTCCATTAACATTTATAGATTTTTCTTGATCTACATAGCCAATGTAAGAAAACACAAGGTTACATTTCCCATTGTCAACTTTCAAATTAAAAGTACCATCTAACGAGGTTACTGTACCATTTGTTGTTCCTTGAACAACAACTGTTGCACCAATAAGAGGTTCATTTGTGTCAGAGTCTGTAATAGTACCCGACACCTTGGCCTGTGCAAAAGCAGTCATGGACATGGTTATAAATAAACCAAGCACATAGAGCTTTGTAATAAATTGTTTCATTTTAAAAATTGATTTAGGTGTTTCTATTTTCATATAGTTGTTTACAAAAGTATAAAATTATCGTTGCAAATATCACACAAACCGACCGACAAGTCGGTATAATTAATTTTAAATCTGTGTTAATATTACATTACCTACAACATTAGGTTAACTAAATACAATCAACAACCACTCTAAATCACATCATATTAAATAAAAAGACATTTATTCAAAATCTATCTATTTAACATAGTAACCATATACAAACTTTATTAAAAAAATGAAATTTTTAGGGTGCAAAAGAAATTTTATTCAATTTACGTATGATACCACCCTGAATTTAGGGGTTAAATTTTAAAAATAAGCAAATATTAGTGAAATCATATGAAATTATCTGGAAGCACCTTTCCAATAAAGATCAAAAGCTTCATTAAATTCTACTTTAAATTGTGCTAAAGGATTGACCTGAGAAAGAAAATAATTCGCAGTAGAACGCGTAAAAGCAAAATCAAAAAAGGTAATTAAATCTGTGTTGTAGTTTTTCATAACCCCCATATTTACCTTTTGCATGATATTTTTTTGAGGGCCACTTAATGTATCTCTTACTGATAAGGAATGTATTTTAATGTAAGGACTTGCCTCAAAGCTATTGATGTAATGAAACTTATTAGGATTCTTGATAAACCACTTTACAATTTTTGCAAAAACATCTTTAGTGTATGCATGCGGATCTTCTTCTTCTGACATTTCTGATACACATTCAGTCTCTATTTCGAACATGAGTGTTTTATAGATCTCAACTATTAATTGGTCCTTACTTTTAAAGTAATGATAAAGTGTTCCTTTAGCAATTCCAATTTTATTAATCAGCTCATTGGTTGAGGCTGAAAATCCTTTATTTACAAATAAATCAATTGCTCCATTAATAATTATATCCTTTTTACTCATTACGGGGAATCTAAATATGCTAAAATGTTTATTTTTCTTTATAAAAAGCCCACAAAAATAATAATGTATTTATAAATATCAGAAAATAAATAACAAAAGAAGTTCATTTAACTAAATGATAAAATAAAAAAGGCTAAATCCATTTCTGAATTTAGCCTCTTTTTTATATTGCTTATTTCGTTTATTCCACAGGAATATCTGTATTTACATTTTTACTACCAATTAATGAGTAGTATAATAAATATGCTAATCCTAAGAAAGGTACCCAAAATGAAGTCATAAATCCTAAATTATCTGCTACTAGGTTTTGAATTTGAGGCAAGATTCCTCCACCTACAACCATAGTCATAAAAATACCTGAAGCAGAAGCAGTAAACTTTCCTAATCCCTCAACAGCCAAATTAAAGATACCACCCCACATCACAGATGTACATAATCCAATAAGAACTAAATACATGGCATTAATAGGTACATTTGTAAATCCAAAAGATAATCCACTAGCTGAACTTTGGAATACCGGAATTGAAACAGTAGATGTTATCGGAGAAATTATTGCCATGAAAGCCAAAACCATACCAATTGCAGATGCTACAATCAACATCGTTTTACTTGAAACCATTCCACCAATAGATGCACCTACAAAACGACCTACAAGCATTAATAACCAGTAAGTAGCCACAACAGTTCCAGCAGTAGCAGCATCTAATCCACCGGCGTTGGCATCTGTTAAAAAGAAGTTCATTGTTCCAGGAACACCTACTTCAATACCAACATATACACCAATACCAACTGCTCCTAAAATGAAGTGACGGAATGACCATGCACTATATTTAGATTTTTCAACAACTTTATTACCCGTATTTAAATGAGGTTCCGGAATATTTACGAAATACAACACAAGACCTACTAATGCAAAAATACCCATTGCAATAAACATTACAGGGTTTACATCTTTAATGGCAGTGTTTTTTGTAACTACACCCACTAATACACCTACTAATAAAGGAACTGAAGTACCCATAAATGAGTTAAATGTAGCACCAACCTGAATAAGTTGGTTTCCTTTTTTACCTCCGCCTCCAAGCGTATTTAGCATAGGGTTAACTACAACATTTAAAATACACATTGAGAACCCGGCAACAAAGGCACCTAATAAGTATACTAAAAAGCTGGATGCAATACCTGACATGTATTGAATACCAACACCAACAAATCCTACTACAATACCAATAAGCGCTGTTTTCTTATACCCGATTTTCTCTAGAAGTTTACCTGCTGGAATTCCCATAAACAAGTAAGCGAGGAAGTTTGCAAAGTTTCCCAGAATTCCTTCGAAATTACTAGCCCCAAATTGAGACTTTAATACAACACCCATCGGTGCAGCCAAGTTTGTAACAAAAGAGATCATACCAAACAGCAGGATCATCATTACAATCGGCAAAGCAAAATTTTCTTTCTTTGTCGTTTCCATTTTGAAGTTTTAATTAGTTTTATTTTAGTCGCGCCAAAAGAAAATAAAAAAATTAATAAAACAAAAAAATTGTTTACTTTAATTTAGATATCTTCCACTTCATATCGTTTATAAATAAGACACAAATAAAAAAGCCACTTCAAAAGAATGAAATGGCTTGGATATATTAATTAATCTATTTTACTAGATAAATTTATAAACACAAGTATGCTTATAGGTTTCTCCAGGCTTTAAAACAGCATTAGGGAAATTATCTTTATTTGGTGCATCCGGGAAAATCTGAGTTTCCAAAGCTACTCCTGCCCACTTTTCAATTGGATTACCTAATTTACCTGTCTCTGAACTATCAAAATGACTTCCGGTATAAACCTGAACTCCAGGCTGATCAGTATACACTTCCATTTCTCTTCCGCTCTCAGGATCTTTCAATCTGGCAGCTAACTTAAGAGATCCATCATAACCATCAATCACAAAATTATGATCTATACCATCCACAAGTTTTACCTGAGCATCATCTGCAACACAAGCCTCACCAATTGGTTTTGCATCTACAAAGTCCATAGCTGTACCTTTCACTTCAGCAATCTCGCCTGTTACAGTACCTATCTTTCCATCTATTGGTGTAAATTTAGAGGCATTCAATTGTAATTCATGCTTCTCAATAGACCCAGTACCAGCACCTTTTAAATTAAAATAAGCATGACTGGTTAAATTGATAATTGTTGTTTTACTTGTTTCGGCAGTATAATCAATTACAAACTCATTATCATCAGTTAAACCATAAATAACACTAACAGTTAATTCTCCTGGGTAATTTTGATCTCCATCCGGACTAACTAAAGAAAGTTTAAATGCCTGAACAAATTTAGGATCAACATAAGGTTCTACTTCCCACACTCTTAAATTAAATCCGTCAACACCTCCATGTAAATGGTTAGGCTCATTATTGATATCTAATTGATATTTTTCACCTTCTAACTCAAACTGACCATTAACAATACGATTGGCATAACGACCACATAATGCACCTAAATAAGCATCACCTGCCAATGCTTCTTCTACAGTTTGATATCCAACTACCACGTCAGCAACCTCACCTTTTGCATCAGGCACTTTAATACCAACAATTTGTCCACCTCTTCCAATAAAAGAAACTTCTACACCATTAGCATTTTTTAATGTAAAAATATCTGAAGCTTTTGTCATAATTACTTTATATTAAAAAGCATCTATTAAATACTAATAGATGCTTTATCTGATTAATACTAAATTTTATATTTATCTAATTTTTGATCCTTTAGTTGCAAAGAAAATCAAATATAAATAATAAACAAATAAACAACTAACAGCTGCAATTACACCAGCCCAAGTTTGAATAGCACCCATAATTGGCATTAAAATAGCTGCACCAATTACTGATGTTGCAATGATACCTGAAGCTACATCGGCATGAGGACCTAAATCTTCTAAAGCCAGACTGTAAATAACAGGCCACATAATTGAGTGGAATAAACCGGTTCCTAAGAACATCCACATACTTAAATTACCTGAAATAAGAATACTTCCTGTTAACATAGCTGCACCACCTAATGCACAAACAGTTAAGATTAAACCTGGCTTGAACTTTTGTAATACAAAAATACCTAATAAACGTCCAACCATTAAACCTCCCCAATAGTACTTTAACATATCGGTAGTAGAAGTTTTGATTACAGCACCAGCATTATTTGAAAAGTCAGCAAAGAAACTAGGAATACCAATTTCAATACCCATATAAACGAAAATAGCTAATGAACCTAACCAAACGTGAGTATATTTAAATGCACTTGACTTATGCTTAACTGCACCTTCTGCTTCAGCTTTTTCCTGTTCTTCTTTAATATTTGGTAATTTCAAAAAGAACATGATAATAAGAATAACAGCTGTAGCTACACCAATTCCAATGAATGGGTTTTGTACAATTTCTTTAATTGCAGAATTTTCTAATACTTCGCCCTCTCCTAATTCAGGAGTTACCAAAAGTACAGAAACGAAGATAGGTGCAATTACTGTTGCTACTGAGTTTAATGCATTCGTTAATGTTAAACGACTTGCAGAACTTTCTTTTGGTCCTAATGCTACTACATAAGGAGCGGCAGCAACCTGAAGAATTACAACTCCAATAGCGAAGATCGATACTGCACTTAAGAATCCGTAATAACCAAATCCAACACCAGGGATACTGGCAAAGAACCCTAGAGCAATCATTCCTAAACCTGTAAAGATAGAGAAGCGATAACCAATTTTATTAATTAAAAATCCTACAGGTACAGATAAAACATATGCACCATAAAAGAAAGTATTAGGCAACTGCTTTTGCACATCATTTAATCCAAAAGCATCTTTTAAAAACTCAATAGTTGAATTATTCATTGTTGTTATAAATCCAAAAAGGAAAAACAATGAGGCCATTACAACCAAAGGGAATAAATATTTATTTTTACTCATCGTAATAATGTATTATTAATAATATAAATGAATTCCTTATTATAATTCAACCTCAACAGCTCCTTTTGAACGGATAAATAATTTATGACAATTACCTTCACCGAATACTGATTCTAAAGTAGAGATGTATGTATCTAATAAATCATTAGGAACAAATGCCTGAATAGTTCCGGCAAAACCTCCACCATGAACACGCCATGCTCCTTTGCCTTTTAATACTAAATCACTAAGCGCCAATCCTAAAGAAACACTTTGATTTCTTACATCTTTTGCAACATAAATATTTTGGTTGTACATGTATGAGCTAAATCCTGACTCAATAACCAACTCCAAAAATTTATCGAATTTATTAGCTTCTAATGCTTCTACTTCATCAACAACTCTTGCATTATCAGCCTGGAAGTGAATAGCTCGTAATAAAGCTCTATCACCAACTTTTTCTCTTATAGTTGGAATTCCAGATACTACATCCTCCATTGAAAGCGGACGTAAAACTTCCTGTCCTAATTCTTTAGCAACATCCTTCATTTCTGATGGTAAAGCATTATACTCTTCATCTAATCCACCGTGACTACCACCTGTATTGGTAATAACTAAAGAGTAACCTGTTTTAGCAAAATCAAAATCCAATGCTTTAACAACAGGGTTAGCTGCATCTGCAAAGTCTATTGTAATAAAACCTCCTACAGCACAAGCTGTTTGGTCCATTAACCCACAGAATTTTTTACAAGCATGCTCAGCTTTCTGTCCGATTTTAGCATTATCTACAGGATCTAATTTTCCTTCGTTAAATAAATTACTGAAAATTGCACCAATCAACACTTCAAAAGAAGCAGAAGAACTTAATCCGGAACCTTCCGGTACACAACCATGAATAACAGCATCAAATCCACCAATCTCTAGTCCTAAATCTTTAACGCCCTTAGCAATTGCTCTTACAAGGTTTCCCGGAGTGATTTTAAATTCTTTTACTTCAAGATCACTAAGATCCACTTCAAAAGGATCAAAACCAATAGATGTAATGCGTACTATGTTAGTACCATTTGGAGCTGCAACAGCTATATTATCTAAATTTACAGCACCTGCAAGCACACGTCCTAATTGATGATCTGTGTGGTTACCACCAACTTCAGTACGACCAGGAGAACTCAATAACATTACTTCTTCACTACCATAAATACTTTTGAATTCATTCATGTATTTAACGTAACGATCTGCTTGTTCTTTTAAAATAGCCTGATCTGTTCCATACAATTCTTTAAAAAAAGAATTATCTCCACCATTTAACTTTTCAATTAATGAACTTATAGTTGCCATGTCTTTATTTATTTAAATTAAACTTCTTTTTTATTACCTAAATCAAAAAAAATCAACTGTTAAAGAATTTATCTAATCGTTAATTTTTATTTATCCTTGCAATAATAAGAAAAAATAATTAAAAAATACCTACCAGTCCCCACTAGTTTAGTTTTTTAACATCATAAACCAGTTTAAATACTGATTTTATGATACTTATATTTTACATTGCAGCATATATCTTCATCATTTTAAAAAGATGATGTAACTATTTTAAATTTAATTGGAAACTAATTTTATGATTATATTGATATATGGATCGAGAAGAGACCTCTTCCCCAGGCTGAATTTAAGCAAATCTCAATTTTATTAATCCTTAAAAATAGACTGCAGAAATACAGCTTAGTAAATTAACTTTATAATATTACTTGCTAAGCAAGTATTACAGGCTACATGCTGGTGATTGTCACTTATGTTATCGATAATCTTCAATCTTAAATTTACTTCTACCAGGACGAGTAACGCCATCAATTACATCAACAGAAATCAATTTTTTACAAACAAACATATTATCAACTAAACTGTGTACTTTAGCCACGATTCTTACTTTTTGATGATTTGCAATTAATTCCTTATAGGTAAAATGATTCAGACTTTCATATTCTGCCGAATTCATATATAGTAAAACTCGCCTTCGTTTGTCAGTTATAATATAAACATAGGGACAAACAAGTAAATCATTGTCTTCTAAAAGTTTGAGATAATATGCTGACAAGGAATCTTCTTTCATCATTCCTTCGTAACCAATACTATCTTTCCATATATAAAAATTAGTCAAAAGGCTATCTGGTTGTCCGTAAAAATTCCCAAGTTTTATCCATTCATAGCATAAATCACCTTCAATAATTTGTGCTTCTTTGATTGGTTTACATCCAATATTTAAAAGAATAATAACAATCAATAAAAATGCTTTCATTTTGGGAGGGGCTAAGTATATTATATGTTTTTTCACTAAGTTCGGTAACTGATTAATTACAGCAATCATTGTCCAGAGTACCCAAAGCTAGATTTCGCACAGACATCTTAAATCAGTACCTAAACATTTGGCAATCTATACTATAATTCATTTTCGATGGTATCTTTTTAACATTTATAAAAAATCTCTAATCTATTGAATAGATACGCTGTTTAGATTCAATGTCTTTTTTTTCTTTATGCAAAAATCTAATCAAGAAGATAAGTGGGAAGGCGATTAGAATATAAAATGCAAAATCCAAATCCATGTGCCAATTAAATTCATTAATCACATTCACAACAAAAAAAGTCATGATAAATACAATCATTGATATAATATATCTGTGTAATTCTCCCACAAATTCCAAGGCACTTTTATCTAGCTTATAAATCTTAACAAATACAATGATGTAATTAATCATAAGTATAAAACCCAGGATTAAAATTATAATATAAAATTCTCTACTTGGGAAAAAAAATGAAACTATGCCTACTCCATACACTATTGCAATGTTCCTTATCAGCCAGTCAAGAGGCTTTTTAAACTCCTCTAATGCATTTAATTTGACAAAGTCATATTTTATAACGATCCACAAAGAAATTGAAAACCATAAAGATCCGATTTGGAATATCAGGTTATAAGTCAAAAGATGACCAAGCTCCAAATTTGGAATCATATATAATCCCCTAAGAAGGTTTATAATCATTAATCCAACGCAACTTAAAATACCTGCTCTTATTTTTGAAATCATATCTGTTTGTTTTTTATATCAAAGTCTGCTCACTCATATTTTTATTTGCTACAATTGTTCTTGTAGTTTGTGATGTACAAATAAGCATTTTACCCCTATCTGGAGCAAGTTACTAAAAAGATTTAAGCGTTAATGATAAAATCAAAGTTATTGCATACACTAAGTGGTTATTTAAGATACAATAATATTGAATGATGCGTTTATAACCCTAAGTAAAATATTCATACTTTCCTGTAACCTGGGTAATTTCAGTCGTAAAAATGATGAATAAATAGTTTTACATTTTACTACTTGTCAAAAAAGATTATCATCACTTGTCAATAAGCATAACACTTAGTTTTACGTTTTTTTCAAAGGGATTTAGGTAAATTAAAAATACAGAGAACGTTGTACTCTTATAAACATTCTGGTTAACTGAATTTCTTTTATCTAAGCCATGATACAATGTTTACGAACCGGCTAAATGGGTATGCACAAACTATTACACTGCTCTGACCCACATTCGATACAAGTTCGCAATTCTACTACCTTTCAATGCAGGTTCTATACAGGTTCTTCGCACTCTTAGTGTGTTCAAACGGTGGAGAACCTGCGTAGCGCATGTGGAGAAATGCGAAGACGGTGTATACAAAGTGCATAGGTTTTGCGAAGACGGTGCGAAGAAATGCGAACAAGTTGCGAAGAACATGCGAAGAAGTGCGAGGAACATGCGAAGAAGTGCGAAGAAAACGACTTAAAAGTGCATAAAGTCCAAAACACTATACAAATATAAAGTGTAGGCCCGATGGCAACGTGATCGAATTTTAAACTTTCAACCTTTTAATTTCAATCAAATCATGAAATTAATCCTCCTTACCTCTTACAACATTAGCAGCATTTATTTGCGCATTTACACACCAAAACATGCTTTCTATCAACAAATAGCATCTATATTAAATAAACAGCGTATATTGAATTATAAGTTGCAATGTAAAACTAATTTAAACACTCCTCATTATGAAAAAAGTTTTAATAGTTGACGACGCATTAGAATCAAGAGTTACAATAAAAAAACTACTATCTCTATATAATTTCCAAATATTAGAAGCATCTGATGGCTTGGAAGGATGGAAACTTATCGTAAAAGAAAAGCCCGATTTAATTCTATTAGACTTATATATGCCCAATAAAGATGGATTTGAAATACTAAAAGAATTAAAAGAAGAGTGGCTTGATATACCTGTTATTATATTATCAGGAGACCATTCCTTAAACACCATAGAGGCATGTTTAGGCTATGGAGCATCGGCATTTGTAGCAAAACCACTAATTAAGGAAGATTTTAATAATGCCATTAAAACATTATGTGCCTGAATCATAAACTTTTATTAATAAATAATACGCTAAAATTGTTAAAATAACATAATCCAATTATTGATATTTTGTATATAAAAGACAAATATTCATATTCATACATCTAATTATCAAATACTTAAAATAATAATCCCATATAAAATCTCTTAAAAATCAATACCTCGATGTGTTAAATAAGGTGAACACTGGTAACTTAAGACAAACACATTCGTTAAGTGGCTATAAATTAATAGTTAACATTAAACTAAGTATTGAATGATGATTAAAAGGTTTTTGGGAATAGCATTATTATGTATGCTATTTATCAACATTAACGCTCAAACGGCTGTTGAAAAAGTGGAAGCTTCGTTTATTGCAAGCTTTATGAGGTATGTAAGATGGCCTCAGCAAGAATCCATGAAAACATTTACTGTTGGTGTTTATGGTAATGATCATGCCATTTTAAATGAGCTAAACAGCACTGTTAATGGAAAAAGCGTTGGCTATGCAAAGGTTAATGTAATTGAAGTATCAAGCATTGAAGATATGAAAAACTGCCAGGTACTTTTTATTCCAAAAGGTAAATCAGGCCGCCTAAAAAAGGATTTGGAACAATTAGGAAACCATGCTGTGATGACAGTAACTGAAGAACAGGCATACACACCAGCACACTCCATTATTAACTTCAGAATTGTTGATAATAAGCTTACATTTCAGTTAAACAGCGAAATTGCCGAACAAAAAAATATTGTTGTTAGTAGTAAGCTTGCTCAAATGGCAAGAAACTAATAAACCACAAAATATAGTTATTCAAAAAAAGCGATACCATTTTGTATCGCTTTTTTTTTGAATAAGTAATGATAATATTCTGTCAGACAATATTTATTAATGATCCAAACCAATAAATTCTTCATACTTAGCCTTATCAATTCCTTCGGAACTTAATTTATTAAAGTCCACTTCAATTCTTAAAGCCCTTAAACCTGAAGCCCCTTTCAAATCTTCCAATTCAATATCCTCTACTTTATTGGTTATAAATCGTTGTGCGATCATAAAATCGATATAACGTTTATATTCTTCAATCTCCTCAGCATAAGAATATATAATTGCTATTTTACCTACTTGTGTAACTCTTTCTTTTGATCCTTTTATAAGTGCTTTATCAATTCTCTTTTTTGTTATTTCATAACGAATATTATAAGCACCATCCACATCAAATTTCTTTTCATCCTGGCGAAATGCAATACTCAAAGGTGCTGAATGAACAAGTATTAACTGAGATATATCTAACTTAGTTTTCAGAGATTCCTGTATTTCTTTTACTTTTCTTGCTGTTTTAATCATTACCAATAATTGCCACAATCTTAGGTTGTTTAAATAAACTTTATTGTAGGTAAGTTTTTTAACCAGCGATTGACCAATATAGGCGTTATACTCAATACCATCAGTTCTGTATTTTTCAAAATAATGAGGAAAAACAAGTTGTGCTTGTACCTGCTCTTTGTCTAAAATATCACTAACATGATCATTAATCATTGTTAAACTATCCTCAAAATCTTTTCGTTTATTATAATAGACACCTAAAGCAGGATCGAGCTTAGCAAAATAGGAATCTACAATACTTCTCAGCTCATTATCTCGCTCTTTTAAGATATTTAATATCGGTTGTATCTCACTTTTAAGAAACTCGATAACAGCCATCTCATCACCAGCCTTTAAGCCCTCTTCTACACTTTTTAAATACTGACTAATTTTGAAAAAAAGATTAGATACCAGGGGTATATCATTTAATATTTTATCTGACGATAAGATATCTTTAACCATCATCAACTGATCGGTTAAATCTGCCTGTATGGCCTTATTTCTTTCAATTGAAGAACCTCTTATATCAGATGCGCCATAAATTGGAATAACATCATTAAAAACAATAGGTTCTGTAACACGGAAGTCACTCTCACAACTCTCTGCATTAAGTAAATTCTGAACAGTTTCTTTGAATTTCCATTCTACCGTAGGATGAATAGCAGTAAACTCTTTCTGAATAATAGCTTTCACCCTATCGTTCCATTCTGTTTTTGATCTATTAATAGCAATTGCAAAAATTGGAAAAACTTCAAGAAGCCTTTTCACCTGAATCATCGTTAAATTCCCAGGTTTAGCACACCCAAATTCAAGGGCTCCCACAACTGTATCATCAACAACTAAAGGAACAATAACATGACTCCTTATTCCTCTTCGTAGAAATGCCTCCACAACCTTACTTCCTGGTTGCTCATTAAAATCATCAGTAATAATGATCTTTTGATTTACAAATGCTTCTTCGTATATACTACCTGCATAATCTTCACAAGAAAGCTCTTCGTATGGAACAATACTTTTCCAGATAAAGTTTTTATTGTAAGATGATTTAAAATCGGTAATTCCGATTAAACCAACTTCTAACTCTGCATTTTCAATTAATGACTTAATCCATCCTTTAACCTTTTCAAATCCACTATTGGTAATAATGGTAGATCGGTTTAACAAATCTGATTTAAGTTGAGAGATCACATAATCGTAGGTTACGTCAAAATAATCGATCTTCATCATTCCACGAAATTCATAATTCTCCAACGGAATCATTTTATTCCAATAATCCAGATCGTTATCAACATTAACCAATGTTTTTAGTTCTTCATCACTTAATTTTCTATGTTTTTCGGATGGAATTATATTTATATACTGCGAATTAATCCGGGAAGAATAAAAGCGAACCAATTTAGTTTTATCGTCCTCTAACTTAAAAGTTAATGGTTTATCCTGATACAGATCAATTCCATAAATCTTATCCAGAATTAACATATAAGCATGAAACAAAACCAAAACCAGCATCTTATCCTCCTCAGGAAGAATATGGCTCACCAGGTAATTGGTTTTAACAGGATCGAGAAATAACTTTTTAAAATATTCAGTGGCATAAAATGGTTCCCATGCAAAAGGAGGAAAAACAGCAGATAATTCTTCCTGATTTACCAATGGATTGATAACAAAAGCCATTAGTTTATTCAAAATCTCATGATTGTTATCCAGAGACGATAAATCGATTTCTGCCTTTTTTAGCTCAGGTTTATTATCCAACATCGAAATAACTTGCTGAGCCATTAAATTCATAGGATGTTTAAGGTCAGACGCAATCTTTTCAATATCATTAATTAAATATTCAAAACTTAAAGATACCTTAAATGGTATTTTACTTAGCGTACATTTTATATTATCCCCTTCCTTCATTCTTTTACAAATTATAACGAAGCTAAACTACAACAAACTTTTATTCATAAATAAAAACAAATACTCCAAATCTCAATTTTTAAATATAAAATATCATTTTTCTTAGTTAAACCAAAAATAAAACAATTAGCTAACATGGTTTGTTTGCCCTTTAAGCAACAAAAGTTTATTACCGAACTATGTTATTAAAGAGTAACAAAAGTCATATGATACAATTATAGCATATGAGCGTTTATTTATAAATTGCAAAAAAATAAATACAATGACACCAGAAATTACACTCGCAACAGAATTAATTGATTTTATTTATAATAGCCCCTCCCCTTATCATGTGGTTTCAAATATTTCAAATACACTTGTATCAAATGGATTTGAAGAACTTAAGCTAACTGATAAATGGAAGATAGAAAAGGGTAAAAAATACTTTACAATCAAAAATGGTTCAGCAATATTTGCGTTCAATACCGGAAACAATGACTTACCTGCTTCCGGCATTAAAATGATTAGTGCTCATAGTGATTCTCCAGGTTTTAAGATTAAACCAAACCCGGAAATGCTTGTGGAAAATAAATTACTAAAACTTAATACAGAAGTGTATGGAGGCCCGATTTTAATGTCGTGGTTAGACAGACCGCTTTCTATTGCAGGAAGGGTGAGTTTAAAATCGGCAAATCCATTGTTCCCTGATCATAAATACATTGATTTTAAAAAGCCAATACTCATCATACCTAACCTTGCCATACATTTAAACAGATCAGTAAATGATGGTGTGGCACTTAACCGTCAAAAAGATATGCTTCCATTAATGGGAGTAATTAATGATACTTTTGAAAAGGAAAATTATCTTTTAAAATTATTAGCAGATAAACTAGAAGTAAATCCACAGGACATCATTGATTTTGATTTGACGCTTTACGAATACGAAAAGGGTTGCATAATGGGGATAAACGACGAATTTATCAGCTCACCAAAACTTGATGACTTAGCGATGGTTCATGCTGGTTTAAAGGCTCTGATTAATTCAACAAACAACACAAATACGCAAATGCTGTGTATTTTTGATAATGAAGAAGTCGGTAGTCAGACCAAACAAGGAGCCGGATCACCTGTTCTGGCTAATATTTTGAAACGCGTTAATTTTGGCTTAGGTTATGATGAAGATGATCTATACAGAATGATCTATAACTCATTTATGATTTCAGCTGATATGGCTCACTCAATACATCCTAACCAAACAGAAAAGCATGATCCGGTATTACATCCGGTAATGAATGGCGGACCTGTAATTAAAATACATGCCAACCAGAAATATACAACTGATGGAGATTCCGGAGCTGTATTTGAAACCATATGTCAGACGGCCAATGTGCCCTATCAAAAATTTGTAAACCGTTCCGACATGGAAGGAGGTTCAACATTAGGTAATGTTTCTTTAAGTCAAATTGATTTAAGATCTGTTGATATAGGTAATCCTATGCTAGCTATGCATTCTGTAAGAGAACTTGCAGGAGTCAAAGACCATTTATATGTAACACGAGCTTTTGAAACGTTTTACGATATTTAGAATCAATTAAGAACACTATTCAAAAAGTTATAAAAAAAGGAAATCACCAATATCGCGTTAAGGTGATTTCCTTTTTTTATTTCTTATCTAAAAGATAGAAATGTTGTAGCTTATTCTAATGATAGTGAGTCTACTCCCCTTTCTTCTTGTCCTCATTTACTTTTTCCCAATACTCCGGTAACGAATGATAAATTGCAGACTGTATATTGGTACGCACATCAGTTGTTATCAATCGCTTATTATATTGATTAGGATGAATTCTGTTTGATAAAAACACATAAACCAAATTGTATTCAGGATCTACCCAAACTAAAGTGCCTGTAAATCCTGAATGACCAAATGAAGAATCAGATGCTTCATTACATGATGGACCTGATAATGTTTTATCCTGAACAGGTTTATCAAACCCAATTCCCCTGCGGTTATCCTCTCTCACTGTTGAAGTAAAACGCTCAATAGTCTCAGGCTTTATATACTGAATTCCCCCATAAGTACCTTTATTCAGGTACATTTGAAGTATTTTGGCAAGATCTTCAGCTGATGAAAAAACACCTGCATGCCCCCCAACACAACCCAACATGGCAGCCCCCGGATCATGCACATAACCATGCACTAATTCCCTTCGCCAGGCCTTGTCATTTTCTGTTGGAACGATATCATTCTTATCATATTTTGACAAGGGTTTATACAAAGTTTTAAAGGCACCTAAAGGCTGATAAAAAGTTTCCCCAACATATTGATCCAATGATTCTTTATACGTCTTTTCCACAATCTCTTTGATATAATAATAACCTAAATCACTATACCGATATCCAGGATTCTCATCAACTTTAGATGTATCTATGCCCATTTTTATAGAATCCAGATATTCATTATTCATATAAAGTTTATCGGCAACCTTAACATTGAATTTACCACCACCTGAATGCCTGAAGATATCAGACCTATATCGAACTGATCGATTCATATAAACCCAGGTATCCAACTTAATATTATACTGACTTGAATATCTTTTACTATAAATATCACCTTTTAAGCGATCCTTATCAACAGCTCTTAAATAAAAAGGAATCCAGGCCTCTAATCCAGCCTGATGAATAAGCATATCCTGAATTTTAATACCTTGTTTATTTGTTCCTATCAAACGAGGTAAAAAATACGATAACGAATCCTCTAATTTCAACTTGCCTTCATCATACATCTTCATCACAGAAGGAACTGAAGAAACGATCTTGGTTACCGATGCTATATCATACATATCACCTACAGAAACATGTTGTTTTTTATCATAAGTATGATAACCAAAAGCCTTATTATAAATAATATCACCATCTTTTGCAACCAAAACCTGACAACCTGGTGTTGCTCTTTCTCTGATTGCTTTGTAAACAATCTGATCTATTATTCGCAATGTATCAGAGTATGCTTTTTCATAGGCAGCCCTATAACCTAATCGTATTTTATTGGTTAAAAATCCTGTTCCAAAATCAAAATGACTATTAATATTTTTAGCCAACATTCCCTGTGCAGGAATACCACCAAACAGTATTTGCGCAGCTATTTCCTGAGATTGCTTTCCTGCTTCAAACGAGAGCAATATGGCCTTAAAAGGATGCCCTTTAGGTAAGGCTGCCAGTCTGTTGCCCGAGCCAAAATGCACTAAAATTAATTCTGCTTTTTCAGAGATCTGATGTAAAAAGGAATATAACTTATTGGTTTCTTCCTCAGTAAACCAATCACCATTTACTCCAACAATAATTTTATCATAACCTTCAGTTTCTCTTCTTATGTTGAGTAAACCATCTTCATCTGGAATATTCTCTGTACTAAAATGATCACACTTGGTATATTTTGATATCATTTTTTGAAAACTTGATTTCCCATCCACACCAATATGTATTGAAGCATATTTTTCATCTGAAACGTTATCAAATGGGATAATATCTTTATTTTCCAATAAAACACATCCTTTCCTTCGGATATTATTCACAAATAAATCCATATCCTCTTCTAATGATCTTTTATTAGCGTCATATAAATGCTTACCACAAAGCTCCTGATAAAGCAGCATCTTTTTACAACTTTTTTCAAGAATACTTTCAGGTAACATCTTTTTCCCAAAGATCCTTTTTAGCTTTTTATAGTCTTCTGAATAATCATCAGTATAAATAATACCACCTAAACTTAAAATAAACTCCAAAGGAGGCTCTTCATATTGATCTAATATTCTTTGAAGATCATGCCAATGCAAACTTGAAAAATAATCATACTCCGACACCGCAGCATAATTTTTTAGTACATTAAACTTAATTTCATGCGATACAAGAACCTGCTTTGGTAATTTATAGGTATTAGCTATATAATAGTCATTTTTTACATCATCGATTTTATAAGGTATAGCAATTCTGCCATAGGGCTCCAGAAAGAAATCATTGCTGCTTTGATCATCTAAGTGGAAAAGCAACGAATAAGGAGACTTCATTGAAAAAAAGAAACCATTTTCTTTTTTCTTATTTAGAACATCAGTCAGTAAATTAACAGACTCTTCATTATTACCTGCTAAATAAGCGGAACGAATCATAACATCTGACAACATAGGATTTTCCACTCCACATATGTCATATAGTTGATCAATATTTACAAGCCCACAAGAATGATCAAAATTCGTCGCAGGACTATTAATATTGGCGGTCCAAATGTTATTTGATGATATTATAATAGCATTGATTTTATCATCCAGACTCATTGTTGAATAAACAGAATCAATTTTATTATAATTTACCGGATATTTATTTAAAGCATTTAAATGAAATATAAATGTGAATGTCGAAATTAAAATCAGTATATATTTTGTCACTTTTTATGTAATCTTTAATTATTTCTCTTACTACTATTATTGCATCTATTAGACAATCTCAAAATTAATGTTAATGTTTGATTTTATCCTTATTTATAAAGGATACATTTGCATGTTTTTTTAAATTATTTTATTTGGTAAATAGTAATACAAACGCTAAATTAGCAGCATATACTTTATGAATTGGAACACTGACTTACACATTATGAGTGAAAATATAAGTAGTTCTCTAAATCAAGATTGGGGAGATAAGGTTATTCTTGTTGTGGAAGATGTTGACACTAACAAGATATTTTTTGATGCTGCACTACGTAAAACCAGTGCAAAAATACTATGGGCAAAAGATGGTCAAGAAGCCATAGATATGTACAAGGAAAATGATATTGACTTGGTACTTATGGACTTACAACTCCCAATACTTGATGGCTACACAGCAACAAAAGAGATCAAAAAAATAGATAGCAAAGTGCCCATTATTGCACAAACTGCACACGTTATGTCCGGGGAAAGAGAAAAATGCTTAGAAGCCGGATGTGATGATTACCTGGCAAAACCTATCAGATTACAAATACTGATGGAAACTTTATCAAAATATTTAAACGCTTAAGAAAGCAATTATTATCATTACAATATACAGAAAGCTTTAGTTAACTACTAAGGCTTTTTTTTTATATCTATACGTCTTACAAATAAAAATCTCACTCTATTTATAAAAGACAAAAAGCCCATCTGTAACCAGATGGGCTTTCCGCTGTTTGTTTGAAAATGTATCTCGTATAAGTTTATACTAATTTACTCAGCAACTACTTCAAAGTTAACTTCTACTTTAACTTCTCTGTGTAGTTTAACTGTAGCTACGTATTTACCAATTTCTTTAACTTGGTCTTCTTTAATAGAAATATTCTTACGTTCCACAGTGTAACCAGCTTTTTCTAAAGCTTCTGCAATTTGAATAGTATTTACAGAACCGAAGATTTTACCAGTTGTACTTGTTTTAGCGCCAATAGTTAATGAAATTCCTTCCATTTTTTGAGCTAATTCAAGAGCATCATTTTTGATTTTCTCTAATTTATGAGCTCTTTGACGCAAATTCTCCTCATGAACTTTGATAGCAGAAGGAGTAGCTAAAACTGCAAGCCCTTGTGGAATAAGGTAATTTCTACCATATCCAGCCTTTACCTTTACAATATCATTTGCGTGACCAAGGTTGGCTACATCATCTTTTAATATTACTTCCATTTTTTATCCTCCTGTTTTTATTTCATCAAATCAGTAACATAAGGCAACAATGCTAAGTGACGAGCACGTTTAATAGCAGTTGCAACTTTTCTTTGATACTTTAACGACGTACCTGTTAAACGACGAGGAAGAATTTTTCCTTGCTCATTTAAGAATTTTTTAAGGAATTCAGGATCTTTGTAATCAACATACTTGATCTTGTTTTTCTTAAAACGACAGTACTTTTTCTTTTTGATCTCTACCGATGGAGGAGTTAAATATCTGATTTCACTTTGATTTTGTGCCATGGCCTATTTCTCCTTTTTTTCTTTGATGGTTTTTCTTCTTTTCTCACTATAAGCTTCTGAATGTTTATCCATTTTAAATGTTAAAAAACGAATAACACGCTCATCACGACGAAAAGCAAGCTCTAGCTTGGCAATCACATCAGGTTCAACTTTAAAATCAAACAAGTTATAAAAACCTGTTGATTTCTTTTGAATAGGATACGCTAATTTACGTAATCCCCAATTCTCTTCGTTTACAATTTCGCCTCCGTTGTCTGTAATAACAGTGCGGAATTTTTCAACCGCTTCCTTCATCTGAACATCAGATAAAACGGGAGTCAAAATGAAAACGGTTTCATAATGATTCAACATAATTAATATAATTAAATTATTTAATGCGGGCGCAAAAGTAGTTATTTTATTGCACTTAACAAATTTTTCAATCTAAAATATGCACCCATAGATAATTACACTATAAATTAATACAATTAAAGTAAAAAAGATAGAAATCTAAATTCAGACTTCTATCTTTTCTAATTCATTATAATATAATAAGTTCTGATACTTATATAACCTGATCCGGATTATGTCCAGAGAAATACTTCATAAACTGAACTCTCTCAAACTTCTCTGAGTTTTCTTTAGGTTCGTGATGTACACTACCTCTGAACTCATCAATGCTCAAATAACCTCTCTTATCCATCCACAACTCAATATTCTTGAGCATTCCAGCAATGGAACCCAGACCATCTTTATACAATTTAGATACTACTTGTACTGTTGTTGCTCCGGCCATAATCATTTTAATAGCTGTTTCTGCACTATGAATTCCTGTACTGGCAGATAAATCACAATTGACTTTTCCTGACATAATAGAAATCCATCTCAAAGTATTATAGTAATCCTGGTCTGACGAATAGGTTCCTCCAGCCTTAACTTCATCGGTCATAATGTCAAAATCCACATTATAAAATCGATTAAACATGGTAATGGCATTAACTCCTGAATCGTCCAATTTCTTAATCATTGCTGCCAGATTCGATGAATATGGTGCAATTTTAATACAAACAGGAATAGAAATATTTTCTTTTACTTTATCTATTATCGAAAGATATAGCTTCTCTTGCTCTTCAGGTTTTTGATCAATATCAAAAGGTAATTTAAAAACATTTAATTCAAGGGCATCAACTCCTGCTTTCTCAAGATTCTTTGCATAAGAAATCCATTCGCCTGATGAAGCACAATTTAAACTACCTATAATAGGAATATCAATTTCTTTTTTAGCCTCTTCAACGAGTGTAGCTGTTTTTTTAAGAACATCGTTCTTTAATTGATAGTCGAAATAATCTAAAAACTCCAGATTATTATCCTGATAGCCCAATTTCTTTTTTAGAGTATCTTCATGCTCTTTAATGATTTCCTCTTCAAAAATTGATTTTAATACCACAGCGGCAGCACCACTTTGAGCAATACGTTTTAATCCTTCTACCGAAGCAGTTAATCCACAACTTCCAACAATAATTGGGTTCTTCAAACGAAGTCCCATATATTTAGTCTCCAATATCTTCATTCCAATTGTATTAGTGATTAGACCATTGGTTTTATTTATTCTTCAAATATTCATCCATTTTCTGAGCTGCCTTTCGACCATCTCCCATTGCTAAAATAACGGTAGCTCCACCTCTTACAATATCACCTCCTGCAAACATTTCAGGCATTGAAGATTGTAATGTTTCCTCATTAACCTGAATGGTACCCCATGAAGTGGTTTTTAATTCTGGTAAAGAATCCGGTACAATTGGATTTGGAGACACTCCAACACTAACAACAACAGTATCCACTTCAATTAATTCCTCTGATCCTTCAACAGGAATTGGTCTGCGTCTACCGCTGGCATCCGGCTCTCCTAGTTCCATTTTTTGAACTTTAACCTGATTTACCTGCCCTTTTTCATTGGCAAAATATTCAATAGGATTCGCCAGTGTCATAAATTCAACACCTTCTTCTTTAGCATGCTCAATCTCTTCAAGACGGGCCGGCATTTCTTCCATACTTCTACGATAAACAATCATAGCTCTTTCAGCACCCAATCGTTTTGCCGTACGCACGGAATCCATAGCGGTGTTTCCTCCACCTACAACCATCACTTTATTGCCACTAACAACAGGTGTGTCGGTTGTTTGATCTGCAGCATGCATTAAATTAATACGAGTTAAATACTCATTGGAACTTAATATTCCAATATAATTTTCACCCGGTATATTCATAAAACGAGGTAAACCTGCTCCACTACCAGTAAAAAAGGCTTCAAAACCTTCTTCTTTTAAATCTTCAATAGAAGCCGTTTTTCCTACTATAAAATTGGTTTCAAATTGAACCCCCATTTTTTTAAGGCTTTCAATCTCAACATCTACAATATTATTTGGCAAACGAAACTCCGGAATACCATATTTTAGTACTCCACCTATTTCATGTAAAGCTTCAAAAACAGTAACATCATACCCTTTTTTAGCCATTTCGCCTGCAAAAGTTAAACCTGCAGGACCAGAACCAATACAGGCTACTTTTCTGCCGTTTTTCTCTTTTATTTCAGGAATAGAAATCTGACCAGACTCTCGCTCATAATCAGCAGCAAATCGCTCTAAATACCCAATTGCAACAGGTTCTTTTTTTAACTTTTGGGTATAAAAACAGTTGGCCTCACATTGTTTTTCTTGAGGACAAACCCTACCACAAACAGCTGGCAATGTACTTGTTTCTTTAAGAACTTTAGCAGCTTCTAAAAATTCACCTTGTTCAATTCTTTTTATAAACTTAGGTATGTTAATTTCTACAGGGCAACCTGTAATACAAGTAGGATTAGCACAATCTACACAACGAGTCGCTTCTTTTTGCGCCTGCTCTTGTGTTAAACCACTATTTACTTCTATATAAGACTGAACTCTTTCACTGGCATCAACTTCATTCATTTTTACCCTTGGAACATCAGTTCTGTCTTTTGCTTTTATTTTTTTTCTTAACTCCTCACGCCATTCTTGTGAACGCTCAGATTTTAAATAACTATTTCTGTCTTCCATTTCTAGGAATCTGATTTCTTTATTTTATTATGTCTGGTGAATATTGTTTAGCTAAATCAAGAATTATTACTGATGACTTTTTAAGTAGTTTTCATCAGCCTTCTTCTCAATATCCTTATAACCATTTAATCGAAGCAACATTTCATCAAAATCAACCTGATGTGCATCAAACTCTGGTCCATCCACGCAAACAAATTTAGTTTTTCCTCCAACAGTAATTCGGCAAGCACCACACATACCAGTACCATCTACCATAATTGTATTAAGACTGGCTAATGTTGGAATATTATGTTTTTTTGTTGTTAAGGCTGCAAACTTCATCATAATAGCAGGGCCAATAATCATAGCTTCATCAATATTTTCCTTACTAATAGCCTGCTCCATTCCTTCAGTCACCAAACCTTTTTGACCATATGAACCATCATCGGTCATAATAATCAACTCATCTGAAAATGCTTTAATTTGGTCTTCAAGAATAATAAGATCCTTCGTTCGTGCAGCGATAACGGTGATAACGCGATTACCAGCTTCTTTATATGCCTGAACAATAGGAAGCAAAGGTGCAACACCTACTCCTCCACCACACGCTAAAATAGTACCTTTATTTTCAATATGTGTAGCCTGCCCTAATGGTCCAACTAAGTCGGTAACATATTCACCAACCTCCAATGAAGCTAATTTACGAGATGAAACTCCAACTTTTTGAACTACTAAAGTAATCGTTCCTTTTTCTCTGTCGGCTCCTGCAATTGTTAACGGGAATCTTTCACCTTTCTCCCCAACTTTAACGATAACGAAGTGACCAGCACGTCTTGCTTTTGCAATACGGGGTGCTTCAATATCTATTTTCACAACGTTCTCTGAAAAGAACTCTTTATTAATTATCTTAAACATTCCTAAAATAGGTATTCAAACTTTATCCAAAAACATAATGTGAATTCAAACCTTTTGATTCAATCAAAACATTAGAATTCAAATAAACTGTACAAAAGTATGATAAAAATCAAAAAATCAATAATTGAGAGCATCCTGATTCAAATAAATATTATATCAATACTTATTTTCAATACATTATAACTCAAATTTATTTACAGAATACTGTTGTTCTATTTAAAAATTCTGTTTTTATACATACTCCATTAATACAACATCATTAACTATTAAAATAGATGTTTCTATATAAAATATCTTATTTATCCACTTAAATAAACCACTATGGACTGAAAGTCCATAGTTTTGAGCGACCTGAATGACTAAAAGTCATTCTTTAGCTCGTTTCTCATCTATTCTAAGATGA
>NZ_JAPDPJ010000330.1 GCF_026013605.1 Plebeiibacterium sediminum
CCAAAATTACTAAATGACAGATATACAGTTTAGCAATTTACCTGACTTTTCAATAGGATAGGGGCTTTCCATCTGTTTTCTTGTCATTTTTACCAGATTAGATTAGTACTTATTAAATGACGTTTTTACAGTTTCATACTTCAATATAAAAGGTGATCTGTAAAGAATATAGTTATCTGGGTATTAATCTTACCAAAATTACTAAATGACAGATATACAGTTTAACAATTTAAATGACTTTTCAATAGGATAGGGGCTTTCCAACTGTTTTCTTGTCATTTTTACCAGATTAGATTAGTACTTATTAAATGACGTTTTTTCAGTTTCATACTTCAATATAAAAGGTGATCTGTAAATAATATAGTTATCTGGGTATTAATCTTACCAAAATTACTAAATGACAGATATACAGTTTAGCAATTTACCTGACTTT
>NZ_JAPDPJ010000331.1 GCF_026013605.1 Plebeiibacterium sediminum
ATATTGAGATAACCTTTCTGCGGTCTGGACGGGACTCGAACCCGCGACCTCCGGCGTGACAGGCCGGCATTCTAACCAGCTGAACTACCAGACCAATTTCCAGATCTTTAATTACTTAAACTATGCGGTCTGGACGGGACTCGAACCCGCGACCTCCGGCGTGACAGGCCGGCATTCTAACCAGCTGAACTACCAGACCGTTTTGTAAGATCTAAGTATTTTCTTAATGCGGTCTGGACGGGACTCGAACCCGCGACCTCCGGCGTGACAGGCCGGCATTCTAACCAGCTGAACTACCAGACCGTTTTATTAAGATCTAAGTTATGTTTTATAATGCGGTCTGGACGGGACTCGAACCCGCGACCTCCGGCGTGACAGGCCGGCATTCTAACCAGCTGAACTACCAGACCAGTATAAAACAAAATCAAT
>NZ_JAPDPJ010000332.1 GCF_026013605.1 Plebeiibacterium sediminum
AACCACTATTTTAACAAGAGGATATAGCATTCCCATTTACGCTTAAAGGCATATTCGTTAGTTTGTTGGTAAATAGAGACTTGCTGCAAATATCAAGAAGCAGGAGGGGCCCTTTTACCAGGATAAGAAAGTATTAAAGCCAGCTCACCACCACAATCTTTACAACTAAGACAGGAACGTTTACCAAACTTCATTTCAAGTACCTGAGCTCTTGAAAGTTTTAGTTTATGAATAGTTACTTTTAAGTCTTTGCGTAATAGCTCCAAACATTTGGATTTATTACGAGCACTCAAAAAGCCAAGATGCCTTATTCTTCTGAAATGAGGTGGGACAATATGCTCCACAAACCTTTTTAAAAAATCAACGCCAGTAATAGTTTGCGTTTCTGATTTATAATTATCCTTTCTGTTGCACCATTTAAAAGTAAC
>NZ_JAPDPJ010000333.1 GCF_026013605.1 Plebeiibacterium sediminum
AGTCAGTCTATGTTTGAATGTGTGACTCCTCCGGAGTCCATTCCTTTAATATTGAACCATGCTATAAACATGTGATGCCTCTGGCATCCATTATTCTACATATGAAGCTAATGAACGTCCCGTTTTCAGACTTACACCCAGATATTAACCATCTACCGTTAGGCAAGGGGCTCCACCACCTGGTTTTGATGTTTGGCCTTTCAGTCTCTATTCTTGTAATCAAATAACCACCTACTAAAATAGATGTCGTATTATATTAAGCCAGGCTAACAGCCTGAAACATCACAAATAGAATAATATCCTATGGATAAATATGATCTAACATCAAATATTTATCTATATTAACCCCAGCGGGGTTACATGTTTATAGCAAAGTGATTAGGAAATACAACGACTCCATCGGAGTCGAACCTAAGTCAGTCTA
>NZ_JAPDPJ010000334.1 GCF_026013605.1 Plebeiibacterium sediminum
GTAAATTAATCCTGTTTATCCTGTTAATCCTGTCAAAAAATAAAGTATGGACAGGATTTACAGAATTTACAGGTTAATGTTGTAACACATATCAAGTTGCTAGTTAAAATACACATCAAACGAATCCGAATAAGTTTGTCTGGTTTCAATTCCTATTTTTAGGCCAGAGGTCAGATGTGTAACGTCATAGCCTAGGCCTTATTTGCTTTTTTAGGAACTTGGCTCATATAGAGTAATACGCCGAATGGAGTTACATGACTAAATAGCTATTATAATTACCAATGTATGATTTACAAAACAGTACGATCCTCATCGCAGAATATATTTACGAAGTAAATTAATCCTGTTGATCCTGTTAATCCTGTCAAAAAAAGTAAGGACAGGATTTACAGAATTTACAGGTTAATGTTGAAACACAT
>NZ_JAPDPJ010000335.1 GCF_026013605.1 Plebeiibacterium sediminum
TCACCACCACAATCTTTACAACTAAGACAGGAACGTTTTCCAAACTTCATTTCAAGTACCTGAGCTCTTGAAAGTTTTAGTTTATGAAAAGTTACTTTTAAGTCTTTGCGTAATAGCTCTAAACATTTGGATTTATTGCGAGCACTCAAAAAGCCAAGGTGCCTTATTCTTCTGAAATGAGGTGGGACGATATGCTCCACAAACCTTTTTAAAAACTCAACACCAGTAATAGTTTGCGTTTCAGATTTATAATTATCCTTTCTGTTGCACCATTTAAAAGTAACATGAGTATCAGTTACTTTTAAAATACGTGCATTAGAAATCGCCACCCGATGTGAGTATCTACCCAAATATTCCACTACCGAATGTGGCGAACCAAAGGCTTGTTTGGCATAAACTACCCAAGGTTCCGGAATTAA
>NZ_JAPDPJ010000336.1 GCF_026013605.1 Plebeiibacterium sediminum
ATTAAATACTCTATTCATGGCAAAGCACATTTCATTTATTACTTTTTGCTGTATGATTATTGATATGGGTTGTATATTAGTTATTTATAAACATTTAACTTTCCTGATTTCTATCTTAATAACAAGAATGACTACGCTAAATTTTGATCTTATCACCTTATTATTCTTATTTAATAGATTAAAATGAATGCGTATAGTTACTTACATTAAAGCGTGTCTGTTATGCTGGATCACCTAATGCAGCTCAATATAATACTCTATTCATGGCTAAAACTATTACGATGTGGCAAAACACATTTTCATTTATTACTTTTTACTGTATGATTATTGATATTGGTTGTTTTATAGATATTTATAAACATTCAACTTTTCATACTTCACTAATAAAACAAGGAAGATCACGCATTTTTTTGATCTG
>NZ_JAPDPJ010000337.1 GCF_026013605.1 Plebeiibacterium sediminum
TAGATATTCCGGTGATGTTGACCCCTCATTCCGGTCATATTGACCCCCTTGGATTTGGGTAACTAAAAATGGTTAGTGTGACAAAATTACATCTTTTTTCTTAAACTTTCTCCTTTGAGTTCTATGCGATGTGAGGTATGTACCAAACGATCTAAAATAGCATCAGCAATGGTGGCTTCTCCAATAATGTCAAACCAGCTGGCAACGGGCAATTGACTAACTATAATAGTTGCTGCACGAGCATGTCTATCTTCTACAATCTCCATTAAATCCATTTGATGTTGTTTTTCAAGATGGGTTAAGCCAAAATCATCTAATATAAGCAAGTTTGCTTTTGATATTTTATTCATTAACTGATAGATTGTACCTTCTATACGAGCCATTTTGGTTTGCTGCAGTAATTTCTGCACATTAAAGT
>NZ_JAPDPJ010000338.1 GCF_026013605.1 Plebeiibacterium sediminum
TTGGGTCTGCATAAAAAAAGGTGTATAAACTTAGTCATGTATTATTAAAAGGCCAGAGGCCTGTTATAAAACAACGAAGCGAGACGCTTTGCCGAACAGTTAGGAAATCTTAATATTATTAATCAACGATTTAGCAATAATTTTATCACCATATTATAATTAAGGCTGAAAGCCTGTAACATCACAGCAAGGTGGCAACGCCCCTTGTTATTGTCATCATGTAAATATCAGGCTGAAGGTCTGAAACTTCTTTATAGACAAACGTCAGTATTTAGTTAGCGGTACTCAGTAGTCAGTCAGTGATTGTCATTCAACGGTCGTCAGTATAAAGTATACTCAAGTACGATATTTGGGTCTGCATAAAAAAAGGTGTATAAACTTAGTCATGTATTATTAAAAGGCCAGAGGCCTGTTAT
>NZ_JAPDPJ010000339.1 GCF_026013605.1 Plebeiibacterium sediminum
GAGGTAAACGGTGCTAGAATATTGTATTATAAGGTCCGAGTTGCAAACTCGAACCAGCATTTGAGCAAGATACACTGCATAGAATAAAATAAAAAGAGATAAAATTTAAATACGGCCAGAGGCCTGGTTTTAGACGACATAGCGAGACGCAATGCCGAACGAATAAGTTGTATTTATTGAAGTAGGAAAGGTACAAGATGCAATCTTGCACCAGTGAAAAGTAGTTAACTAAATTCTAATAGTGAAGAATAGATGTTTCAATCTCGAATGGTTCTTCCGGCATTAGCTGGTGAGCCAAAAAACAAGATGCTGTAGTCGGAAAAAGCGGTGTTGTTTGAAGACTTGAGGTACGAAAGTCAAGTTCAGCGCTTTCGACGAAGGCACCGTAGTTTTTTGAGCGAAGCAGGTGTAGCCG
>NZ_JAPDPJ010000033.1 GCF_026013605.1 Plebeiibacterium sediminum
AAGCATTAAAAATAGTTAGTATAAATATAAAGGCTATTATGCTATATCTCATTTCTTTAATGTTTTAATGTTATTAATGATAAATACTAATTCCAGTAATAAGCTTCAAAAAGATCATTGATATTATCTATTTCATCTTCATCGCAAATTGATAATAATTGATCTCTAAACTCCTGTGAGGCTTGTATAATAATCTGTATTATTCTTAAAAAAAATATTTTATAGTAATGTTGTGAAATATCAAAAAAAGAGGCTGAATATAAATCAGCCTCTTAAATATATTATTTTTATATATCTAAGGAATCGTTAGTTAAATAATAAAATGCGTCAAATTTATCATCATCTTGAATTAAATTCCAGTTTTCAATATCAAAAAAAGCATCTTCGTGATGATAATTTTTTGCAATGTTATTGTCGATGTAAATTAATAATGAATCATATATATCGGTAAACGTTTCGTTAAGACGTTCAGTGTCTTTTATATCTTTTGATTCACGGTAAAATAATTCTTTTATTTCATATGATGATATTAAAAGGGTATCGTTATACGATTTATCAAAAGCTGAATAGCCAACAATCTTTAAGTCGTAATCGGATGAATTATTAATTTGATATGAAATAGGATCATAATTGTCCTTACAAGAAGAGATTGAAAGTGTAATTGTAAAGAGTGTTAATATTAATGAGAAATGTTTCATTTTGTTTTTAAGTTACATAATTAGAGTTAAAAAATTAATTCCAATAATAAGCTTCAAAAAGATCATTGATATTATCTATTTCATCTTCATCACAAGTAGATAATAATTGATCTCTAAACTCCTGTGGGCTTCTTATGTCAGATTGCAATGCATCAAATAATTCTTCGTAAGTAAAGCCATTGACTTTATCAGTGTAGCCAGTTCTTATGTTGTCTTGGTTGTTATCTACCAAATCATTCATGATGCCAGCGGGAATCCATCCATACCAATTATAATAAAGGTAATCAGGATGAAAAATATCATCATCACTATCACCTGTTTCTTTCGGTTTAAACCATTCAAAAGCTGTCTTTGTTACAACAGAATTATTATCCCCATATTCATCTAAAGTAAGTTTATAACCCAAATTATAAGCCCATGCTTCGCTTAAAGCGCATAATTCTGCATTTTTAGCAGTTCCGTCGCCGTAAGGTTCGTCATCGTTTCCGTTGGCTACAATGTAATTGATGTATTTTACCCAGAAAAACTTTCCTACTTGATTATAATGGGAGGCATGTGCTAGTTCATGACAGGTAGTTTCAAATATTTTAGCACTGCCTAGATTTTTCTCTGCCGGTATAATAATATCAGGAGCAAAAAGTTTTACTAAAATGCTTGCCTCGGTAGTTGATATAACAGTACACCCAATGCATTTTAAAAAATTAACTATAGTAGATGGTTTTGTAAATCCAACAGCTCCATATACATGTTTAAGCATGGGGGCAGCTCCATTGCCGTCTGTATCTCGGGCTGTTATTCTTAGGTTACTAGGGGGTAAACCTATTCCCATATTTGTACAATAATTTCTGTATTTTACAACGGCATTGTTTACCGTGCAAAACCGCCATCCGGATCCAGAATCAATAGTAAAAGTATAACCACTTTTTGAGTGATGACCAACTTTAATTCGGGCAGTGGCTAATGAAGTAAAGTGGTTACGTATTTTAAAACCAGACTTGTTTTCCGCAATTAATACATATCTTGGTTTATTTCTATATTTTTTATCAATACTATAATATCCATTTTCATCAGTAAATGCTTTTCCGTATTTAAACCAATGTACTGTTCTTACTTTTATTCCCATAACAGGAACGGAATCATTACCGGTTTCTGTATCTGAGACATATACATATCCAGTAGGGCGTTTTTTGCTTAAGGTTGAAATGGTGTTATTATCAGATTCCTCTTTGTTGCCCGTTAGTTGAAGAGATTTCTCTTCAATTTGATAAAGTATATTACTGTTGGATTGAGTAATAATATCATCGGATTCTTCCACACTTTCTGGTAAAAATAGTTCTGCTAATATTTCGTATTGTATTTCAGTATTAAACTGATAATTATATGGGACAGAGGTGTAAAGCCATTGGCCTCCATCTGAGTCAACTTCGTCACAATCTTCCCCGTATTCTTCAATTTCATAATCAAGAGGCAATGTAAATAATTCAAGTGAATCTGCTATGAGCATATTTAGTTGTTCTGCACTTGTGGGATGAAATTTTACGTAATAGTCTGTAGTGGTGATGTTAATTGTAGAGTTGAGTTTGATAGTAGAGCTTTTGGTAATTGAGTCATATGCTGCTTTCATATTTTTTACAGTATATGGATTTTCTAGTTTGCGGCCCAAGATTGTTTTAGATTCACTTTTAGGTTCTTGGCTAATTGATTGATTGATTGATTGATTGATTGATTGATTGATAAATCATCTTTAGTACAATTTGTTAGGTTTAATAAGATTAAAAAGATGGTTGTGATTAAAAATAAATTCTTCATGTTTTATTTGATTAAAAATTTAAAATAACGTTTTTAAATATATGTATAAAATTCTTATCATAAAAATATTCTAATAAACAAAGTATTAGTATATGTCTTTTATATAAATAATGTATATTATTGAATATGTATATGTTTGATAATAATATTTCACTGTTATTCTATTTTTTTTTGTCTAAAAATAGGTACTTATGTTAAGGATAAAGTTGATGTGTTTTTTTATCAGTGTAATTTGGAATATTATGCAGACTATTACTGGAGATAGTTTCAGACTTACAGTGTAATATTTACACAAGTTGAAAATTAAGTATTTATACTGATAAAAACCAGTGGGTTGCATGTTTATATTTATAGATATATGATCAGAGAATAAAACGACTCTAACGGAGTCAAACATCAATATGGATTTCAGGAATAATTGAAAAGTTCTATGAATATGTGATACCTATGGCATCTTTTAACCGGACACAAGTTATTAATAAATAAAGCTCACTAAAATCAAATTGTAACATTCTACTTTACTCCATTAAATGTCAAATAGTTTAAAAATCTAACGTATATTTGTTTATCTTATATCATATAGAAAGTAACTAATGTATCGAGCGTATATTTTTAATAATTTTTCTTGATTTAAAAGTTGCTATATAGGATAATTATAAAATAAATGGTAGCATTATTTAAAATGATACTATAAGAGTATTATAAACCTAGCTTAAATATGATTAAATTTAGTATAAATAATTTCAATAGTTATCTAATAGGTATTATTAGTGGATTCCTTTTGGGAATTGCTTATAATTATTTTTTTTGGCTTATTGGATGGTTTTGTTATTCATTATTATTTGGTTACGTACTGAAGAGCGATTTAAAGAATCGGCAAATAGTACAACTCATTGTGGTATTAGTAGTAACCCAAGGATTTGTTCAGTATGGTTGGATCGTTTCTTTAATTAAGCAGTATACAAACTCAGAAAGTCAACTAGGATACCTTATAATTCCCTTAATTTCCTTAATTCAGGGAATAAAATTATTATTACCAACTATCTTTTTGAATTATCTGTCTAAGAAATACAAGACAAAGAAAAATAGTGCATTTTTAATTCTTATCGCTACTTCTTCTTTTTTTGTGTTAATAGATTGGTGCTTTAGCTGTATCTTTGAAAGTTTGCCATGGTTATTGTATAATCCAGCATATATTGAGTCGACAAATTTATATTTTAGTCAAATTGCAGAGATTGGGGGTATTTGGCTAATGTCTTTTTTTATCATTTGTCTTAATCTTTTGTTGTCATTTGCATTCTTAAAGAAAAGCAGAACCTACTTTCTTTTTTATTCAGGATTATTACTATTCATACATTTATATGGTTTTGTTAGGTTAAATCTATTAACAAAAAAGGGAACTAATAATATAAGAGTGGCATTGGTTTGTGATAATTCAAATCCAACACTTAGATGGAAAGAGGAAAATGTCAATAAATATGTACATCTCTTATTAAATTTAAATCAAAAAGCTTTAAAACAACATCCTGATATAATAATTTGGAATGAAGGAGTTATTCCCTGGAGTTACCAACCTGATGATGATTTTTTAGAAGAAATTATAAAACAAACGACTAGTAATAATTGTGATTACTTAATATCATATTTTACTCTGAAAAATAGTTTTTCATATAACTCTGCTTATTTGTTTAATTCAAAGGGGGAAGTACATGGACGATATGATAAGCAAATACTTTTAGGAGGACTTGAAAAACCAATATTCGATTATCAACCATTACAATTTAGTTTTTTTTCGGGTTCCTCTAATTCAAATGTTATTGAAGGGAATTCTGTTTTACCCATTAGAAGCGAAAATTGCGGTTTGTTTGGTACAATGATTTGTAATGAATCATTAGTGGATAGAATTGCAAATAAACTAGCTATTAATAAAATTGGTTTTTTCACCTTGCTTGCAAATGATAATTGGTTTACAAATACATATTTGATAAAACAGCATCTGTATTGTACTCGTTTAAGAGCAATTGAGAATCGTAAACCTATAATAGTAAATGCCAATTGTGGTTATAGTGGTCTCATTAATGCGAAAGGAGAATTAAATGTTCATATGAACACCAAAGAGCCCCATGTTATAGTTAATGAGATAACTTATGAGGAATCGTGTTCATATTTTCGTTACAGAAAAATAGTATTTCTATTGATTATTAGTGTATTGTTATCTTATATTTTTATTAAACATTTTTTCTAATATGAAGCAAATTAAACTCTTAATTATTTTATTTACTCTATTTATTGGAGTATCAAATGTGATGGCTGGTAACTTCTATCAGGGAACTTATCGCTGGAGAAACGATGATGGTGACCAAGCCTCAGCAACATGGAAAGCCGAAGAAAATACACCTGTCATAATCGAAAGCACAGATGTACTCAGATTGCGTGTTTCTATTTATTATCCGGAGGATGTATTCTCATCTGTAAATATAAGTAGTGCGCAATTAGGTTATTCTGTCGATAATGTGGCTTTTACAAATATAGTAAGTGATGGTTCTGATAATGCCTTTGAGTTGGCATTATCAGATAACTTTGAACAAGGAGATTTGACAACGGAGCAATTGTCATCCTATACGGGAGCTTATACATTTGCAGAAGGAGGTTTTATGATTGAGTCTACGAATTTAATAAATTCAGAACTACCCGCTAATACTAGGAAAGAATTTGAATTTTGTATTAAACCTACCGACAAAATTTTAGCTTCTACAAGCTATTTTTTTAGGATATCAAACTTATCTGGTTATTCGTCTGAAATTAAATTAACTTCATCTGCAGCTTTTGCTCCTGTTATCTCTAATATGCCTGAAGATATAAATGTTTCTGTGGATGAAGGCCAAAGTTATGCGACTGTAAGTTGGGACGAACCTACAGCTACTGATGATATAAATGTCAGTTCTTTCTCTTCAGATTATTCATCAGGAGATCAGTTTGCTATTGGTGAAACAGAAGTAACTTATACAGCGACTGATGCAGCAGGAAATAAAACTACAGCAAGTTTTACAATAAAAGTAACAGATACCCCTACCGGAATAGATGAAAAAGATGACAATATATTATCTATTTATCCAAACCCAGTTGTTGATAATATTTATATTAAAGGCATAATAGAACGATGTGATGTTGACATTTATTCAATAAAAGGTATACGTGTTTATTCAGGAACAATAGATAATGATGAATCAATTCCAGTTTCAGCGTTACCTAATGGTACTTATTTCTTAATGATAAGATCAAAAGAGAAGATAATAAAATATAAGTTTATGAAATAATAAAAAAAAAGAGATTGTCTCATTATCTAGAGACGATCTCTTTAATAATATAAGTTATTAAATAAAATTATGCCATAGTACAATATAGATAGTTACCCTTCTATCTCACTTAATTCTAACCAGCGCATTTCTTTTTCATCCAAAAATTCCATGATTTCATTTAAGCGCTTGGCTTTATCACCAATTTCTTCAGGACTTAAAGAGCCGGAGTTTAATTCGTTTTCAATGGTTTCCTTTTCTGTGTTTAATTCTTCCATATCCACCTCAAGCTGCTCCATTTCTTTCTTTTCTTTAAATGAAAGCTTTTTGGGTTTGTCCTTTGGTTTCTCTCTTAGAACTGGTTCTTTTTTCTCTTTCTCAACTTTACGTTTTTCTTTTTCTTCTTCTATTTTAAAATCGTGATAGATAGAATAGTTACCCGGGAAATCTTTTATAACACCTTGTCCTTCAAAAACGAATAAGTGATCCACAATTTTATCCATAAAATACCTGTCGTGCGATACAATAACCACACAACCACTAAAGTTTTGCAGGTATTCCTCCAATAGATTAAGTGTAAAAATATCCAGATCGTTTGTAGGCTCATCCAGAATCAGGAAGTTCGGATTTTTCATCAAAACCGTCATCAGATACAAGCGTTTCTTTTCTCCACCGCTCAGTTTTTCAACCTGAACATAGTGCATTTCGTTTGGAAATAAAAAGTGACGAAGAAACTGTGCCGGACTCATTGAGTTTCCTGACCCCAATGTAATTGACTCTGAAATATCAGAAATCACATCAATCACCTTTTTATCGTCCTCTATTTTCATACCATCCTGACGATAATAACCAACCACAACGGTTTCGCCAGTTTCCAGGTGACCTGAATCCGGTTCTAAAGCTCCGGTAATGGTATTAAGAAAAGTAGATTTACCTGTTCCGTTTTTACCAATGATACCCACCTTTTCGCCCTGAGCAAATTTGTAATTGAAATCATCCAGTATTTTCAGGTCGCCAAAGGCTTTTGAAACATTAAAACACTCAATAATTTTTTTACCTAATCGTGCCGCTTTAATATCAAGGTTAATGCTTTGTTCCTGTATTCCGCTATGGGCTCTTTTCTTTAAATCATCAAAGGCATCCACACGGTATTTAGCTTTTGTTCCCCGTGCCTGAGGCATACGGTTCATCCAGTCCTGCTCTGTTTTTAAAAGGTTTTTAGCCTTTTCAACCTGAGCATTGTGAGTAGAGATTCTTTCTTCTCTTTTTTCAAGGAAATACTGGTAGTTTCCCTTATAATGATAGAGCGTTTGATCAGCTAGTTCATAGATCTCGTTACAAACTCTGTCCAGAAAATATCTGTCGTGAGTAACCATTAAAAGTGTAGCCTTTGAGCGCGACATAAAATCCTCCAGCCATTCAATCATTTCAAGATCAAGATGGTTTGTTGGCTCATCCAGAATTAAGAAATCAGGTTCACTAATTAAAATATGCGCCAGAGCAACCCTCTTTTTTTGTCCACCGGAAAGCTGACCTATAAGTTGATCAAACTTAGTGATTTTAAGCTGCGTAAGAATTTGCTTGATACGTGCTTCAAAATCCCAGGCCCCCAGTTTATCCAATTCTTCAATTAAATGTCCCAATTCTTCATGGTTACCACTCTCAAGTGCTTGTTCATAAGCTTTAATAGCAATAACCTGAGGATTTTCCGATTCAAAAATTTCTTCAATAACTGTATTCGCATCATTAACCTCCGGTAACTGAGGAAGGTAACCGATAGTGATACCTTTACGATAAATAACAGAACCTGCGTCACAAGGTAATATCTGTGCCAAAATATTTAACAGGGTTGTTTTTCCAGTTCCATTACGGGCAATTAAACCTACTTTTTCACCTTCGGAAATACCAAAATTTAAATTGTCAAATAATCGTACATCACCATAATGGTGCGTTAGGTTTTCTACGGATAAGTAATTAACAGACATATATTTAATTGAATCTTTTTATTGTTAATTGAGCTAGCAATTTGTGATTAATAGTTTGCTGAAAGTTATCTGTTTAATAATGTATATAACTGAATACTGAATACTGAGTACTGAATACTGTTTATATACATCCACAAACAAAACCATCAGCTAAGGAGTCAAGAGCTTCCTTTTCTTTTTGTTTTTCCTGATCAGAATCTTTACAATCATCACATACAGGAAGATTGGTAACCATATTTATGTTTTTGATTTCTTCCAGTTTTTTTCCACAAACAAAACACTTGGTTGCAAAATCTTTCTCCATCAGTTATTTTTTAATTTGACGCAAAAATAAGTAATCCTTTTAATTATTAGTTAAGAAAGTAGGTAATACCATAAAAGTAATTTATTTACGTATTTTTATTATTTCTTATATCTTATATAAGTATTCACAATAAACCTTAAACTAATGAGAAAGATTATTACGTTATCTACCGCAAGTTTACAACTTGTGGTAAAATGAATTGTATGATAAAATAAATAAGGAAAAAATATTTACATCCTTGTTTCGTAATAGAGGCAATAAAAGTAAAATAGTGATTACAATAACAGTAGAGATATTGATTATTCAGGCAGTAAAGGTTTGTTGGATGTTGTTTTGATAGAGTGACAGGCCACAAGTTACAAACTTGCGGCAGTATCCGTCATCTACCGCAAGTTTTGAACTTGTGGTTAAATAATTTATAGTTTAATAATTGAAAAGATGAGCAGAAATTACAAGTTCCAAGATCAGCAAAAACCATACTTTATTTCTTTTGCTACAGTCTATTGGATAGATGTTTTTACTAGAACTATTTACAAGGATATTTTTATTGATAGTGTAAATTATTGCATCAAAGAAAAAGGTTTAATAGTGTATGCATGGGTTTTAATGACCAACCACGTACACATGATAATTGGTACAAAGAAAGAGAATATGCAGGATATCCTAAGGGATTTAAAGAAACATACATCAAAGACTATAATAAACGCAATTAAAGAAAATCCTCAAGAAAGTAGAAAAGAGTGGATGTTATGGATGTTTGAGAAAGCTGGAAACAAAAATGGAAACAATACACATTATCAATTTTGGCAACAGCATAACCAGCCTATCGAGTTGTTTGATAATAAAATATTAGACCAGAAATTAAATTACTTGCATTATAATCCGGTAAAGGATGGCTTTGTAAAGGAACCTGAGGACTACTATTACAGCAGTGCTGTTGATTATACAGGTAGTAAAGGTTTGGTTGATGTTGTTTTGATAGAGTGACAGGCCACAAGTTACAAACTTGCGGCAGAGGAGGGACAACATTTCTATAATTGTAGCGGTAGAGTTTATAATAATTATTACGTCATCTACCGCAAGTTTACAACTTGTGGTAAAATGAATTATATGATAAAATAAACAAGGAAAAAATATTTTACTTCCATGTTGTGTAATAGAGGCAATAAAAGTAAAATAGTGATTACAATAACAGTAGTGCTGTTGATTATACAGGTAGTAAAGGATTGGTTGATGTTGTTTTGATGGAGTGACAGGCCACAAGTTACAAACTTGCGGCAGTATCCGTCATCTACCGCAAGTTTACAACTTGTGGTAAAATGAATTGTATGATAAAATAAACAAGGAAAAAATATTTTACATCCATGTTGTGTAATAGAGGCTATAAATGTAAAAATAGAGATTACTATTACAGTAGTGCTGTTGATTATACAGGAAATAAAGGTTTGGTTGATTTTGTTTTGATAGATTGACAGGCCACAATTTACAAACCTGCGGGAGTAAATAGGTTGATAAGCCACAAGTTAAAAACTTGCGGCAGTATCTTATATCTAGTTTGAGTTCGACGATTAATAAGGAATCATATTACGAAGATCGAATAGATTCATTTTATTGATGTTAAGCATAAAGCGAATGTTTAATTTGTAGTTGTCATAGATGTTATAAGTATCTTCGTTAGCACTTCCAAAATCAGTGTTGGTATAATATAATGGAAAGTAAACCTCTGCAATGTCTCTTATTCCGAGACGTATACCGGCTTCGCATGCAAAACGAGTGTCTTTAGCTAACGATTCGTAAATTGCTGTATTTATGTATGGGCGAATTACATTAGTTAATGAATAACTCAGATTTAAAGAGTTCATCCATGAATTAGAGAAACCTTCAGGGGAGGATACGCTAAATCCACCACCATCATTAATAAATTGATTTCCGTTAAACTTTGCAGATCCTTTAAAGCGATCGTAGAATATATTATCGTATTTGTAATCAGTAACACCATTAGTACCCATAAGTTGGTTACGATAAAACATATATCGAGGTCCTTCACCAATAAAATTGCGTGAATTAAAATGGATAAACAAGTCTTTATTACGAGCTATCCCTATTTTAAAATCAGCATTAAAAGTGATTCGGGTAAAATCTGAAGTGTTTTCAATATCAGCAAATATATCCATAGGAAAACGCTCCGATATGTTTTTATACTGAAATCCGTTGTTTAGATAAAAGTTAAAATCAGAATCTGAATTATTGTAAGTAATATCTTCTATTCTGGTGGCATAGGTTGCATTGGAGTAGAAGAAAAACTCATGATTATTATTTACCGGATCGCGAAATTCCAATTTAAGTTTTGCACCCAATTTTTGAATTGTATGATCATAGATAGCAGCGTACTGTAAAGCTGTTGTATTTAGGTATATATTTCGGATAAAACTACTTTGTAAAGGAATGAAGAAGTTCAGTTTTCCTGATCCGGCAAATAAGTCAGATTTAAAACTGTACATCGGAGTAATATCATACTCAACTTTCTTTTGGAAAGGTGTTTTATTATGGAATTTGATACCCGGCATAAAACCACCAGGAACCGTGTAGGTTGCAAAAGGAACATAATATACTTCTGTTTGATCGGTGAAATCCAGTCCGGTTCCAAATTTGAATTTAACAGGTTCTGTTTTTTTGCATAGGCCAGATGCCTTCAGGTAATTATTATGCCTGTCAAAATCGTAGGTTTTGTTATCTTTATCAATGTACACATGGTCATAATTAGTTGTTCCTAGATCAACCCATTGTTTTCCGTCAAACCCATCAACCCATTTTTGAGCAGTAACCACAGAATCCTGAACTGCTTCAACTAAAAATGGTGAGTTTACAGGACCTGAATTTCTTACCAATACCTGCGAGCCTTTGCTCTTTTTAAGGGCATAATCCGAATGTTTTGTTGTTTCAAGCCAGTCACGGAAGAACCAATCCAGATTTTTATCGGTTCCTTCTTTAAAAGCAGTCTCCAAATCGGAAGGATACACATGTTGAAATACATTTTTGTTGTAATAAGAATGAAAAATACTATCATAAACATCATTACCTAAATACTGGCGTAAATGGTTAAACATATTAGCCGATTTAGAATACACAATAGAACCATAATTGTTTTCGGTGTAATCAACAGAATGTAAGTTGATAGGCTGATCGTAATTTCGTTTTTCATTTAAAGAATACATCAGCTCTTTTAGCTGGCGATAAGAGACTTTATCTACACCCAATAAATGGCCTAATTTTTCATTGTTTAAATAATTGCTTAGCGTATAATTGGGATATTTTGTTGTCATGTAACGTTGTTCATTGGCCGAATTAACACCTTCGTCCATATAAGGATAACGACGTTCATTACTTGCAAGAAAACCATAAAACCAGTTGTGGCCTACCTCGTGCATAATAACCTCTTCAAGCTGTAGTGTATTATCCACCTCTCCAATTACTGTTATTCCCGGATATTCCATTCCACCACCAGCAGTTAAAGGTCCTTCAACAGCTGTACAATTTTGATATGGATAGTTTCCATTCCATTTTGAATAATAAGAAATGGCATCATTTACATAAGATGTAGCGTCCATCCATGTTTTTTTATTTTTATCGGAGAAAAATGTCCAGGTTGTAACATCATTTCCATCTGACAGGGTTACTTTACTTTTTTGAACATGATAATTTTTATCGGCAAACCATGCAAAATCATGAACGCGGTTTTCACTGAAATGCAGTGTTTTAGTTTTGCTTGCCGATGGAGCTGTTTTTTCCAGATCCTGATCCTCCGGATGAATGGTAGCGAGAGAATCCAGCCAGGCTTTTTCATTTTCGTTATGAAGAATTCCGGTTGCAGCAACTCTATAGTTTTCAGGGACAGTGATATAAACATCAAATGATCCAAATTCCGAGAAAAATTCTCCCATATCAAGATAAGGCATTTCGTGCCAGCCATATTGATCATAAACAGCAGGCTTAGGATACCACTGAGTTATAGAGTAAGTCTGTTTGCTATGTCCTAAGCGGGAAATATCTCCATCAGGAATTTTTACACGAAAGGGTGTATTTATCTTAATTGATGCTCCTGGTTTAAGGCTATTGGGTAATACAACCTTGCAAATATCACTATGCTTTGGGTGAAATTCCCAATTCAGTGTTTTAGAATCAGAAGTAAAATTCAAAGAGTCGATATAACCCCTTGTTTCTTCTCTTTCTAAAACGGTTGAAAAAGGACTGCTTTTTAATTGTTCCTTTCCTAATGCGGTTTCATTGCTGGCGTATGCATTGGGCCATAAGTGAATCCAAATAAATGAAAGCTCATCAGGTGAATGGTTAACATATTCCATTTCCACATTTCCATTTAAAAAATGTTCCTGATCGTTTAAATTAACATGTATTGTGTAATTTACTTCTTGCTGAAAATAAGCTTTTTGAGCATAAGTAGTTATTCCGAAGAATAAAAATAGAATCGCAATAAAATGTTTAGCGCGCATGGTATTATTGGTTAATTATGATAAAAATGACCCAAAAGTAGTTTTTTAGTCGATAAATAGGAAATAATTTTTCCGTTATATATAATTTATTCTTTGATACAATAATTTCGATGATTGCATATCTGAGAGAGTGAGGGGGCCAAGTTGCAAACTTGAAACAGTACGTGGGAAATTTATTTGGAGTAACAATGGAAATATTGAGCAGGTTATTATGTGGTGCATCTCAAGTTACAAACTTGCGGCAGATCTACGAAAACTTATAGAATTAACCCAACCTTGTAAGTAAAAATACCATCCTTGTAAGGTTTTGACCCAACCTTGTAACCAAATATGCCATCCTTGTAGGTATTTGACCCAACCTTGTAACTCAAAATGTCATCCTTGTAAGGTTATGACCCAATCTTGTAAGTAAAAATGCCATCCTTGTAGGTATTTGATCCAACCTTGTAACTCAAAATGCCATCCTTGTAGGTATTTAACCCCAAATATATTGAATTTATAAACGATTATTTGTTTAAATGGAATGAATGATGTTGGTGCGACTCCTCTGGAGTCGATTTGTGATGTGTGCAATATTCTATAAACATGTGATACCTCCGGTATCATCCTGAATTTTTCATAAATTATTAATCCATATGATTACTTGACTAGCCAATTACGAGAGTTATCATTTAAAAGAATAGGCTTGTATTCAATGGTAGAGTGATATAATGATGTGCCACAAGTTACAAACTTGCGGCAGTAAAGTTTACATGTATAGGTGGATAACTTTGGTTTTGTCCTGATCACTAATTGTATTAACGGACTTAGTCTTTAATCATCATCATTCAGTGCATTAGTAAGATCAATATATCGTGGATTAAAGGTTTAAATCTATGAGAGCAAGGGGCCAAGTTACAAACTTGAACCAGTGCATGGAGTTTACTATTTGATAGAAATGTACTTCAGAATATGATGCCAGAGGCATCACATGTTTATAGTATATGTTTCTTAATAAGAAACGACTCCAGAGGAGTCGCACTTAAATATTTTGATGATATATTATGCCACAAGTTAAAAACTTGCGGTATCTGTTTGATACGATTTGTTTTTACGAAACCACCATCTTTTGCGCTAATTCATTGGTAAACTCATCACCTTTAAACATAGCAACCAATTGTAAGGCAAATTTCATAGCAGCACCAACTCCTTGTCCGGTAATGATGTTGTCAGCAACTTCAACAGGTTGAGCAGTGTAGTCAGCATTGATTAAATTGTCTTCAAAGCCGGGGTAACAGGTGGCATTTTTGTTTTCTAATAACTTTTGTTGACCAAGAATTAATGGGGCAGCGCAAATGGCACCAATTAATTTACCTTTTGCCGAAAATTCCAGTAACAGATTAATCAATTCTTTATGATCATTTAGATGGTGAGTTCCTGGTAAACCACCGGGTAAAACCAACATATCAGCATCTGAAAATTCAAGATCAGTAAATAAGGCGTCAGCCAAAACGGAAATTTGGTGAGAGCCTGTTACTGTTAATGAATTGCTTATAGAAACTGTTGTTACGTTAATATCTGCTCTTCTTAAAACATCAACAGGGGTTAATGCTTCTACTTCTTCAAAACCATCAGCAAGGAATACATATACTTTTTTGTCCATATCTTTTGTAATTAAATATTATTGCAGTTTTATAGGTTAAACCTATGGCTAATTACAAAAGTAAGGATTTGATGGTAGAATGAAGAGTAGGAGGGGATTAAATTAAGTTGATGAAGGTCCAAGTTACAAACTTGAACGAGAACAGGCTTTAAGGTCCAAGTTACAAACTTGAATCAGCAGAGGTTTGGAACAGGGTATATGCAGATGGAACAGAGAGCAGGGAGAAAGGAGCAAGAAATTAGCAACTAGCTTATAATTTTTTGAGGCATCTCTGTTGCAGGGTTTTATCTCTTACTAATTTGTTTTAGGAATGTGATGAAGGTCCAAGTTGCAAACTTGAACCAGCAGAGGTTTGGAACAGGGTATATGCAGATAGAACAGGGAGCAGAGAGAAAGGAGCAAGAAGTTTGCAGCTAGCTTATAATTCTTTGAGGCATCTCTGTTGCAGGGTTTTATCTCTTACTAATTTATTTTAAGAATGTGATGAAGGTCCAAGTTGCAAACTTGAACCAGTGGACGAGCTAACAAAAATGTTATAAATTAAGGTCCAAGTTACAAACTTGAACCAGCAGAGGTGAACCAGAGGATGTGCTAATACTAATGTTATAAATAAAGGTCCAAGTTGTAAACTTGAACCAAAAGATGGGTCTACAAACTTGAACCTGTACATGAATGAATAAATAAAACAAAAATGATGCTTTAGTTTATCATGTTCGATAGCTAAAGCATCATCATCTAAAATTAAAACTAATGGTTTTTTATTTTGCAAAAGCGCTTAGTGCAGCTGAAGGCATTCCTTCTGAGTCAAAAGCTCCTTTTGTATAACCTTTCCAATTGTTGTAACATTGAGGTTCCCAGTAAAACACACCTAAACCTTTGCTGTTTCCCTGGTTGTCGGTAATAGCACTTACCTGACTTACTAATTGTGATAAAAACGATTGAGCTGTTTCTGGTGCATCGTTTGACATACCTACTTCGCAAATCATCACATCCAAACCATAGGTATCAACTACCCATTGCATATTATTAATGCATAAAGTAGTATAGCTCTCCCAATTGTCTGTTTCAGGATATAGAGAAAATCCTAATACATCGATTTTAATATTGTTTGCATTTGTAATTGTAAGCAAGTTTTGGGTTAAGTCACTTCGGTTTCCTCTGTCGATGTGCAATACTACTTTAGCATCAGGAAAAACGCTTTTAACAGCATCATATCCTGCATTATGCAATTGAGTATAATTAGCTCCGTTATTTGCAGTTAAACCGCCAGATATGGATTCATCATCGTCCCAAAGCATTCCATAGGTTGTTTCGTTACCTACCTGAACCCATTCAGGAGTAATATTCCAATCTTTTAATGCGGTTAAAACATCAGTGGTATGTGCTTCAACTGCAGCTACCAATTCCTGTAAAGTGAATCCTTCCCATGCTGCAGGTTTATTTTGTTTACCCGGATCGGCCCAACTGTCGCTATAGTGAAAATCAACCATAATACGCATTTTAAGGTCGTTGGCACGTTTGGCTTTTACCAAAAAGTCGGTTTTATTACACCATCCATCAGTAGGGTTAACCCAAACTCTTAAACGAATAGCGTTCATATCCATATCTTTAAGTAAAGACATGCATTCTGTTTCTGAACCTTCGGCATTGTAAAACAACACATCCTGACTTTCCATTTCTGTAAGCCAACTTACATCTGCTCCATGGGCAAAACCACTCATGTCTTTTTCAACTGGTGGATCAACAGGAATTGTTTTTTTGTTGTCATCATCATCGCAAGCGGTAAAAGCGATGAAAATGAATATGATGAGGTAAAGTAATTTTGTAATCTTCATTGTTAAATAAGTTATAATAATTCGTTTTAATATGAGATAAAGTATCCATTTCGAATACCTTATCTCATTTTTTACAGATATTAAAAAGGGCTATAATAAGAGAACTTATTGCGCCTCAAACGAACAGGTGTTATTAATAAAGTCAATGGTGACATTATAGGTACCATTAGCTAAACTTTGATCATCAGTAATGTTTTCGTCCAAATAAGTTAATGAATCAAAAGAACCACCAAAATATCTGTTCCACGACTGATCAATGTGAATAACCATTCCCCATGGTGAAGGTGAATTTATGGTAGCAGTTCCGGTATAAACGCCTGTACTTGTTTTTGTCAATACTACTGCTTCAAAATTCCAAACATCATTTAATCCTGCAATATAAACTTCATCACCTAATAATACATAAGTCTGGTTGATTACATCAGCAATTAAGTCGTAAGTTCCGGTATTAATAGATGCATCATCAGCAATTCCATTTCCTCCGAAATATAAGGAACCATCAGTACCACCAAAGGAATAATCCCAACCACCATTTAAGTATAATTGTGCACCCCATTCTGATGCTCCACTAATTGTAACACTGCTGGTGTAAACTCCTTCAACAGAAGCTGGAGTCATTTCAACCAAATTCCAATCATCGTTAAATCCGGTATAACTCACACTTGTTACTTCAGTGTGTGCATAGGTAAGATTCGTAAGATCAGCCTGAATTAAGTACATTCCGGTTCCCGGAGCAGGAATGTTATCTGCACCCTGGAATGCGATTGTTCCTTCTGTTTCTCCTAATTTATAAACATCGTCCCAGTTACCATCTTCTATAGCCAATTCATATCCATATAATGAATTTACATTAACAATTCCTGCGTAAGTAAGATCATCTTCACTTAATAATCTTAGGTAATTATCAAATGTCCATCCTCCGGAAATTCCATCATCAATACCAGGTAAATACAAGTAAGGACTAACCGGATCTTCAACAACAGTTGAACCTTCAGTAATTTCGTAATGCCAGTTTGTTGGATCAGCAAGATAGAAAGTAAGTGTATAGTCTCCGGCAGTTCCAAATGTAATATCACCAGCATTAGCTGCTGCCATATCAAAAGTTAAACTACCATCTTCAGCAGGAATAAATCCAAATTCTCTTGCAACTGCAGCATCATCGTTAGTGCCAGTTGAAAGGTTATACAATTTAGCATCAGCAGCGCTTACTTTAACCGTTGCATTATCTGTTGTAGTTGTAACAGAAACAAACCATTTTACCTCAGATTTCTCAAAAGTCATTTCAGCTTCTATATCTCCACTTAAAGTTAATGATGGAATATACGTGGCTGTCCATTGCTGGTTAGGGGCACTTAAGGTAGTATAATAACATCCTCCCTGACCCGGATACCAGAAGTTCCAATGCGTAGATTCATCAGACGATAACAAGAATGCTGATCCATCAACACCATCATTCCCCCAAATGGTTCCGTCGCCTTCTAATAAGTACCAGTTATTCCAAGCACCAGCACCGGTAAATCCGTAATATTCACCATCAGAATCCGGAGCATACAATACAAAGCCAGTTTCAGCCTGATCGGCATCAAGGATGAAACCTTTGGACATGTCTATGGTATAGCTTGTGATATTAGCTACAACAGTATTGCTGTAATATGATTTTGTGTTATCTCCATAAGCTACGTTAATTCTGAAATACATTGGTGTACTTTCATCCGGCGTAAACTCAAAGTTTTTTGCTAATGTATTTAAAGCAGCACCTGTAAATGAGTAAATGTTCTCATTGGGTTCCACAGTTAATATGCTCTCAAAGTTCTCCGTATTTGAAATTTCAAGAATAGTATTTGGAATAACTGAAGGCAAACTCATGGCCTGATTGCTTATGGTAAGTTCGCTTTCATTCCATGTTAAGGCTAACATCGGAGCATCCTTATTATCCTTGGTCAATACAATATCAGATTCACTTGATACAATATCCGATGAACCCAATCCGGAAACAATAATTTTGTCTCCATCGTTTTCACATGCTGTAAAGATTGCAAAACAGCATAATGCCAGATATATGAATAATTTGTTCATAATAATATCTTTTTACTAATAATCGTCGTTTGATAAATTTGGATTAGCTGATAATTCTGCACTTGGGATAGGGTAGATGTTGTACTTTTCCTCTACAGCCTTACCATCTTTTACACCACCTTTCCATTGCCAGATATAATTGTCAGAAGTAAAGCAGTTGAAACGAACTAAATCAGTTCTTCTAACACATTCCCAGTATAATTCTCTGGCTCTTTCATCAAGGAAAAACTTATATGGAATTCCATTTGTAGTAGCCATTAAATTACTTTCAGTAACCGTTGCTGCATTACGCATAGTTCTTAATTCGTTTACATAACCCAATGCTGTTGACATGTTGGTATTTGAACGAGCAGCTGCTTCAGCATACATTAAATAAGCATCTGCCAATCGGAACATTGGGAAATCCGTGTTTACACCATCGCTTGATGTGTTGGTAGCTGCTTCACCTGCATCATTCAGGTTACTCCATTTTTGTACAAAAAATCCTCCTGTTCTGTCATCTACACCATTATCCATGTATTGACTTTGACCATCGCCATAAAACATCGCTCTTGAGTCATTATCCATGTCGAATAGCGCAGGAATTTCACCTCTTACTCTGAACATACTCCATGCACTGGCAACACCAACGCTTTCAGCAGCAGGACCGTTATCCGTGTCCACTTCACCACACACTAAATAGGTGGTAGCACCCCATGAAAGTACATGTGTAGCATCAACAACAAGAGGATAAATAATTTCATTACCACGACCCACTCTTAGGTGGTTGTCAGCATTAAATAATTTGCCATAATCAGCCTCTAATGCATAACCTTCGTCAATTACTTTTTGAGCGTAGATCATACACGAATCGTATTTAGCACCCACTTCATAAGTTTCTGCATTTAAATACATGCGCGATAATAGCATCCATGCTGCAGCACGAGGCGCATGACCATATTCGCAAGCATCAATATCCAACATGTTGTCACTACAATCTTTTAATTCAGTAGTAAGGAAGTTAAATATCTGAGCTGATGTTTTTTCTTCAGGCAGGGTTGAACTACCAATTACATCTTCGTCAGCAAATGGGATATCATGAAACAAATCCATTGCATGGAAATAAGATAATGCACGAAGAAAACGGGCTTCTTCTTTATATAATCTGATAGCATCTTGTTCTTCTGCTGTAAATCCTGAAATTTTAGCCTCAGTACAATTTTTCAAGAACTCATTACAAAGAGAAATTGAGTAATAACAACGATAGTACATATCAGCAACCCAAGGGTCGTTGGCATCCCAGGTTAAAAAGGTTAAATCACCAATATTATCACCTTCAATCCAGGTAGAACCCAGTTCATCAGTTCCAGCCTCCTGTACATTGAAATAACAACGCATATAATCGTAACCATTGTTACTGCTCAGGTCGGCATCACCACCACCTTTTTCTTGTCCGGCAGTTACAAATGAAGAGTAACATTTAGCTAAGGCCGAAATATAATTGGCAGGATCCGAATACACCGTTTGCGATGTTTCCTCAATATTTGGATATTGATCTAATTCGCTGGTGCAAGATGTGTAAATGAGCACATTTACAATAAATAGTATATATAATAATTTCTTCATTTTTAGATCTTTAATAATTAAAAGTCAATACCTAAACTCACAGAGAAAATTCGTGGACGAGGATAGAATGAATTATCTACACCATTTGAAATCTCCGGATCAACACCAGAATAGTTTGTTATGGTAAATACGTTTTGTACCATAGCCGAAATATTCAGGTTAAACATATCTTTCACTTTACCAAAATTGTAGTTTAATGAAAGGTTATCCATTTTTAAGAATGAAGCATTTTCTACGTAGTAATCAGATAGATATTGTCTGCTTTGAAAGCCGGTCTCTAAATAACTTTTATGCAGGTTGTTCAACTGATAAGCATTGTACGACATAGTTCCGAAAGCACCAGCATTCATAGCCATTCCGTTGTATGCATAGTTTCCGATATATGAACGAAGACTGGTACTTAAGCTCCACTTTTTATAACGTACAGATGTACTGAATCCAAGTATGTAATCAGGAGAAGGAGAGTGGTATCTGTATAAATCGGCAGTATTGATATTGCCATCATTGTTAATATCTGCATAAGCGCCCTCAATTGGTTTACCATCTTCGGTATAAAGTTGATGGTGAACATAGAACATATAAGGCGCATATCCTTCTGTTAGCACCTGGAAGTGATAACTATCGATAGTAGGACCAACGGATGTATTGGTAATTTCAGTTCCCGGAATGATAGAAAGGTTTTTAATGGTTTGCTTTTGCCATGTAGCATTAAAGCTCATATCCCAGCCCCATGTTTCATTATCAACAGGAGTAAGGTTTAAAGAAACTTCAATACCCTCACTATCCACATTACCTACGTTAGTCAAGATGTTCTTGTCGAAGTTAGTACCTGCAGGTGAAGGAACCGTTGCTAAAAGATCTTCAGTTTTACGAGTGTAATACTCAACAGAACCAGAAATGCGGTTGTTTAAAAATCCAAAGTCAATACCGTAGTTGTAGGCCTTTGTTGTTTCCCATTTTAAATCAGAAATATAAGCCTCTGGTCGATAAGTGTTGATGGCATCAGATCCAAAAATATACTGAGCACCTAACTGGCTAATGGTGTAAACAGGTAAGTAGTTGTAGTTTCCAATGCCTTCCTGCTGACCGGTAATACCGTAACTGGCTCTTAATTTTAAGTTCGATAAAGCTTCAACTCCAGCTAAAAAGGACTCTTCAGAAAGTCTCCATGCTAATGCTAAAGAAGGGAAAGTACCCCAACGGTTATCATCGCTAAAACGAGAAGTACCATCCTGACGGATTGTAGCCGTTAGCATATACTTAGATTTCAAGTTGTAGTTTAATCTTCCATAGTAAGAGATTAATGAGTGACGTTGATCATCAGCAGCTACAGAGCTTTGAGAAACACCTAATGTATTATAAGTTTCGTAAGCATTGGTTGTACTTTTCCAATATTGATAATCGTAACCTAAAGTAAAATCAATGTTACTGTTAATATTTTCAAGCTGCTTTTTATAATTCAAATAGGTTGTTAATAGTTTGTTCTCTTTCTTTTGAGGTCCGTAAGAGTAATCACGACCATCACTTAAATAATACTGTGCAGCTGTTGCTGGCACATAGATATTTCCTTCACCTTCGGCATAATCATAACCTAGGGTAGCATGTAAACGCAAGTCGGGTAAAAAGTGCAGTTTGTAATCCACATCCATATTACCAATAATTCTGTTTACAGTACTGGTTGAATGATATTGCTCTAACATTCCCAATGGATTTAAAACAGCACCATTTACAGGATTACCTTCATCATCAATAGCTTCGTAATATCCACCAAAATCATCGTTTCCAGAGTAAACAGGTAGTGTAGGGTTAAATGTTGTAGCACCCCAGATTGCACTGGTATTGGCAAAAGTATTTTTGTTGTAAGAACCCTTAACACCTAAATTTACTTTTAAGTGATCATCAAAGAAACTAGGAGACACAGATAAGTTTCCTGTAGATCTTTTCATGTTGTCGGTTCTTAAAATACCATCCTGATCGTAGTAACCAATCGACACACGGTAAGGAACATTAGCAACAGCACCTGATATACTTAAGTTGTTATCAGAACCAAAAGCAGGTTTAAAAACTTCATCATTCCAGTTGGTATTCTCAGATCCAAGAATGGCAATCTGTTCTTCTGAACCTTCCGTTTGAACCAGGTTATGGAACTGAGATGTAGATAACATATCCGCTAACTTGGTTTTAACCTGAATAGAATTGTTGGTTGAAAAGCTAATCTTCATCTTATCCTGAGATCCTTTTTTTGTAGTGATGATAATTACACCATTTGAAGCTCTTGAACCATAGATCGCAGTAGAAGAGGCATCTTTTAAAACAGTCATGCTTTCAATATCGCTTGGGTTAATCAAGCTTAAAAAGTTGTTGCTGTTACCACTGATACCACCAGCTTCCAAAGGCACACCATCCAACACAATTAAAGGATCGTTACTGGCATTCAGCGATGCTCCACCACGAATACGGATGGTACTACCACTTGACGGAGATCCACTACCAGAAGTAATCTGAACTCCGGATACTTTACCGTTGATTAACTGTGCAGGAGAACTAACTGTACCCTGGTTAAAATCTTTAGCAGATACATTAGAAACAGCACCTGTTAAATCCCCTTTTTTCTGCTGTCCGTATCCAACAACAACAACCTCGTCCATATTTACAATATCAGATTGCAGGTATATTGTAGTACTTGCAGCATTAGCTAATGGTAACTCCTGAGTTTGATATCCAATAAAGGAAAACAATAATGTTTCACTTGTGCTGGCTTCAATTCTATAGTCGCCATTAAAATCTGTAATAACACCCCTTTGAGTTCCTTTAACAACAACAGTAACTCCGGGAATAGGCTCTTTTGTTTTGCCATCCAAAACAGATCCTGATATTTGGGTCTGTTGTGCATTTATTCCTGCTCCCAGACTACAAAACAGAATCATTAAGGCCAACCTTATTTTAATACTGATTTTCATATGTATATATTCTTTGATTAAATAAAATAGTAATGATTAACACTGATTTGAATACTTCGTTTTTCCTTTTTTAATGAATTGATTTTCATGCTTTTTTATTCTATTGTAACTTCGAAGGTTCCGGATTCAAGACCTTCGGAAGATGCTGTAATATTTATGCTGCCTTTATTTTCTCCTGCTTTTAATAAGATGGTTGCAATACCTGCTTCTGCATTTATAGGGTTTGAACCAATCAGTTCTGCGTCGCCGGAAATCGTATATTTTATGCTATTTTCAGCCAAAGGATTAATGGTTCCATTTTCATCCACTATGGCTGCATATACAAATACCATATCGTTACATCCACTCTGAAGCTTTTTGCCGCTTTCATCCATCCATAATTTGATTGATTTAGCATCGCCTGGGGTTTTTTGAATGGCTTGGGCAACCTCTTTCCCATTTACATAACCTTTCGCTTCAATTTGTCCGGGAGTAAATGCTTCCAGTTGAAAAGTAAAAGGCGGATGCGCTAAATGGGTACTGTTTCTGTCCTGATCGGGCTTTTGTTTGCCCACGCTTTTGTTGTTTACAAATAGCTCCACTTCTTCACAATTACTGTACACTTTAATGTTTAAGAATGAGGGATCATTGTAGTAGTTTGCAATAGCAACCATAGGTTGAGCAAAATCTTTTATAGATGATTCCCCAATGTTTGCCTGACTTTGATAAAAGTAGAATGCAAACTTAGGTAAGCGGAAAATATCCATGATGCCCGATGCTTCCAGGTCGTTGGTATAACCACGGTTGTAATCGTACATTAACCAGTTGGCATCACCAATAGCATTACCTTGTAAATTGCTGTTGTGTGATTCCTGGTAGTTTAAGGCTTGCTGAGCCAAACGTTTTTGTCCATAAGCTCTTAATTGGCGTGATGTACGTTCTTCATCTGATAAATCGTTAAAAGCCTTCTGATTGAAACCTGCATTCTGTGCGTAGTATTCCCAATCTCCATATTCAGCAATAAATAAAGGGGTGTCTTTTTTGTAATCGTTCCAGTAAACAGGAGGTTTAGCATGCTGGCGGGCAGGAATAAATAGGTCGTAAGCATAATCTAACCATCCACTGGTGTAAACATTTGCTCCCGGATACTCTTCATGAACCGCCTGATGCGATTTTTCCATAAACGCATCGGTCATTGATGATTCATTTAATGAAGCTTCCCAAATAATTACAGAAGGGTGGTTACGATCCACACGAACCATTCTTCTTACATCTTTAATGGCATTATCCTGAAATTCGTCATTACCAAAAAATTGCCATCCGGGAATAGCATCCATCACCAAAATCCCCAACTCATCGCAAGCATTAATAAACGACTGGCTTTGTGGGTAATGCGAAAGACGAACAAAGTTAAAACCGGCTTGCTTAATTTTATAAGCATCACGAAAGTTGGCATTATCAGAAAGTGCATAACCAACATAAGGATATTCCTGATGTCTGTTTGTACCTCTTAATTTTAATTTCTCACCGTTAATCTTGAACCCTTCTTTCGCTGTTATTTCAAAAGATCTGATTCCGATATTTAAAGATCTTTGGTCAACAGCCTGCCCATTGGAAATGGTTTTTACAACAAGTTTATACAATGAAGGTGAATTAGGAGACCACAGTTCCGGATTTTCAATTTCTAGTTTATTGTTAACAACACTTGTAGAGTTGGCGTCAATTGATTGTTCCGGAGAAGTGACAGATTGAATAAAATGATCACCGTGATACAATTCTGTCTGAATTTTAATGCTTTGGTCTTTTGAATCATCATTTTTCATGTCCACAGCTACATTTATAGCTGCTGCTTTTTTACTTACGTTTTCATAGGTAACAAAAACACCACCTGCAGCTACATGATCCACTTCAAATTCGTTAGAAATGTGCAATGGATCTTTTACATATAACCATACATTTCTGTAAATTCCACTGTAAAAGTTAAAATCCAAAACATCGATAGCTTTTCCTGGTGGTACCAAAGGATTGTTCTCGTTGTTCAGTTTTACAATCAGACAGTTTTCAGCTTTCGTTGATACTTCATTGGTTATATCAACATAAAAAGGCAGGTATCCCCCAAAATGCTTTTTCAGTAATTTACCATTTAGATATACTTCGGCAACCTGCATGGCTCCTTCAAAGTAAAAGCCAAGGTGTTTATTGGTAAATTCTTTAGCTATGGTAAAATTCTTTTTATAGTAGCATGTACCTTGCCATTGATCTCCTTTAATTACCAAAGGTTCAATCTGAGCGGTATGTGGCAGGGAGATTTTTTCCCATTGAATAGATTTTGACTGAGCAAGTTCTGAAATATCAGAATCTACGTCTTTAATAAACTCCCATCCTTTGTTAAAGGAATTTTTTCCAGGCACGTATGAATCCGTTTTATTGTTTGCACACGACCATAAGCCAATTTGGATGGCCAGGAGTAATAGTAGTTTTAAACTGTTTCGCATTTGTATATAAATGTTTGTAATGTCAATCAAGAGTTATAAATGACCACAAAGACACTGAAGCACTGAGTTTTTTATTGTTTTATTATGAATTCATTAAATCCGCAAAGATTTACCCCTGTGAACTCTTTGTAATGTATTTTACATTGATGAGGCAAGATCCCTCCTGAACGGGATATTCAGGAGGGTGGCTGAGAATTCTGTTATCTTGCTTTATATTCTAAATGATCTATTCTATTGATAAATAATTGATGGCATCAGTAGCATTACCATCATAATCAAAGAGGGTTGTGTTTTCCCATGCGGAACCATGTCCCCACAAATCTTTCATGTCAGAAGAAATCCAGGCAGGTTCCCAATACATAACCCCTTTAGCACCTGCCTGGATCATATTGTTAGTAAGGTCAGTTAAAAATTTCTTTTGTCCTTCAATACTTACAGGGTAACCCTCAATCATACTATCTTCTCCAAAAATATTTTTGTAGTCATCACCTTGCTCCGATGTATAAGGGTAGCCGGTTTCAAGTACCACAATATCTTTGTTTATTTCGTTTTTCAGTTTATTTACAACAGCAGGTAAATCATTAAATGAAATATCTTTATGCCAGTGTGGATAGTATGAGAATCCTGCTACATCAAAATCCGTAACGTTTGCTTTGTTAATGATTCCTTTAAACCACCAGTCTAGGTTAATGGGATCAGCAACATGTAAGGCAATTATTGTTTTGATTCCACCTTCTGCATCTATGTTTCTTACCGCTTTGATACCAGCATTTAATACTTTTCCAAAGTTTTCCCAGTTTTCATCGCAAACAGAAAGTTTAGGAAATGAGTCCTGAGTTTCAGTAATCATCATTCCACAATTGGTTTCATTTCCAATCTGAACCATTTCTGGTAGCAGATCATCCTTTTTTAAACTGCTTAAAACACCATATGTATAGTTGTATAAGCTATCGCATAAAATATTTATATCTTCAATGTTTTCCCATGCCTTCGGAGCTTTCTGGTGCGACGGATCTGCCCAAACATCTGAATAATGAAAATCCAGATTAACAGCCATACCTAAATCTTTAGCTCTTTTAATGGATTTTTTAATATCATTTAGTCCACTATATAAAGGTGTGTCTTTTCCATAAACATCATAAGTCCAATCCGGATTATTCCAAATCCTTAATCTAACAATATTGGCACCTTTATCTCTGAATAGCTCAAAGCAATCAACTGGCTTTCCGTTTTCTTTATATACACCCCCATGATCTTCCACCTGATTAACGTACGATAAATCAACTCCCATCATAAACTCGCTAATAGGCTTTACTTTTTTTGTACAACTAGTACCTATTAACAGCGTGGCTGAAAAAACTAAAGCTATTTTATAAAGCGTTCTTTTTATCATCTTTTACAATTGTTATAGTGTGTCTTAATTTCTATCACCAAAAGTAAATAAGTGTTAATTTTGTTGCTTTTTCGTAGCTTACGAATAGTTGTTTAAATCTTACATTTTAATTGGTGAGTATTTGAAAGCCTTATGCAGTATGCTTTCTGTAAGTTAGGTCTGTTTGTTTGTATCTTACCAATGTTGTTTTAAATCATACAAAACAGATACGCATCATAAAAAATAAATATCTTTAATTTAAATCTTACATTTTAGATTTAAAGTGGAGAGACGATTAACAAATATTAAAGAGAATTGATAGCTTTTGTATTAAAGAATATGTGTGAGTTGAATATTTCAGAAGAGGTGAAGCGCGCTTTAGTAAAATATATACTGGTTGTATTAATTAACTTTCTTTTTATTTCCTTTCTGTTTTCTCAAGAAAAGGAATCCTTGTACTTCTCAAATCTTCGGCAAGAGGATGGACTTCCTTCAAATATGATTAATTCTGTTGTTCAGGATAAGCTTGGTTTTATTTGGATAAGTACGAACAATGGAATTTGTCGGTATGATGGTTATTCTACTTTGCTGTTTCAGCAGGATGCTACGCATAATAGTATTACCAATAATAATGTAAGTAGTATGCTTATGGAGGGAGATACATTGTGGGTGGGTACCTGGAGAGGTTTGTGTTATATAAATACCATTACATTTGAAGTGAATAGGGTTAATCTGGGTCCTGAAATAACTATTCGTAGTCTGTGTAAATCTATGGATGGACGCTTATGGATAGGCACTTCCAAGGGTTTGATCATCTACGACAGGAGTAAAAACCAATATAAATATTTTGATCCTCAAAATAGTGATTTGAGCCACTCTACCATACGTTGTTTTTATGAAACAAAGGACAGTACCATGTGGATTGGCACGTATCATAAACTCAATAAATATAAAAATGGCAAGTTTGAATCGTTTGACTTAAAAGGTGATTATAAACCCTTATTAAAGAATAATCTGATTTTAGATATTAAACCATTAAGTGATGATAATGATACTGTTTTATTAATAGGAACTGAAACTGGGTTATCTGTTTTCAACACTAAAACCGGAAAGTCGACTCTTTATAACAGTTCAAACACAAAAATCAGTAATGAAGTTGTAAAGTGTATTCACCGGGAAGATGATCAGCTGTGGTTGGGAACCGATTTTGGACTTTCGGTTTTCAATTTGAATTTTGAACAAATAGATGCCTATTATCACAATCCGATCATTAATCATAGTATTGCAAACAATGTGGTTTGGGATATCTTTAGGGATAGAAATAATGTGATTTGGTTACTTACATCCAATGGAATTAGTTCTATAAACAAGAAGAATCCGTTCTTTAAGTTGCACGAAGAGTTTTACTCCATCAATAATCAAAAAGCAGGAAATCAAATTCGAGATATGCTTGTTGCCAGTGATGGTAAAACTTATATGGCCACAATTCATGGAGTGATCGTACAGGACCAAAACAGCAGTAAACGAAGTTATTTTACGGTTAATTCAGAGTATAAATTATTGTTGGATAATACTTATGCTCTGGCAGAAGATCCATACGGGAAAATATGGATTGCCACTGCTGGTGGTATAAACATCTGGGATCCCATAAAGAGAGAGATGCACGCCATTAGTGCCAATCGGAATAATGGACTGACTTCCAACTATATTAGTAGTTTTGCCCTAACAAATAAAGGTACGCTTTGGGTAAATGCCTGGGAGGGCGGTGTTTTTAGGGTAACTGGAGATCTTAAAAATATGAGCGCTATTCATTTTGATAAAATAGAAGATGCCGCTCCGGATAGAATATTTGCTTGTATTGAAGATATATATTTTACTGAAAGTGACAGACTTTATAAAATAGATCATAGTACACTGGTTAAAGAGAATGTAGGCTCTGTGAGTGATCATTTTCAGAAGCAGAATATTTCAAGTTTAACATCTTTAGATAAACAAAGTCTCTGGATCGCTTCGAACAAGCAGTTGGCACAATATTTTCCTAGTAAAGACAGTATAATACTTTATCCACTCAATAATCCAGTAGTGCAAACTCCCATAAGTCTTGAAATTGATCAGGATACAAATATCTGGATGGCTTCATTAACAACGGTTTCACGTTTTAATACACACTCCGGAAAGATTATATCAATGCCTTTAAATCCTGGTTTTCCTCTAAAAAACTTTTATTCACAATGTAGTACTTCTTCAAAAAACGGGGTTGTTTTATTTGGGGGAGATAATGGTTATGTCGAGGTTAATTCTGCCATTAATGTTAAGCATGCGATTTTACCCAATGCAGTAATATCAGGCTTACAAATTAATAATGATAAGCTGGATATACCGCAAACCAGAGACGTTCTTAAAAAGGATATCGCATATACAAAGCATCTGGAGTTAGATTACTCTAACAATTCAGTGACGTTTTATTTTTCAACATTGAATTATTGGTTACCTCAAAAGAGTCATTTTAGGTATAAACTAAATAATTTTGATACCGAATGGAGAAGTACCCAGGACGTTAATTATGCAGCTTATTCAAATTTAAAACCCGGACTTTACGAATTGGAGGTAGAGGCTATTAATTATGCAGGTTTGCAAAGTGAAAGTAGTACAAAACTGGATATTGTTATATTGCCTCCTTTGTGGCTCAGCAGACCATTTATTGCCTTATATATATTAATATTTATAGGACTAATTTATTTTACTTTCAGAATTTATGTAAAAAGACAGCAGATATACAATCAATTGCGGTTAGCTAACCTTGAAAAGGTTCATTCAGAAGAGATATTAAATACCAAACAGCAATTCTTTACCAACATATCACATGAATTCCGCACGCCACTTAGTTTAATAACATCACCTATTCAGCAGGTTTTAAATTCAGGAGAATTACATGGTAAGAACCTTGAAATGTTAAAACTGGCTGAAAAAAATTCAAAACGACTGTTGAAGCTGGTAAATCAGATCTTGGATTTTAGGAAGATGGAAGAGCAAGATGTACCATTAATGAAAAGCAATGTTGATATAGTTGCTTTTTCAAGAGAGATTTATGATTCATTTATAGACCTGGCATCGCGTAATGAAATTAGTTATGAGTTTATCTCTGGCGAACCTTCTTGTAAATTGGTTTGTGACAAAGAAAAAACTGAAGCCATATTATTCAATTTGTTGGCCAATGCATTTAAGCATACTCCCCCCAATGGCAAAATACAAGTAGTTTTGGATAAGATTACTCAGGATCGGATTGATAAAGTACAGATTAAGGTAATTGATACAGGAGCTGGAATTAATATTGCCGATCAGGCTAAAATATTTAATAGTTTTTATCAGGCCAGTAATAACGAATCTGGTCAGCAGGGAACCGGAATTGGTTTGGCTATGGCTAAACAATATGCTTTACTGCACCAAGGCGATATTAAGGTAAAAAGTGAGCTTAATGCAGGTAGTGAATTTACTTTCGTTTTTCCAATAGAATTGCCGGATGCAGAAACTGTTGTACTAAGTGAAACTAATAAAGAGGAGCCAGCAGAGGAAAATAAAAGAGAGTCTGTAGATAAAACACATCTTAAAAAGCTATTGATTGTAGATGACAACCCTGATATTCTCGATTATATCGAAATTAATTTAGGTGCCGAATACAATATATTTAAAGCTACTAATGGTAGTAAAGGTCTGGAGATGGCAGAAGAAGTAAAGCCGGATATTATTGTTTCGGATATTATGATGCCTGTTATGGATGGGCTCGAAATGTGTAAAGTGCTGAAACAAAACCCTAATCTTCATCAGGTACCGGTTATTCTTTTAACAGCTAAATCATTAGATGTGCAAAAAGTAGAAGGAATTGAGAGTGGGGCCAATATGTATATTACCAAACCATTTGATATTAATTATTTAAAAGCATGTATCGTTAATTTACTGGAACGGGATAAGCAGTTATATGATTTTATTAAGAAGCAATTACTCATTAAACCAATGGAATTAGATGCTTCAGAGTTGAATCAGGATGAAATATTTATTAAAAAAGTAATGGATATTATTTCCGAAAATATCAGTAATCCAAACCTTTCTGTTGATTTAATAAGTTCACAATTAGGTTTAAGTTCTACTCATCTGTATCGAAAATTAAAAGCAATAACCAATCAATCAGCGAAAGATATTTTAAAAAATTACCGACTTCAAAAGGCTGCTCAGATGATACAAAATAATGAAGGCAATATTACTGAAATCATGTATAACGTAGGATTTAACAGCCTTTCCAGCTTCTCTAAAAGTTTTAAAACCAAATTTGGGGTATCGCCAAGTGAGTATGCTAAAAAATAGAATGTAACAATCTTCAATAATGAGAGTATAAATTGTTTTTGTTTCTGGATTTTTTGAAACAAAAGAACTAAATTTCTGTTTTATTATTGGTTTATATCCTGGATATAAATGATTATAAATCAGATATTGAATAGCGTGAATTCATGTTTTAATATGGAAATTGGTCATATAAACTAGGATTTGAACATTTGAATTTATATTTTAATTATATTTGGCCGCATTTAAAAATACTACATGTTTATAAATAAGGGAGAGAATATTGCTGTACAAGCAAATGAGAAGACGATAACTTATAATGCTTTAGGTGAGAAAATCGCTCATTTTTCTACTTTGTATAAAGCTGAATCAACTCATAAAGTTGGTATTTTTTCAGAAAATAGATTAGGATGGATATATAGTTTTTATTCAGCCTGGAACAGTGATGCAATTGCTGTTGGTATTGACTATTTAAGCACAGTTAGTGAGGTTGCTTATATATTGAATGATAGCAAACCGGAGGTGGTTTTTGTTTCAAAAGGAAAGAAACCGGATCTTGAGTTGGCTTTACAGAGTGTTGACTATAAGCCCCAGGTTATTGTCATTGATGATTATGAAGATCAGGCTCTAAATAGTAACCTGGAATTTCCGGTAATAGATCCTGAGGAAGAAAAGACGGCGGTAATTATCTATACGTCTGGAACAACTGGTGAACCAAAGGGTGTGATGTTATCCTTTAAAAACTTGTTGGCAAATATTAAGGCTGTTTCTGAAGATGTTAAAATATTTAGATCAACAGATACTGTTTTAATGTTGTTACCATTACACCATATTTTCCCTATGCTTGGAACTATGGTTATGCCTTTATATGCAGGAGGTAAAGTAGCATTATCACCATCTATGGCTTCTGAAGATATTATCAGAACGCTTCAGGAATGTAAGGTAACTTTATTGTTAGGAGTACCTCGTTTATATACGGCTATCCGAAAAGGAATTAAGGATAAAATCAATAAGAGTAAAGTAGCATCAGCATTGTTTAAATTGGCTGAAACTGTCAACTCACAAGCTTTTTCACGATTAGTGTTTGGCACAGTACATAAAAAGTTTGGCGGTAATATCAGATATATGATTTCTGGTGGTGCAGCTCTGGAAAAAGAGATTGGTGCTGATTTTACAACCCTGGGTTTTGAAGTGTTGGAAGGTTATGGAATGACAGAAACAGCTCCAATGATTTCTTTTACTCGTCCGGGAAAAGTGAAAATAGGCTCACCGGGTTTTATTTTACCTTCTTGTCAGGTTGAGTTCAGAGGAGGGGAGATTGTTGCTAAAGGCGATAATGTGATGCAAGGGTATTACAACCGACCAGAAGAAACTGCTGAAGTATTAAAGGATGGTTGGTTGTACACAGGAGACCTTGGGCATATAGACGATAAAGGTTATTTATTTATTACTGGTCGTAAAAAGGAGATATTGATTTTATCGAATGGTAAAAACATTAATCCTACAGAAATTGAATATAAGATTGAGAGTTATGCTGCTTTTGTAAAAGAAGTTGGTGTTTATCAGTCGGGAGATCAGTTTAAGGCAATTGTGGTTCCTACCGATGAGCTTTCGTATCAACATAAAGATAAAGCAGAGCTGTATCGAATCGTAAAAAAAGAAGTTATTGAAGATTACAACAAGCAATGTGCTTCTTATAAAAAGATTATGGATGTCACCATTTTAGATGGTGAGTTACCAAGAACCCGATTAGGAAAAATCAGAAGGTTTAAGCTGGCAGATTTAGAGAATGTTCAGGAAGTACAGGCCCAAGAAGTAGTTCAGGTTGATTTAGCTGAATTTAATATTGTAGCACAATATCTTGAAGAAGAAAAACATAAAAAAGTATTACCCGGACATCATCTGGAGTTAGATTTAGGGCTTGATTCATTGGATAAGGTGAGTTTACAGGTTTTTCTGAATTCTACCTTTGGAGTAGATGTTGATCCTGGTGAATTGACTCAGTTTAATAATGTTTTGGAGTTGAGTGAATACCTGCATCAGAATAGAAAGAAGATGGAGGTTGAAAAAGTGGACTGGACCAAAATATTAAAGGAAAGGGTACATATTTCACTACCTAAAACATGGTTTACAGGAAGAGTTTTAGTTAAGATATCCAAATTCTTTTTTAGTCTTTATTTTGGATTAAAAGGTAAAGGATTAAAAAATATTCCTGATGAACCTTGTATCATAGCTCCAAACCATCAGAGTTATTTCGATGGACTGTTTGTGGCTTCTTTCTTAAAGAATAAAACCATTAAAAATACGTATTTCTATGCTAAGGAAAAACATGTAAGCAAACGTTGGTTAAAGTTTATAGCCAATAGAAATCATGTAATTATTATGGATTTGAATAAGGACTTAAAGGAATCTATTCAAAAAATGGGAGAGGCTTTAAAAAAGAAAAAGAACCTGATTATTTTCCCTGAAGGAACCAGAACAAAGAATGGTAGTTTAGGTGATTTTAAAAAGACTTTTGCTATTCTGAGTCGCGAATTAAATGTACCGGTTGTTCCTGTTTCTATAAAAGGGGCTTACGATGCATTACCAAAGGGAAGTAAGTTTCCGAGACCTTTTAAAAAGGTGATGGTTGAGTTTTTAGAGCCAGTTTTACCAGGTTCGAGTACTTATGAGCATATTGCTGATACAGTATATAATAAAATTGCTAAAACTCAATTGGCTATAAAAAGATAGTATTTAGATATTCAATAATATATAAAGAAGAGCAGGTTTGTATTTGAGCAAATTTGCTCCTTCTTGTTTTTTAGAAAAAACAATAGTGCTATGGTTTTTAAAAGTTATAATTGAGCTTTATTACTCTATAAGGTGACTTTTTAAATCCATCATTTCGTGCAATATTCTTGTAATTTCAATATAGTCTTCTGAAACTTTTCTATAAAATATGATGTGCTTATTTACATGAAGGCCTAGTAATGATTTTGCCACACTAAAATATGCTTTGCCAATTAGAGGGTTTTCTGCAATATCCTGACAGTTTTCAAGTAAAGTTTGGTAATAGTTGTCTGCCTGGTTTTCAGACCAGGTTTCAAAAGTATAATTCCAAATATTAGCTAAATCTTTAACAGCTTTATTAGTCAAATAAAATTTAGCCATTATTCTTTCTTTGTGCTTTTAATGATTCTAGGTGGTCTTTAGGATCAAAGTCGTATGCAATACCACTTTCAATACCTTCCTGAATAGCTTGTCTTAATGCAATAACTTTATTTTCTTCTTCTTCAAGTAATCTAAGACCTGCACGAACTACTTCACTAACATTCTTATATCTACCGCTAGATATACTGCTTTGTACAAAAGAGTCAAAATGATTGCCTAATGTGATGGATGTATTTTTATTCATAGTTCTCCTTTTTGACAAATATACCAATATTTGGTACTTTAGTCAATTTTATCGAAAAAAGATATTGATAATCATATGAAGAACAATTAATTATCTAATCAATTCTGCTAAGTCTTTCATTAATAAACGAAGGAGCTTGTTATTTACATCTAATTTAAAATTATCAATTTGGCTGATAGGTAAAATTCTGGGTGAGGTTCCTGTTATAAATGCTGCATCAATATGTTGTAGTTGGTTAATATTTAGACATTCGAATCTTAACTCTATATCTTCTTTTAAAATGCAGTCAATCACTTTTGATCGCATAATACCTGGCAAAATAAAATGCTCCGGTGAGGTGTAAATATGATCTCCATGAATAAAGAAGATATTTGATTTACTTCCCTCTGTTATTAAATCATCATGGTTTACCAATAATGCTTCGTAATGATGGCTGTTATTAAGTATATCAATGGCTTTTTTTCTGGTGCTTGTATTGTCAATTTTGATATTGGGATTTTCTCTTTCAGCATGCAATAGAATAGTGCTTACTCCATTATTATACATCTCATCGCTTGGGTAAAAAGTAGGAATATAATGTATCAGTAAAGTTTCAACCGTGTTTTTTGTGCTAAAACATGATATCTTGATATTTCCATCTTTTATATTCTCGTTTGAAATTAAATTGTCGATATCATTTATGATGTCATCTTTACTAAAAGACACTTTGGTTACTGCTTTTTGCAGACTGTTGAACATTCGTACCAAATGATCATGTATAAACAATGGTTTGTAGTTTTCAATTCTAAAAACCTCATATATTACTGCATATAGTGATGGATCAGGAGTAGTTATTTCACTTGCTAATAATAGTTTTCCATTGTATATGATGTGATTGCCTTTTATATTCATTTGCGAAGGATTTTATCATATAAAATTACACTTAAATAAATTACTAATGCAAAGAATTATGTCAGTGTTTTAGATTTATTAATTTTGCCTCTGGTTATGGATCAGATTCTAGATAAATACAAAACAATAGCAGAACCTTCAGAGGGGATTTATAAAGAGAAAGGGAGTAAATTTATATCGTATGCCTATCCGGTTTACTCAGAAGAGGAAATAAAGGAACATGTTAGCGCTTTAAAAGAAAAATATTACGATGCTCGCCATCATTGTTTTGCCTGGCAATTAGGAGTGGATGGTTTGAGATTCAGGGCCAATGACGACGGTGAACCTTCCGGAACTGCAGGAAAGCCTATTCACGGACAAATAAAATCGCACGAACTTACCAATATTTTAGTGGTTGTTATTCGCTATTTTGGTGGTACAAAATTGGGTGTTCCGGGATTGATTCATGCCTATAAAGAAGCCACTATTGATGCCATTAACAATACTACTATTGTTGAAAAAACGGTAAATGATATTTATGCTGTCAATTTTGACTATTTGGTAATGAATGATATTATGAAAATAGTTAAAGATGAAAGTTTGAATATTGTTAATCAGCAATTTGATTTGACTTGCACCATAGAATTTAGTCTGCGACAATCAGAAATAGATAAAGTAATAGGACGTTTTGAGAAAATTGATTCAGTAAAATGTGAGTTTCTAAGAACGGAGTAGTTTTATAATTGTAGTTTTTTGTTTTAGCTTATTTATGAGGAAAAGTATATTAATTATTGCAATTTTTGCTTTTGCAATTAGTTGTTCAAAAGATGATAGTATAATTGATTATGATGTAACCTGTTTAAAAGGTAAAAGATTTATTTCTACAAATAATTCAGAACCATGGACTTTGGTTTCAAGTTCTGGAGAAAGGTATATACTTCCTGATACTACTTGGTATTATTTTAATAATGAAAATCAATTAATAGAAACAGATCAGTTAATTTCATTTGGAGATAGAAATATTGAAGATTATAAACCAACTCCAGTTTATAAAATAGGATCTTTTTATTGTAGTTATGTTGACCTTATAAGTAGCTATTCTATTATAAGCAATACTTTAATTAACTTTAATGATACAGAAGTTAAGTTTCCTGTACCTATAAGTTCAGATACGGAGATTAATTTAAATACTATGCAAATTCTTGAGTTTAATGATGAATTGCTAAAAGTAAAATTTAATACTACAACTATATCTTCTCAAATAGTACAGGATACTGCATATATTCGTATATTAAAACCTCTGTATAATTAATATAAATATTAGAGTTCTTTGTTACTTTTCTACTTTCAACTTTCAACTTTGTACTTTTAACTCCCTAGTACCTCTTTTTCCAAAGCATTTTTAAACGCTCAAATATTTTTATTTCCTGCTGGTTTTTTTGTGGGGTATAAAAACGGGTTTTCTTAAGTTCATCAGGTAAGAAATCCTGTTCTACAAAATTATTTTCGTAATCGTGGGAGTATTTGTATTCTTTTCCATAACCCAGTTCTTTCATTAATTTGGTAGGAGCATTTCTAAGATGCAAAGGCACAGGAATATTACCTGTTTGCCTTACTATTGATTGCGCCTTGTTAATAGCCAAATACGCCGAATTACTTTTGGGACTGGTGGCCAAATAAATTGTTGTCTGAGACAGAATTATTCGTCCTTCGGGCCAGCCTACACGATTTATTGCATCAAAACATTGGTTAGCTAGAAGTAAAGCATTGGGATTGGCCAGACCAATATCCTCAGAGGCCGAAATTACCAATCTTCGGGCAATAAATTTAGGATCTTCACCGCCTTCAACCATTCGGGCCAGCCAATACACTGCACCGTCAGGATCACTTCCCCGTATAGATTTAATAAATGCCGAAATGATATCGTAATGAATCTCTCCATTTTTATCGTAGGCAGCTGGATTTTCCTGCAGGCATCTGGTTACTTCTTCGTTGGTAATTTTTATTTTTTCGCCACTCTGGGCATTAATCACCAACTCCAAAATATTTAAAAGCTTACGCGCATCACCACCCGAAAAACGAAACAGCGCTTCTTCTTCAACTATTTCAATATCTTTTTCTTTTAAAATACTATCTGTTGTAAGCGCCTTATTTAATAAGTTTCTAAGGTCATCTTTTTCTAAGGATTTTAAAACATAAACCTGACATCTTGAAAGAAGTGGGGATATAACCTCAAATGATGGATTTTCGGTTGTAGCACCAATTAAAATAAAAACGCCTTGTTCAACAGCACCCAATAGTGAATCTTGCTGTGATTTGCTGAAACGGTGAATTTCGTCGATAAATAACAGCGGAATTGGACTGTTGAAAAACTTGACTTTCTTAGCCTTTTCAATGACTTCCCGTACATCTTTTACACCTGAATTAATAGCAGACAAGATGTAAAATGGTCTATCCAGTTGTTTGGCTATAATTTTTGCCAAAGTAGTTTTACCAACTCCGGGAGGTCCCCATAAAATGATAGAAGATATTACGCCTGAATCAATCATTTTACGTAATACTGCATCTTTACCCACTAAATGAACCTGGCCAATGTATGTATCCAGATTTGTAGGTCTTTGTCGCTCAGCCAATGGAGGTAAACTACTCATTCTTTTGTTTTGATTGTGTTTTTAACGCAGCCTCAAAATTACAAATAGCAAGCGTATTTCAAAGTGAAAAATGAATGCATTATCGAACCATATGACAGAATGGGTTGTTTTATAACAAAATAATTGATTACAATTGCAAATATTGTTACAATGAAAAAAATAGTCATTTTAATATCATTCGTTTTACATATAAATATGAATACTCAATCGCAAAATAAAGAAGTTGCCACATTAGGAGCAGGATGTTTTTGGTGTGTAGAAGCGGTCTATGATCAACTGGAAGGTGTTATTTCTGTGGAATCAGGATATTCAGGAGGTACAACAGAAAATCCTACCTATAAGGAAGTATGCACAGGAACCACTAATCATGCTGAAGTTTGTCAGATTACATTTGATCCGGATGTAATTTCGTTTGGAGAACTACTAACTGTATTCTGGAGTATACATAATCCAACAACGTTAAACAGACAAGGAGCAGATATTGGTACGCAATACCGATCAGCAGTTTTTTATCATTCAGAAAAACAAAAAGAAATTGCAGAAAAGCAAATAGAATTGGTTAATGCAGAAAAGTTATATGATGATCCAATTGTTACAGAAGTAACGCCGTTTGAAAAGTTTTATCAAGCAGAAGATTATCATCAGGAATACTTTGAAAACAACCCGGAAAATTCCTATTGCCGAATGGTAGTAGGTCCTAAGGTTGAAAAGTTTCAAAAGCTATTTAAGGATCAATTGAAAAAATAACTTGCAATAGTAAAGGGAAGGCTAGCTGTTATGTTCAACTTAAGCTGCCCAAGTTCTTAAAATATAAAGCGAGCGCTACATTAAAAACAATGTGGCGCTTGTTGTTTTTAGGCATAGACAGTTCATTTTTTAATGTTATAGCAAAAAGAAAAATTATCTATAAAATAAGCCATAAGTATAAACTTTAAATTTTATGCTTATAGGATTTATTTCTATGCTTATAAAAATAAATCCTATGCCTATAAAAATAAATCCTATGCCTATAAAAATTATTTCTATAGGCATGGGATTTTAGGCAGAAGATTCGGACTATTAAAATAGCGTCTAAAGTATAGGCAAAATAGATAATAGTATGGTTATAAAACTTTAAGCTCTCCTGTAATTAGAATTTAATTTTTTAGAATCAAGCAACCTATAAAACTATTTCCCATCTAGTAGGTACTAATTAAAAATAAAATATAAGCAGATGAAAAGATTAATCAGTTTTTGGGGATTGCTTGCTCTTATTATATCAGTGACTTTTAACTCTTGTGATAAAGCGGATGATAATGATAAAGTTGATATATGCGATGTATCAAATCCTGCAGAAGATATACCTTGGCTAAAGAATGCAATTGATGATGTTAAAGAGGATGAGTATGCCTATTATGTTAAGGCTGTGTATAATGGAGCTACTGTTTTCTATTATGGTAATTGTAATCCTGTAGTCGATTACATTTCAATTGTTCAGAACTGTGATGGAGATAACTTAGGTTTTACAAATGAATTTTATGATGATTTAACAGATATTTCGGTAATATGGAAGCATGAAAATTCAAAGTGTGATTTTCAAGAATAATTTTAACGTCTTTTGAGTTAAAGTAATCATAGTTGTTTATTATCAAGCAGTGCTAGAAATAATCTTACTTATTCTATATAATGTAATGTCTGTAATATCGCCCATTTGGGCGATAATATTGAGAGTTTTTACCTCCTTTATTATATATTTTAATTTGTTATATCTCTGTTAATCAATAGGTATTAGAAGTGTGTATTCTAATGGCATATCTATTGAAAAACATGGTATACTCATTTTTGAATTATACAATAAACAACTATGAAAAGACTTACATTATTTTTATTTACATCATTAGTTTCAGTTTTTACTTTCTCACAAAACTTAACAGTCAATTTTGATTTTGATAAATGGCAGGTAGATGAAAAATCAAAAGTTCATATACTGGAATTTATCAAAGCCAATAATCCAACAGAAGTTATTCTTGAGGGATTTGCTGATACTGTTGGAACAACCACTTATAATAAATTACTTGTTAAAAGAAGGTTAGAGGCCATTGAGGATGTTATATTGGATGTAGATCAAACAATACGAATTGAAAAAAATAATTTTGGAGAAGCTAAAAGCCTTTCAAATCATGTAGAGTTTAGAAAAGTAGATATTTTTTTACCTTCCATAAAATACATTCCTAAAGAACCCAATTACAAAACTTCCCAAGGTTTTCTGATTGATAATATGAACGATACAATTATTGAATGTGAAGACGGAACTAGAATAGAAATTCCCCAAAACAGTTTGATTGTAAGAGAAACCCAGGCTAAACCTAAAGGATTAATAAGATTTGAGGTTACAGAATACTATGATGTACCGGAAATGATTGATGCTAATTTAACTACTCAATCAGGGCATGAAATACTTGAGACAGGTGGAATGTTGTATATCCAGGCATTTTCAGATGATAAGGAATGTGTTATAAAAGATCAGTTTGATATTGGAATAAACTTCAGAGGTATTACTGAGAATGATTCTATGCATATGTTTACTGGCTTCGAAACAAATGATGGTGTTGACTGGAAATTGTTAAAGACTAAACCTGTAATAGAACAAATCGAGCGTGATTATTTTATAGTGGATAATATGCCAACTTTTCTAGGTGGTAGTGTTGGAGCTTTTAAGTCATATGTAAGTTCTCGATTAAGGTATCCAGTGATTGCGCAGGAAAAAGGAATTCAAGGTAGAGTGCTAGTTTCCTTCATAGTAGATAAGTCAGGTAGCATAAAAAATCCTAAAATAGTTAAAAGTGTTCATCCCTCTTTAGATTATGAAATATTAAGAGTACTTAGTTTAACGCCACGTTGGATTCCGGGCACACAAAAAGGACGAATTGTTCCTGTTGAAATAATGATTCCATTTGATTTTATTTTGAATAGTGGTCTTCCTATAGATTCAACTAACAGACAAACTTCAAAAGCAGATTTTGATGTATTTGTACAAAACGATTCTGTTATTCAGAAATACGAGAAGCAAAATCAATTATTTAAGGAATTTTATCTTAGGACCAATAAAATGGGGTGGATAAATTGTGATAAATTCTATTATTACCAAAATAAAAAGGACATTAAAATACATACTAAAACAGTTGCAGGAAACTACTATGCAATCTTTAATGAAAATCGTTCTATAATGCGACCAAACTCATATAATATCAAATCACAGATTATTGGTTTTAATAATATCCCATCAAACCAAAAAGTTATGATCATTGGATTTAAGATTATTAACGACGAGGTTTATTTTACAAGTTTTGAAACGAACCCTAATAATGAAACTTATGAGCCAGGTTTTGAAAAGGTTGATAAAGAGGAATTAGTTGCAAAAATGAAATCATTGGGTTTATAAACAAACTGACAACGATAAAATTTAACTTATTTCTTTCAGTATCTTCTTCGCTCTGGATTTAAAACCTGCAGTGTTATTATCGAATTGTTCTTCAAGAATCATCTTTAATTCAGGTTTAAGTTCAGGGTAAACTTTTGTTGCGTTGTAAAGAATATGCATGCAGTTAGCTTTAACTGCAACAGGAATCTTTTCCGAAATAAGCCAATCGAAACAAATATTAATGAAATTACCATCCAATAAGTTATTGATATCAGAATAGGCTAGCATCTTTGAAAAATGTCTCTTAACGCCATCAGATTGTAGGTTTGGGAATCGTTTTATCATATCCTTTAAAAAAGGTCGGATGATTGTTTTATCTTCAAGATAAACGTGTTCAAAAAGCCAGGCTGCTTTCCATTGTTCTTTTTTATCGCAAGTAAAAATTAAATGATAAAGCTCTTCAATTAGGTGTGGACGATCAATTATGTATTGGGTTAAGGATACTGTTTCTGTTTTGTTGGCTCTTGTTTGGATATGTTCTTTAAGAATGTTTAGTTCCTCAGGCGTAGCTTTCTTCATGTGATTTTTTCTACAAAAATAAAAAACCGGGTTCAAATTTAAAGCGAATCCCGGTTTTGGCTGATTTCAAGGTATTTTTAATTTATGCATTACGTTTGTGGTTCATAGGCTATTGACATATGCGATTGTACAATTTTCCACTGATTGTCAATTTTCTTCATTACGCCCGTATGTCTAAAGCCTTCTAATCTAAAAGGTTCGCCTTTTGTTTCCAGACAAGTGTCAATAAGTTGGGAGTACCAGGCAATTCCACATTCATCATCAACTTCAACATGAGTTTGTTTGGCTGTAATTTTCATTCCTTTCTTCTGCTGAATCATCTTTTTCATGTAGTTATAAAAGGGTCTCCAGCCAATCCAAAATTCATCGTTGTCAGTTCCAATATTTACAGCTTTTGAATCATGAACAAAGCAAGAAGCAAATAATTCTAAATCACCTGTTTCCTGAGCTTCAATCATATTCGTAAGAATAAGTTTTGGTTCTTTGTTATTTACATCTAACAGTACCTCTTTATGTTCCATGAGATTTAGTGTTATGTTAAACTTCTATATTAATTAAAGTTACAATAGTTAAATCTTGATGTCAATATACTTTAGGTGTAAAATTTTTCAGATTTGTTACCGGGTATATTGTAGTATAATGCTACTTTTGTTTTAAACCTTAAATAAGTACTAGTGAAACATACTTACAGAACTACGTTATATTTATCCGTATTTTTTTTAATTCTTTTCCATGTTTCTGGATATGCACAGAAGTTAACTACCAAATCAAAAAAGGCTGCTACTTTTTATAAAGAAGGAGAGCACTTTTTTAGTATGGATCAGTTTGAAAGAGCCAAGATGCCTTTGAACCAGGCGATTGAAAAAGATCCGGATTTTCTTGAAGCTTATTTATTGTTATCAGAAGTTTATTATGCACAGGAAGATTATCAGAATCAAGCTAATTTATTAGAAACTGTTATTAGTAAAGATTCAACATTTTATGTGTTCAGTTACTATAGTTTAGGGATAGCCAATTTTCACTTGGATCAATTTGATGAAGCTTTGAAATGGTTTAATAAGTATTATACCAAAACAAGTAATGTTAAATCGAAGGAAAAAGTAGATAATTGGATTAAAAAAACATTGTTTGTTAAGGTTGCGAAAGAAAATCCAAGGAATATTGAGGCAGTAAATCTGGGTGATAATATTAATACCGTAAATAACGAATATTGGCCCAGTATAACAGCTGATGATCAAACCTTGGTATATACGGTTTTAGTTCCCCGAGAACAGGCCTTGGTAAACAAACCATTTGTTCCTTCAATGGCTAATTACTATCACGAAGATTTTTATAAAGCAGTTAAAGATAATTCAGGGGAGTGGACGAAAGGTAAAGCTTTAACCGCACCTATTAATACGGATAGTAACGAAGGTGCTCAAACACTTTCTGCTGATGGAAACTGGATGTTTTTTACAGCATGTGGCAGAAGTGATACCAGAGGTTCATGTGATATTTATTTTAGCTATAGAACTGAGTATGGATGGAGTACACCTAAAAATATCGACCCTCCGGTAAATTCGCTTTATTGGGAGTCTCAACCCAGTTTTTCGTCTGATGGAAGAACCTTATATTTTTCTTCAAACCGAGGAGGAGGTAAAGGTGGAAATGATATATGGAAGGCTGTTTTGATTGGTTACCAGTCAGATGGTACGCCTTTCTTTGGAAAGCCTGAGAACTTAGGCGATCATGTAAATACCCCTTTTAATGAGGTTTCTCCATTTATTCATCCGGATAACCATACTTTATATTTTTCATCAAACGGATGGCCTGGTATGGGAGAGATGGATATATTTTTATCAAGAAAAGACGAAAATAATCAATTTGAAAAACCTGAGAATTTAGGTTATCCTATAAATTCAACGGGAGATGATGTGGGTTTGATTGTTACAGCTGATGGACAAAAAGCTTATTTTTCTTCTGAAAGGTTTGGTTCATCTTTTGGTGGAAAAGACTTGTATAGCTTTAATATGCCTCCCGAAATCAGACCCCAACCTGTATCGTATGTAAGGGGTAGAGTATTTGATAATGATACCAAAGAAAAACTGGAAGCTTCTTTTGAGTTAAAGGATATTCATACCAAACAAATGGTGGTAAGAGCATCGTCAACCGGTTTTTCAGGTGAATTTTTAATTTGTTTGCCAGCTGGTAAATCATATGCTTTAAATGTTTCCAAGGAAGGTTATTTATTTTATTCAGATCATTTTGACATGGAAAAAGAAACATCATCTGTTGATCCAATGGTTATGGATGTTTATTTGAAGAAGATTAAGGTGGGACAACAAATTGTTTTGAAAAATATATTTTATGAAACAGATAGTTATGTACTTAAGGATGCATCAGAAGTTGAGCTGGAAAAAATTGTTAGTTTCTTAAATATAAATTCAACTGTTAAAGCTAAAATTATTGGTTATACAGATAATGTTGGAAGCAAGGATTATAATATTAACCTGAGTAATAAAAGAGCAGAGCAGGTTTATAATTATTTGATTGAAGCAGGCATCGATAAAACAAGGTTATCTCACCAAGGAAAAGGAATGGCAGATCCTGTAGCAACAAATGATACAGAAGAAGGTAGAGCTAAGAACCGAAGAACTGAAATGAAAATTGTTGAGTGATTTATTTATCACTCAACTTATCATATTTTTTAGCTTCTTCCCAAATCACATCCATTTCTTCTAAGGACATTTCTTTAAGATCTATTCCTTGTTTAATGGTCTTTTCTTCCAGATAGTTGAAGCGGCTTATAAATTTGCGGTTGGTTCTTTCCAGTGCATTTTCAGGATTTACGCCATATAAGCGGGCTGTATTAATAATAGAGAATAGCAGGTCGCCAAATTCAGATTCAATTTTATCCTGATCGTGCTTCGAAATTTCCTCCTTAACTTCATTAATCTCTTCCTGAACTTTTTCCCAAACCTGTTCTCTGTTTTCCCAATCGAAGCCAACTCCTCTGGCTTTCTCTTGTATTCTGTTTGCTTTTACCAATGCCGGTAAACTTTCCGGAACTCCAGCTAAAACAGACTTGTTGCCACCTTTTTCTTTTAATTTAAGCTTTTCCCAGTTTTCTTCAACATCTCTGGCATTACTAACTTCTGTATCACTAAAAATATGGGGGTGACGATAAATCAGTTTTTCGTTTAAAGAATCAATCACGTCTTTAATGTTAAACTGATTGTTCTCTTCTCCAATTTTGGCATAAAATACAATATGCAACAGAATATCGCCAAGTTCTTTCTTTAATGCAGTGATATCATTTTTAATAATTGCATCAGCTAATTCGTAAGTTTCTTCAATAGTTAAGGTTCGTAACGATTCATTGGTTTGCTCTTTGTCCCAAGGGCATTTTGCTCTTAGTTCGTCCATAATATTCAGAAGCTTTTCAAAAGAGCTCAATTTATCTTGCATAGTCAATTTTTTTTAGGAATTTAATGAAAACCAAAAGTAAAAATAAAGAAGGAAACTCATATGGAATAGATTAAATTTGTTTTAATTTGCAGCACTGTTAGGTAAAATATATATGATAGAAAAACTAATTTATCTTGAATCGGTAGATTTAATTGAGTTTTTAGGGGTAAAGAACGTAAAACTCGAAATTTTAAGAAATAAGTTTCCAAAATTACGAATCGTAGCACGAGGAGATTGGTTAAAAGCCATGGGAGATGCGGAAGAAGTAGCTGCTTTTGAAGAAAAGGTTCACTTATTAATTGATCATTACAACGAATATAATGTACTTAGCGAGCATTCTATTGTAGAAATTATAGATAGTGGAATAGCCGGAAAGAAAAAAGAAGTTGATGATGTTATTCTTTATGGCGTTAACGGAAAACCAATCCGAGGTAGAACTCCAAATCAGCAGTTGTTTGTAAAAGAATACGATAAAAATGACCTGATACTAGCCATTGGACCAGCAGGTTCTGGTAAAACATACACTGCAATAGCTTTAGCTGTAAGAGCACTAAAGAGACGTGAAGTAAGAAGAATTATTTTAAGTAGACCAGCTGTTGAAGCTGGCGAAAAATTAGGCTTTTTACCAGGAGATATGAAGGAAAAGATAGATCCTTATTTACAACCTTTATATGATGCTTTACAGGATATGATTCCATCTGCCAAGCTTAAAGATTACATGGAAAATGGTACCATTCAGATTGCTCCTTTAGCATATATGCGTGGCCGTACTTTAAACGAGGCTTTTGTTATTTTGGATGAAGCTCAGAATACAACCGCCAATCAAATTAAGATGTTTTTAACCCGTATGGGGCAAAGTACGAAGTATGTGGTTACTGGCGATATTACACAAATCGACTTACCTAAAACATCAATGTCGGGATTGGTTCAGGCTATGAAAATTCTTAAAAATGTAAAGGGAATTAAAACGATTCAGTTTACAGTTAAAGATATTGTACGACATCCTTTAGTTCAGCGAATTGTTGAAGCTTATGATAAGCATTGGCAAAAGACGTTGGAAGAATAGTTGTTTTTAAGGTACCTGTTGCATTTTATCTGGTGCAATAATAAATTGAAATTTATAATCAAATCATAGTTATAATAATGTCTGACTATACAAAAATGTGGACCGATCTAGGTCTGGATAACGATAATCATAATGCTTTACTTGAAGCATTAGGTGGTGCCTACCAATCCATTTACATGGCTCAGGAAAAAAGAGCAAAAGGAATGGAATACTTTGATTTTGTAATGAGTGAAGCTCATGGGTTAAGAATCAAAGAATTATGTGATGAGAAAGAAGCAGGTAAAAAAATTATTGGTTCCTTTTGTGTGTTTGTTCCAGAAGAAATGGTTCTTGCAGCAGGTTGTACTGCCGTGGGATTATGTTCTGGCGCTGATTTTGCTCAGGAAGAAGTGGAACAGGTTATTCCTCGTAATACTTGTTCATTAATTAAGTCTTTCTTTGGATTTAAACTTGGTAAGGTTTGTCCTTATATGGAAGTGGCAGATTTAATTGTTGGTGAAAATACCTGCGATGGAAAGAAAAAATCATTTGAAACATTTAAGGATCTTGTTCCTAATTTTTATCAAATGGATTTACCTCAAACAAAAACACCGGAGTCTAAACAAATGCTTAAACAAGAGTTTATGAAATTCATACAGCAGTTGGAAGAAATGACTGGTAATAAGGTGACTTTTGAAGGTTTAAAACAAGGTATTGCTTCTGTTAATGCCAAACGAAAAGCTTTGCATCGCTTGAGTAGTTTAAGAGCAGCTAATCCATCACCAGTTTCTGGGCTTGATGCACTATTGATTAATCAGGTTTCGTTCTTAGATAATATCGATCGTTTTACAGAAAATGTAAATGCAATTTGTGATCATATAGAGCTTGATATTAAAGAAAATAAGGGTGTAAAAGAAGCCAACTTACCCCGTATTGTTATTTCAGGTTGTCCAATGGCTGTGCCTAACTGGAAATTACCTTCTGTTATTGAATCTTCAGGTGCAGTAATCGTTGGTGAAGAGTCTTGTATTGGAGAAAGAGGCTTACGTAATCTAACAGATGATTCAGCAACAACTTTGGATGGATTAATTGATGCTATTGTGGATCGTTATTTCCAAATTGATTGTGCTGTTTTTACACCGAATAATGAGCGTGTTGATCATATTCAGGAAATGGTAGAGAAGTATAATGCTGATGGTGTGATACATTACGGACTTCAGTTCTGTCAGCCATATATTATGGAATCATTTTCAGTTGAAAAACAGTTGGAGAAGAAAGGAATTCCTGTTTTAAGAATAGAAACTGATTATAGTCAGGAGGATTTAGGTCAGTTATCTACCAGAGTAGAGGCTTTTGTAGAAATGATCAAGTAACGGGCTCATTCTTAAAGAATTTTTCAATGAAGTGTGCAGGGATTGATATTGGTTCAAGAAGTATAGAATTAGTTGTTATTGAAAATGGTCAGCAAATTGTTTCTCGACAAACAGAGTCTGGTCATAATCCTGTTGAGCGAATTAAAGAATTGATTTCAGATGTTTCGTTTGATAAAATTATGGCTACGGGTTATGGACGATCTATAGCTGAGGTAACTTTCGATTTTTCAACAGTAACAGAAATTAAAGCATATGGAGTAGGAGCTGCCAGTTTATATCCCGGAATCAGAGGTGTATTGGATATTGGAGGTCAGGATACGAAAGTGATTTCCTTAAATGAAAAGGGAAAGGTGCTTAAGTTTGAAATGAATGATAAGTGTGCCGCCGGTACCGGAAAGTTTCTGGAAATGATGGCTACTTCTTTGGGATATACTTCTGAAACGATAGGGGAATCTGCTTTGCTTGGCAATAAAGGTATTGAAATAAATAGTATGTGTGCTGTATTTGCTGAGTCTGAGGTTACTTCCTTGATGGCTAAAGGGTGTCATCGTAATGATATTGCACTAGCAATACATCAATCGGTTTGCAAAAGGGCAATTGGAATGATTCGAAGGCAGAATATGAATTTTCCTTTGATGTTTGCCGGAGGTGTTGCTAATAATGTTTGCATGGTTCATTTGTTAAAAGAAGCAGTTGGCCCGGATATCATAGTTCCAGAATCTCCTCAGTTTGTAGGAGCTTATGGGGCAGCTATTCTTGCAGGAGAAAATTAAGAAATAAAAAACGGCATTAGTCAATTTAAAACTAATGCCGTTTGTATTTTATAAGATTAATATCTTTTTAATAATGACCTAATTCCTTAGCTATTTTATCAATATTCTTGTTTTTATTAGGATCTATTGTCTGATTATTCGAATTTGCAGTTAGCATTTCCTTTCTTAATTCAATAAAGGTTTTTGATATGGTTTCAAGTTTTTCTTTATTTGAAATAAGTTGCTGCTCAAACGAAACTAATTTTTGTTTGTTTAGTTTCAGTTCTTTAGTCATCGTTTGGTTCGAAGTGCTTAGTTTTGCATATTTATCCTTTTGAAGAGCCATTTCATCTTCAAGTTGTGTAAATCTCTCTTTTGAAAGTTTAAGAGCATATTTAATACTGGCAGTATCTCTTATTAGTTTTTGATTGTCTTTTTTAAGATCTTCAAGTTCACTTAAAACAGATTGAGAAGTTTGTTTTTGTGATTTGTATTTATTTAAAGTTGTCTGAAGTTCATTCTCAAGCTTATCGTTTAAGTCAGAAAGCTGTGTTACTTTTACCAATAAATCACTCATTTCATCCGATTTAACAGCATTGCTCAGGTGAAGTTCATTTTTCATTTCTTCAAACTCCTTAACCATTACGTTAACCTTGCTGTTAAGGTCTTTATTTTCATCTTGTACGGAATTCAGTTTTTTATTCAGCTTTGAATTTTCAAGTAATGCAGCATCGTATTTCTTTTTTGAAACAACACAACTGTTTAATGATAGAGAAAGTATAATTCCTAATATGATTTGTTTTCGCATTATATCTTATTTGAGTTAATAAATACAAACCAAAAGTAGTAAAGTTTTTTTAATCACTATTCAATTAACCAATCTGATTATTTGATTCAAAATAATATGAAGTTGTTGAGGTTTATTTATAAATTAGCCTTCTTTAATTTTAAAGTTATTCTGATTGTTTTGGTAATACATCAGAAAATAAAAGATACAAACATGAAACAAATGAAGTATTATATATCTGTGTTTTTAATCCTTAGTATTGCAATGACCTTTTCACACATTGTAGCTCAAAATTTTACGGTAAAAGGAGTGGTATTAAATGCAGAAACAAATATGCCTGTAGAGTTTGCTAATATTGGGGTTGAAAATACTTATTTAGGAACAGCATCTGATTTAAATGGTTATTTTGAGTTGGAATTATCAAATGCTTTGAGTGATAAAACTGTGATGATTTCAGCTGTGGGTTATAAAACAAAATCGTTTGCAGTGAGTAATTGGGTAGATGTGGAAGATGTTAAAATACAATTGATTCCAATGAATTATGATCTTTCAGAGGTTGATGTAACTGCCAAATCAAAAATAGGCTACGGAATTATAAAATCGGCATCAAATCTAATCTCTGATAATTATAATACGCATGCATTCTCATATAAATGTTTTCTGAATACCTCAAATGGTAATGGAAATGAAAGTTCGCAAATATTTTTAATGACGGACAAAACAGGATATCAATCACGCACATTTACTGATGCATTTGAAAATAGAAACTACAAAGTGATTGAAAACTCAAAACAAGAAGAACCTCAGAGTTTTTCAGAAGGATTAACGTTTATTGATCAGGTTATTAATAGTGATATTGTACGTTGTCCTGGTAATATTTTATCAACCGAAAGTGTAAGTGATTTTGAAATAAAAATTGAAGGAACAGATGTATTTGATGGAGATTCTGTTTGGGTAATCTCTTATGAAAGTAATAAACCTACTATTCAAAATTGTGGAGATCCTAATGCAAATAGTTATTCCGGAAAAATATGGATTACAGTAAACAATAATGTAATATTGAAAAACAGCAGTGTCGTTACCCGAAATAATACATTTATTCATGGAAATGATTTTAATGAACCCCAAAATGCTCCGGAAGCTAAGGTTCAATATGAAACTGAAGTAACTTATCGTAAAAGTGAAGAAGGGTTTATTTTAAATACAGTTGATTATAAGTACACTATAAATTCAAAAGTGTCAAAAGTATTTCTTAAAGTAATAGATGTTATTCCTTTCGATGGTTCTATCAAAGGGCGTCAATATTTCAATAACGAAAAATATAATAGTCATTTCTGGAACTCATTCAAAAAGCCTGAATAAATAATACCTATTTTATTACTTGAAGTAAGCTTTCTAATATTGGCTTTTGTGTGATTATTTTCTTAAATTATAGTCAGGAAACATTTAAATTTTTTGGCTATGGATGATAAGATTATTACACTGGCAACACTTACCTATGAAAAGTCTCACTTGGTAAAATCACTTCTCGAAAATGAGGGGATAGATTGTTTCTTAGAGCATATTAATTTAATACAGGGAGCTATATCATCCGGGGTTCAGATTAATATTAAAGAAGTTGATTTTGAACAAGCTATGATGGTGTTTGATGCTATTCGTGAAGCTGATTATGACGTGAAGCGAAAAGAGATTAAACTGGATAAGAATATTAAGATTTTATGCCCTGTTGATTTTTCTGAATATTCTAAAAAAGCTGTTGATTTTGCCTTTGATTGGGTTAGTAGATTAAAAGGAGAGATTACATTATTTAATTCTTATTTCTCACCTGTTAATAGTGGATTGCCATTTAGTGATTCCTATGTTTATGATGTAAATCTTGAAGATTTGAGTTCTGATTTAAGAGATGAAAGCGAAACTAAGATTAAAGAAATTGAGAAAGAGCTTAAGCATAAGGTTAAGGAAGATGAATTAAAGGGTGTTAAAATTCATTCCGTAGTAAAAAGAGGGGTTGCTGAAGATGAAATATTAGGCTATAGTCAATTCTATGAACCTTCAGTAATTGTTATGGGAACCAGAGGTGTTGATAAAAAGAAGGTTGATTTAATAGGAAGTGTTACTGCAGAAATATTTGAATTGGCTAAGCGACCCGTTTTGGCTATTCCAGAAAGTTTTAATTATACAGGTATAGATAATATTAAAAATATCGGATACCTATCCACTTTTAGTGATGTTGATTTTTTAGCCTTGGAAAAACTATCTCAAATAGTTAACCCTTTAGATGTTAATATAATTTGTTGTCACATTACCAGTGAGGAAACATACAATAAAGATAATGTGAAGCTTGACGGTTTAATGGAGCATTTTCGTAAACATAAAATAAATAAGAATTTACAGTTTGAATTAATAAAGAATGAGGATTTTTTGGTTGGTGTAGAAAGTTTTGTTCAGTCTTATGGTATTGATATATTATCATTTACAGCCTATAAACGTAATTTAATAACAAGGCTGCTAAATGCGTCAGTTGCCAAAAAAATGCTTTTCCATTCAACAACACCTCTGTTGGTATTTCATGCATAATTTTATATTTTTAGCATTGAATTATAATGAATTACCTTAATGGGGTTAAACCGTATAGTAATAGGTTTTATTTTTAATTTATTAGTACTACATATTTCGGGGTTTGCACAAAGTAATTATCCCGTTAGTGGAACTGTATTGATTAGAGATGGCAAGGTAACAAAAACCTCACTTATGGTTCAATCGGGTTCTGGTGAGGTTAAAGTTCCTGTTGATATTAACGGTAATTTTCTAACCTACTTAAAGTGGGATACTAATTATAAGCTCTATTTTTCAAAAATAGGGTATGTCACTAAATGTGTAGAGTTTTCAACGCAACTACCTTCTTCGGTATCAAAAAATACAATTTATCCATACGAGATATTGGTTGAGTTGTTTCCAATGTTTCCGGATGTAGATACTATGTTTTTTAAGAATCCGGTGGCACGAATTCATTACTCCGAAGAAATTAATGATTTTGATTACGATCTGGACTATCAACTTACTGTTAAAAGAAAGTTGGAAGAAATTAAAAAGAAATATCAGAACTGGTTAATTCAAAAATCTAAAGATGATAGCAGAACCATAAGTAGCTCGCTCAAAAAAAATCCTAAAGAGGAAGTTGTCCGTTATCAAAAAAATGTAGAAACATCAAAATCTATTACAGCTGTTGTACCTAAAACAACGGTGGCCAGAAAACCCACGGTTAAGAAAGAGGAAAATCCGTTTGGAGTACCTCCGTTAAAAAGTTATTATCCTGAAGGTAAAACGGTTGAGTCATTTCAGTTACAAGGAAAAACTGTTGTAAGGATTATTATGAAAAAGGGTCCTTATCAGAAAGCATATTTTGAAGTAAAACATAATTGGGGTGGGCAATATTACTTTGTTCAGGAATCGCCAACATATTATAGAAGCATTTCAAAATATAACTTTGATAAATCTGTAAGATGATAAATGTGATGAGTAAGAATGGTCTTCTTAACTTATTGCTGTTAATACCTGTTAAATGTCATGTTTTTCTTTTGTAATAGGAATTAAAAGTATACATTTGCATTACAATTAATAAGGAAAAACGCAAAAGGACTAATGGTTTATTACTCAATCCATACAATTATCACCACTACTACTTCCACATTCACCCCTTGGGGGGTCTAAATTGTATTCCTTAAAAAGAAAGGTATGTTATACATAATTATAACATATTAATCGCAAAAAAAAGTCTGAATAAAATAGTTAGTTTTACTCAAAAGTTTTGTTAATATCACTTTGTTATTCTCGTTAGAGATTCACATTTTCAAATATAGGTTATGAAAGTATTGAAGTTTGGCGGAACATCCGTTGGTTCATCTGATAGTATCTTAAAAGTAAAAAAAATCGTTGAAGAGCAGAAAGAACAACTTGTTGTTGTTGTGTCTGCTGTAGGAGGTGTTACCGATCAACTTATTAAAGCAGCAAATCTGGCCAAAAAAGGTGAAAATATTTGTTTTGATGTTTTAAGTGAAGTAAAAGAAAAACATTATAATATAATCGGAGAGCTATTCCCTCTGGATATTGCTCAAACCATTAAGTTTAAAACCGATCAGTTATTTGACGAAGTAAGCACCATTATTAAAGGTGTATACATGTTAAAGGAAATTACCGAAAAAAGTGAAGCCATTATATCTTCATTTGGAGAAAGAGTATCGTCATTTATTATATCTCAACTTTTTGAAGGAGGTAAATTGTTTGAATCTCAGAAATTTATAAAAACTGATAAAGTTTTTGGAAAGGACACTGTTGATTTTGAAGAAACGGAAAAAAGATTACTTGAGGTTAAAGATGAATTAGTTCAGGTAAATGTGTTTCCAGGGTTTATAGCTTGTAATAAAAAGGATGAAGTTACTACTTTAGGTAGAGGAGGTTCTGATTATACTGCTGCTATTATTGCTGCAACATATGATGCTGAAGTTTTGGAGATTTGGACGGATGTAAATGGATTTATGACCGCAGATCCTCGTATTATCAGTAGAGCATATTGTATTGACAAATTGAGCTATTCAGAAGCAATGGAATTGTCGCATTTTGGTGCAAAGGTGATTTATCCACCAACAATTTTACCTGTTTACAAAAAGAGTATTCCTATTCTTATTAAAAATACATTTAATCCTGAAGCTCAGGGTACTTTAATTAATGATGAAAAAGAACCTTTAAAAGACAAAAAGATTAAAGGTATTTCATCGATTAAAGATGTTTCTCTGCTGACTATTCAGGGAATAGGGATGATTGGAGTTACTGGTATTGCCATGCGATTGTTTAAATCAATGGCTCAGGAAAATATTAATGTAATTCTGATTTCTCAGGCATCCTCAGAAAATTCAATCTCAATTGTTATTGAAAGTGCGGTTTCAAAAAAGGCAGTTAAACTCGTAGAAAAGGAGTTTAAAGCTGAAATTGCATTAAATCAGGTTAATAATATATCTGTAGAAACTGATATGGCAGTAATTGCCATCGTAGGTGAGAATATGAAACATACAACAGGTATTTCTGGTAAGCTTTTCAATAGCATGGGACGTAATGGTGTTAATATATATGCTATTGCTCAAGGAGCTTCTGAGTTAAATATTTCTTTTGTTGTAAAAGAAAAAGATCTGAAAAAAGGATTGAATACTGTTCATGAGGCATTCTTTTTATCTCATTTTACAGTATTAAACTTGTTTTTAATTGGAACAGGAACTGTAGGTAAAATGTTAATTGAGAAAATTAACAATCAGTCTGAAAAACTTTTAAATGAAAACAAATTAAGACTTAGAGTTGCAGGTATTACCAATAGTCGTAAAATGATGTTGAATCCACAGGGACTTGTAGTTAATGGGATTTTAAATGATTTAATGGCTGAAGGTGAGCAGGCTAATTTAGATGTGTTTACTCAAAGGGTTAAAGATTATAATCTGGCCAATAGTATAGTTGTTGATTGTACTGCAAATCAGGCCATTTCAGAAATTTATCAAGGATTATTGGAATCTAATATTTCTGTCGTAACTGCAAATAAGATTGCTACTTCTTCGGGATATGAGTCTTATCAAAAATTAAAAACTACTGCTCTGAATAAGGGTGTTAAGTTTTTATTTGAAACTAATGTTGGAGCAGGATTACCAATTATCGGACCATTGAATAATTTGGTAATGAGTGGTGATAAAATCTTAAAGTTAGAAGCAGTATTGTCAGGAACCTTAAATTATATAGTAAATACGGTTGATGAAAATAAACCATTGTCTGAGGTTATTCTGGAAGCTAAGGAAAAAGGATTTAGTGAACCAGATCCACGTATTGACTTAAGTGGCACTGATGTTGTCAGAAAAATTTTAATTTTGGCAAGAGAGGCTGGTTATGAAATGGAACAAAGTGATATTGATGTGGTACCATTTGTTCCTCAGAAATATATGGACTGTGCGTCTCTTGAAGATTTTATGAAAGAAATTGTTGAGTACGACGGTGCTTTCGAACAGAAAAGAAAGGAATTGGCAAATGCAGGAAAGAAATTAAGATACGGTGCCAAGTTAGAGGGTGGGAAAGCAACTGTAGGATTTATAGAAATAGATTCAAAACATCCATTTTTTGATTTGGAAGGTAGTAACAATATAATTTTAATAAATTCTGAGCACTATAAAGAACATCCTATGCAAATTAAAGGATATGGTGCCGGAGCCGATGTTACAGCCGCAGGTGTTTTTGCCGATATTATTAAGGTGGCTAATAAATAGATGGTTTTCCTTTTGGTAGAAGTGTAAAAAACATTATTTAGTTTGTAAAAAATATAGCATTAATAAAAGGTATGAAACAATCGAATAGATAAATAATCTATCTGAGAGTTTTTGTGTACTTAGAAATAAATTGTAGTCCTATGAAATATTTAATAATACTTGCAGATGGCGCCTCAGATGAGCCAATTGAGGAACTGGGAGGAAAAACTCCTCTAATGGCTGCCAATACACCGAATATTGATAAGCTTTGCAAGCTTGGGGTTTCAGGATTATTAGATACTGTTCCTCCTTCATTACATCCGGGTAGTGAAGTAGCCAATATGATGGTAATGGGTTATGATGCCGCTAAATATTATAGAGGTAGGGGAGTTTTAGAAGCTGCTTCTATGGGAGTTAAAACTTCATTAAGTGATTTGGTTTTTAGATGTAATTTGATATCAATTGAAGATGAGAAGATTTTAAATCATTCAGCAGGACATATTACAACTGAAGAGGCTAAAGAAATTATGGAGTTTCTTCAGGAAAAATTGGGGTCTGATAAAGTTAATTTTTATCCAGGAGTTAGTTACCGACATTTATTGGTAGTTGATGGTGGAAGTGATAAAATAAATTGTGTGCCTCCTCATGACGTTCCTGGTACTCCTTACAAAGAAGTATTGCCTACAGTTCAAGAAAGCGATGCGCAGGGTACTGTTGATTTGATTATTGATTTGATGATGAAATCAAAAGAACTATTAAAAGATCATCCGGTAAATGTTAAAAGGAGAGAGGCTGGTAAACCTGCTGCAGATATGATATGGCCTTGGTCTGCTGGTAATACTCCAGATATGCCAACGTTAAAGGAATTATATGGAATTGAGTCGGGCGCTGTAATTTCGGCAGTTGACTTAATTTATGGATTAGGTGCTTATGCTGGACTAAAAGGTATCCATGTTGAAGGTTCTACAGGGTTATATGATACAAATTATGAAGGTAAAGCAGAAGCCGCAATAAATGCATTGAAAGAAAATCAATATGTGTACTTGCATATTGAAGCAAGTGATGAGGCTGGTCATGAAGGTGATTTTAAATTAAAGACTAAAACCTTGGAGTATCTTGACGAAAGGGTTGTAAAATATGTTATCGATGAGGTTGAAAAAATGGAGGAACCAGTTACCATCGCATTATTACCTGATCATCCAACTCCTTGTGCTCTACGAACTCATACCCGTGATGCAGTGCCATTTTTTATAACTAAACCAGGTTTAGAACCTGATGAGGTAACAGAATATAATGAAGAAGCTGCCAAGAAGGGAGCTTTCGGAAAAATTTATGGTCCTGAGTTTATGCAAACCTTGTTAAAATAATAAAGAAAAAATCATGCAATTTTATAGTACCAATTCTCAAAATAAAAAAGTTGATTTAAAAGATGCAGTTCTTAAAGGACTAGCTGAGGATAATGGTTTGTATATGCCTGAGCAGATTCCTGTTTTAGATCAATCGTTTTTTGATGATATTCAAAATAAATCACTTCAGGAAATCGGATATGAGGTGTTAAAACCATTTTTCTGTCCTGATATACCTGAGGCAGATTTTAAAGCTTTAGTAGATGATGCTTTAAATTTTGAAATACCAGTAGTTGAGGTAAGTAGAAATAAGTACGCACTAGAATTATTTCACGGGCCAACATTAGCATTTAAAGATGTTGGTGCAAGATTTATGGCCAGAATATTATCAAATTTTGTTAGTGGACAGGAAAAAGAGATTAATATTCTTGTGGCTACTTCAGGAGATACGGGTAGTGCTGTAGCTAATGGTTTTTATAAGGTTCCGGGTATTAATGTTTTTGTTTTATATCCTAAAGGACTGGTAAGTGAAGTACAGGAAAAACAATTTACAACTTTAGGTGAAAATATTACTGCTATTGAAGTAAATGGTACTTTTGATGACTGTCAGAGGATGGTAAAACAGGCATTTTTGGATAAGGAATTGAATGAAAAGTTAGTTTTAACATCGGCAAACTCCATTAACCTAGCTCGTTTATTACCTCAGTCAATTTATTATCATCACGCTTATGCTCAACTTAGAGCAAAGGGAATTGAAAATGATATTGTCATGTGTGTTCCAAGTGGAAACTTTGGAAATATTACTGCTGGATTGATTGCTCAATTAATGGGATTGCCTGTTAAAAGGTTTATTGCAGCTACAAATATTAATGATATAGTTCCTAAGTATCTTGAGTCCGGAAAATACAATCCGGCTCCATCTAAAGCAACAATAGCAAATGCAATGGATGTTGGTGATCCAAGTAACTTTGTTCGAATTTTAGATTTATACGGAGCTAAACATAAGGTGGTTTCTCAAAAAGTTGAAGGGTATTCTTATACTGATGAGGATATTCGTGATGTGATGAAAAAAACAGATGCTGATTTTGGATATGTTTTGGATCCTCATGGTGCAACTGCGTATATGGCTTTAGAAGATGGTTTAAAGGCAGGAGAAGTTGGTGTATTCCTTGAAACAGCTCACCCAACCAAGTTCCCGGAAGTTGTAGAACCGGAAATTGGAAGAAAATTAGATGTACCAGAGCGCCTGCAAGCTTTTATGAAAGGAGAACGTAAGAGTATTCAAATGGATGCTACTGTAGAAAAATTGAAGGCCTTTTTGATGAAATAGGTATAGTTTTTGCCAGATTTTGAGGAAATGTTTGACATTTATTAAGATTTTTTCAAAAAATAATTATTTTTACGAATCTTATAAAAATTGAACATTTTTTAATTAGAAATAATTCAAAACAAAAATTATGAAAAACATTTTATCAGTAGGGGTATTGTTATTTGCATTAATTGCAACAACATTTGCGCAGGATGAAAAAAGTGCAGCAGAATGGAAAAATGATGGTAATGCAGCGTTGAAATCAAAAGATTATAAAACAGCATTGGCATCGTATGAAGCTGCTATTAAAAATTGGGATGAGGCAGAAGAAATGGATGCAGCTATGGTTTATAATACTGCAACATGCGCAAGAAAATTAAACAAAAACGAACTTTCAATTAAGTATTATAATCAATCTATAGATTTAGATTATAAAGCTGATATTTCCACTTATTACATTGGTAAAGCTTATAAGGAAATGGATAAGATGGGAGAGATGGAAAAAGTTCTTTTAGCAGGTATTAAAGATTATGCAACAAGTAAGTATGTTGCTCATATGAAAAAAGAATTGGCAATTTATTACGTTAAGGATGCTAATGATTATTTTTCAAAAGGCGTTTCATTGTTAAACACTCGTACCGATGCAAATCGTGACCAATGGGATGCTATTAAGGGAAAAGCTAAGGTTGAGTTTGATAAAGCTGTTGAGCTTGCAAATAAGGCATTAGAATTCCAGGCAACTAATGAAGCAGCTAAAACTATTGTTACTAAATCTGCAGAGTTAATGAATAGCTAATTACATTAATTTTATAAAACAAAAAAGGATTGTTCTTATGAGCAATCCTTTTTTTGTTTTAAGGGCATTTGTGTTGTCGCGTAGGTTGATTATTATTGTTTATCTAATAAAGTCGTAATATTATTTAAGTAATAATTGAATCAGTCGTAGTCTTGTTTTCGGACATAGAATAAATAAAAAAAGGATGTCTTTAATTGTGAAGACATCCTTTGTATTTATTAATGGATTGTAATTCTCTTATTCTTGAGGTTCATTTAAAGCCTTGTTATCTTTTAAGATTGAAGTGAAAATTTTGGTTTCTTCTTCATTAAAATCAACTTTAATTACATCACCTTCAGATACAGAAGCTTGAATAATAACTTCTGCCATCTCATCCTCAAGGTATTTTTGAATCGCTCTTTTTAGTGGTCTGGCTCCAAATTGAGAGTCAAATCCTTTTGAAGCAATAAAGTCTTTTGCAGCTTCAGTTAACTCAAGTTTATAGCCCAGGCTTTCAACTCTTGAGTATAAACCTTGTAATTCAATATCAATGATTTGATGAATATCTTCTTTCTCAAGAGAATTAAATACAATAACATCGTCAATTCTATTGATAAACTCAGGAGCAAAAGCTTTTTTAAGTGCTTTTTGAATTACGTGTCGAGCATGATCACTATCTGATTCTCTACTTGCAGGTTGGAATCCAACACCTCTTCCGAAGTCTTTTAATTCTCTGGAACCAATATTAGAAGTCATGATAATGATAGTGTTCTTAAAATCAACTTTTCTTCCCAGGCTGTCTGTTAATCTACCTTCATCCAAAACCTGAAGTAATAAATTAAATACATCTGGGTGAGCTTTTTCAATTTCATCTAAAAGCACTACAGAATAAGGGCGACGACGTACTTTTTCAGTTAACTGACCACCTTCTTCGTATCCTATATATCCCGGAGGTGCTCCAACAAGTCGTGATACAGAGAATTTTTCCATGTACTCACTCATGTCAATTCTAATAAGTGCGTCTGTAGAGTCAAATAAATATTTAGCCAATACTTTTGCTAAATGAGTTTTACCTACTCCTGTTGGTCCTAAAAATACAAATGAGCCAATAGGTCTGTTTGGATCTTTAAGTCCTGCTCTGTTTCTTTGAATTGCTTTTACAATCTTTTGAATGGCTTCTTCCTGGCCTATAACACTACCTTTAAGTTTATTACCCATCTGAAGCAATCTGAAGCCTTCAGCCTGAGCAACTCTTTGAACAGGAATTCCAGTCATCATGGCTACAACTTCAGCCACTTTTTCTACATCAACAGTTTCTTTGTGTTGTTGCAGTTCCTGTTCCCATTTTGCTTTTGCATTATTCAGGTCTTCCAGGTAATTCTTTTCCTTATCTCTGAAACTTGCAGCTAATTCAAAATTTTGAGCTTTAACAGCTTTAATTTTGTTTTCTTTAGTTTCTTCAATCTGTTCCTCTAATTTTAATATCGTTTCCGGAACAACAATATTTGAGATATGAACTCTTGAACCCGCTTCGTCTAAAGCGTCAATAGCCTTATCAGGTAAATGACGATCAGTAATGTATCTTTCGGTAAGTTTTACACAAGCTTCAATCGCTTCTGGTGTAAATTCTACATTATGGTGATCCTCATATTTCTCCTTAATGTTATTTAAAATTTCAACAGTCTCTTCAATTGAAGTTGGTTCAACCATTACTTTTTGAAATCTTCTTTCAAGGGCGCCATCCTTTTCAATGTGCTGACGATATTCGTCCAGAGTTGTAGCTCCAATACATTGAATTTCACCTCTGGCTAATGCTGGTTTTAGCATGTTTGCTGCATCTAATGATCCTGTTGCACCACCTGCTCCAACAATAGTGTGAATTTCATCAATGAAAAGAATAATGTTAGGATTCTTAGATAATTCATTAAGAATCGCTTTCATTCTTTCTTCAAATTGCCCTCGGTACTTGGTTCCGGCAACAATTGAAGCTAAGTCAAGAGTAATAACTCTCTTGTCAAAAAGAACTCTCGATACTTTCTTTTCGTAAATCCTAATAGCTAAACCTTCAGCAATGGCAGATTTACCAACACCTGGTTCTCCTATAAGAATTGGGTTGTTCTTTTTTCTTCGACTTAGAATTTGTGCCAGTCGTTCTATTTCATTTTCTCTTCCTACTATCGGATCAAGTTTACCTTCTTCCGCAGCATGAGTCATGTCTATTCCAAAATTATCTAATACCGGAGTATCAGAACCTTTTGAGCCACTAGAAGACCTTGGGGCATCAGAGCCTCCTCCTGAAGAAAATGGACTGTCCTGGTCATCATCTTCAGGTAAGTCAGCTTTTGCCAGTGGTTCATTTTTGGTAATAAGCCCTTTTACCTTTTCGTAATTAATTTTTTCTTCTGCCATAAGTTCAGATATAAAACCTCGGTTATCTTTTAATAAAGCTAATAACAAATGTCCAGTATTAATACTTTCGCTTTTTACCGATCTTGCTTCCAAATAAATTAAACGTAATATCCTTTCAGATGATTTTAATAATGGAATATGATCAGTATGCTCTAAAGATACATTTGTTTTTAATTTTGATTCGATGTTGCTTTTTAAGTCTTCTAAATCAACGTTTAGTTGAGTCAAAAGTTCAATAGCTGTTCCTTCTCCTTCTCTTAAAATGCCCAAAAATAAATGTTCCGGACTAATAAAAGGATTGCCAAGTCTTTCAGCTTCTTCCTTAGCAAAGCTTATCACATCATTAATTCTTTGCGAGAAATTTAAATTCATATTAAATCAATTTTAATAAGAAATTTAAAAATACAATTTATTTTAATTTTACACTATCTCAAGCCTTAAAAATAGTAATAAATAAGCGCTTTTGCGAAAGTTTATTACTTGTTGATAAATTGTGTAGGAAATCCCTTTAAAATTATAGTATAATTAACTAAATTAGGCCGTTCAAAAAAATAGGCTTTTATGGCCTTTTTTCGTTTGTAAATTCTAATTCATAATTTAATAATAAATGGCTGAAGGAGAGAAAATAATAAAAATCAATATTGAGGAAGAAATGAAATCTGCCTACATTGATTATTCAATGTCGGTAATCGTTTCCAGAGCACTTCCTGACGTAAGGGATGGGTTCAAGCCTGTTCACAGACGTGTTTTATACGGGATGAGTGAACTGGGAGTTTCTTCCACAAAGCCATATAAAAAATCAGCAAGAATCGTAGGAGAGGTTCTTGGTAAATACCACCCACATGGTGATTCTTCCGTATATTTTGCAATGGTACGTATGGCTCAGGATTGGTCCTTACGTTATCCGCTGGTTGATGGACAAGGAAACTTTGGTTCTGTAGATGGAGATAGTCCTGCAGCAATGCGTTATACTGAGGCGAGATTAAATAAGATTGCTGAAGAAACTTTAGTTGATATTGAAAAGCGTACTGTTGATTTTCAGTTAAACTTTGATGATTCATTGCAAGAACCTACTGTATTACCAACACGTATTCCTAATTTATTGGTAAACGGGGCTTCTGGTATTGCTGTGGGTATGGCAACTAATATGCCACCTCATAACTTAACAGAAATCATCAATGCAACTATAGCTTACATTGCAAATAATGAAATTGATATTGATGGATTATTAGAGTATGTAAAAGCTCCTGATTTTCCTACGGGAGGTGTAATTTATGGTTACAAAGGTGTAAAAGAAGCCTTTGAAACAGGTAGAGGTAGAGTTGTTGTAAGAGCTAAGGCTGAAGTTGAAACTGAAGCTAATGGACGAGAAAAAATCATTATTACTGAGATTCCATACTTAGTTAATAAGGCTGAATTAATTATGAAAATTGCAGACCTTGTTAATGAAAAGAAAATTGAAGGAATTTCAAATGTAAATGATGAGTCAGATAGACAAGGTATGCGTATTGTAGTTGATCTTAAAAAGGATGCAATTGCAAATGTTGTACTTAATAATCTATATAAACAAACTGCGTTACAATCTTCGTTTAGTGTAAATAATATTGCCTTAGTAAAAGGTCGTCCTCAAATGCTTAATTTAAAGGGGCTTATTAGTAACTTTGTTGAGCATAGACATGATGTTGTTACACGAAGAACTCAATATGAGTTAGAGCAAGCAGAAAAAAGAGCTCATATACTTGAGGGGTTAATTATTGCCAGTGATAATATTGATGAAGTAATTAAAATTATCAGAGCGGCAGCTAGTCCTGATGAGGCAAGAGAAAATCTTATTCAAAGATTTGAATTATCAGATATTCAGGCTCGTGCCATCGTGGATATGCGTCTTCGTCAGTTAACAGGACTAGAGCAAGATAAATTACGAGCTGAGTTTGAAGAATTGATGAAAGAAATAGCTAATTTAAAAGATATTTTAGCTAGCGAGCCTCGTAGAATGGAGATTATTACTACTGAATTAGAAGAAATCAGAGATAAATACGGTGATGACCGTAAAACAGATATCGTTTATTCTTCTGAAGAATTTAATCCTGAAGATTTTTATGCTGATGAAGAAATGGTAATTACTATTTCTCATATGGGTTATATTAAAAGAACTCCATTGGCAGAATTTCGTACTCAAAACAGGGGTGGTGTTGGATCTAAAGGCAGTACAACCAGAGATGAAGATTTTATTGAACATCTTTATCCTGCAACAATGCATAATACAATGCTATTCTTTACTAAAAAAGGAAGATGTTTCTGGTTGAAAGTATATGAAATTCCTGAAGGAGCTAAAAATACAAAAGGACGAGCTATTCAGAATTTATTGAATATTGAAGGTGATGATCAGGTAAAAGCATTTATTAAGGTTAAAAAACTAACTGAAGCTGATTACGTAAATAATCACTACATCATAATGGGTACTAAAAAAGGTATCATTAAAAAGTCATTACTTGCAGATTATTCTCGTCCTCGTGTTAATGGAGTTAACGCCATAACAATTAAGGAGGATGATGAGTTAATTCAAGCTAGATTAACTGAGGGTGAATCTGAAATCTTAATGGCTACAAGATCAGGTAGAGCTATTCGTTTTAACGAAACTAAGGTTAGATGTATTGGTCGTACAGGTCTGGGAGTAAGAGGTATAACAATGGATACCACTTCAGATGAGGTTGTTGGCATGATATGTGTAAGTGATGAAAATGAGGATATCCTTGTTGTGTCAGAAAAAGGTTTTGGAAAAAGATCAAAAATTGAAGACTACAGAATCACTAACAGAGGTGGTAAAGGTGTAAAAACAATGAAGATTACTGATAAAACCGGAGCCCTTATTACCATTAAAAATGTTACAGATGATAATGACTTAATGATCATCAATAAATCTGGTATTACAATCAGATTAGCATTATCAGAATTAAGAACAACAGGAAGAGCAACGCAAGGTGTAAAAGTAATAAATTTAAGAAATGGAGATGAAATTGCTTCTGTTGCTAAAGTTTCTGCATACAAGGAAGAGGAAATAGAGGAAGAGGAAATAGAGGAAGTAATTGAAGATGTTACTGAAGATTCTGAAAATGTTGGTGATTCATCTGAAGAGATTAATGACAATCAAGAATAATTGAATAGAAATTAAGAATCCACACAATAAAACTTAATATGATGAAGAAAACTATTTTATTATTAGTAAGTGTTATAGCTTTTTCGGCTGCTTATGCACAAAAGGGAAAAGTTACAACTGCAACAACTTTGCTTGATCAGGGTGATGTAGTTAAAGCTAAAGAAGCTATTGATGCTGCAATTACAAATGAAAAGAGTAATACTTGGCCTAAAACATATATTGTTGCAGCTAAAGTATATACAAAATTAGCTAAAGATGGTAAAGATGATCAAGGAATCATTAAAGCATCTGATTTTTACAAAAAAGCAATTGAGTTTGATAAAAAAGGTGACGAAAATGGTAAGAAAATTGGTCGTTACAAAAATGAAATTGGACAAGAGTTATTGTTTTTTGGAAATGAATTAACTAATGCCGGAGTTCAGGCTTTTAACAAAGAAGACTTTGCTGGTGCTGTTGCAGCTTTTGAAAGTTTATTAGAACTTAATAATAACGAATATACAATAGCCATCCAGGGTGAAAAAGTTGATACAGCTATTATTTATAATACAGCATTAGCTGCTTATAATGCAAAAGATTGGTCTGCTGCTGAAAAATATTTTGATCAGGCAATTGATTTAAAATATGGTGGTGGTGATGCAGTTCTTTTATTACACCAAGTTTTAGGATCAGCTCAGGATTCTGCTAAAATGGGACCTAACTTAATTAAAGGTTTTGAAACTTATCCTGAAGATGATAGAATCTTAACAGAGTTAATCAACTATTATTTAACTACAAAACAAAATGATAAGGCTCTTGATTACTTAAATAAAGCTATTGAAAGTGATCAGTCAAATCCATCATTTTATTATGCTCGTGCAGTATTAAATGATAATAGTAAGAATTTTGATGCAGCATTAGCTGACTATAACAAATGTTTAGAGTTAGATTCAGAATATTTCAATGCGCTTTTTAACCTTGGAGTAATGTACTTTAATAAGGGTGTTGAAGAAATGAATTTAGCTAATGCTGAAACTGATTTTAAAAAGTATGAAGCTCAAAAAGCTGTAGCAGAAGCTACATTTAAAGAATCTCTTCCATTCTTTGAAAGAGCTCGTTCTATTAAACCAGAAGAGGCGGCTGTTTTAGAAAGTTTAAAAACTCTTTATTACAGGTTTGAAATGATGGATAAGTATAACGAAGTTGATGCAACATTAAAGACTTTATAATATACAATAATATCAATTAAGTCAAGAGGCTATCTTATTAGAGATAGCCTCTTTTTTTTAGTCATCAGTTTAGTCCTGATAATGTATATTATAAGATATCTATCTCTTAAAATGTATTTTATTATTCGATTTTTAGTCTTGTATATATGCAATAGGTTATAATAATAATACATTTGATTAAACCATTGTGCCAAATATGTCATTGCAACTGGTTTTGTAATATGACGACTATATATAAGATATAGTTGATGTGAGAGATTATAGGC
>NZ_JAPDPJ010000340.1 GCF_026013605.1 Plebeiibacterium sediminum
ATAGCACATTCTCCTTTATTGTATAATGCTTTGCAAATACTTCGAGTTGAGTAAACTGTTCTATAAGTTTTTTATGCAGGTCAGTATTGTCGGTTTCCTTCACAAATTTCTTGAAAAAAGGGCGGATTTTATCTAAAAGAACCTCCATTTCATGATTATTCTGTTCTAATACATCTAGGAATGAATCCGCTTTGGGTTCAACTCTTACAAAATCACGTATAGGAACATGGAATATATTCAGGACTTTGTTCGTAAGGACTTTTATATCCTCCATTTTGTACCCTTGTTTTATAATCTCATCGAAAAGAGTGATAAAATGGTTCTTCGTCAATTTTGGGGAATTAATCATCCATATTGAGATAACAAAACCTTTCGTCGGAGCATCTCAAAGCTCGCTCTACCATACATCTGTC
>NZ_JAPDPJ010000341.1 GCF_026013605.1 Plebeiibacterium sediminum
GTTCCATTAGCTCCCACAAGACCTTCTAATGTTACAGGTAAACCTGCTGTCATACCAAATCTTGGAACATCAACTGGTAAAACTTCGTTTTGATATGCTTTATCCTGATTACGGAATACACCTTCTGAGATGACAGATACAATTTGAAGTTTTAATCCTTTTTCTGCTCTAAGCTTTTCAGCTCCTGCAACTAATGTTGCTACTTCTGATCCACTGGCTAGTAATACTACATCCGGAGTTTCTGCATCTTTTTCAACAATATAAGCTCCTTTTTTAGCTTTTAAAGCTTGCTCATAATTACTTCCCGGAAGATTCTTAATATTCTGACGAGAAAGAATTAATGCTGATGGAGTTGTTGTATTTTCCAATGCCATTTGCCATGCTACAGTTGTTTCTTCAGCATCAGCAGG
>NZ_JAPDPJ010000342.1 GCF_026013605.1 Plebeiibacterium sediminum
GTTCCATTAGCTCCCACAAGACCTTCTAATGTTACAGGTAAACCTGCTGTCATACCAAATCTTGGAACATCAACTGGTAAAACTTCGTTTTGATAAACTTCATCCTGATTACGGAATACACCTTCTGAAATGACAGATACAATTTGAAGTTTTAATCCTTTTTCTGCTCTAAGTTTTTCAGCTCCTGCAACTAATGTTGCAACTTCTGATCCACTAGCTAGTAATACTACATCCGGAGTTTCAGCATCTTTTTCAACAATATAAGCTCCTTTTTTAGCTTTTAAAGCTTGCTCATAGCTACTTCCCGGAAGATTTTTAATATTCTGACGAGAAAGAATTAATGCTGATGGAGTTGTTGTATTTTCCAATGCCATTTGCCATGCTACAGTTGTTTCTTCAGCATCAGCAGG
>NZ_JAPDPJ010000343.1 GCF_026013605.1 Plebeiibacterium sediminum
TCTGTAAATCCTGTCCATACTTTATTTTTTGACAGGATTAACAGGATAAACAGGATTAATTTACTTTGTAAATATGTTCTGCGATGAGGATCGTACAATTTAGTAAATCATACATTGGTAATTATAATAGCTATTAAGTCATGTAACTCCATTCGGCGTATTAATCTATATGAGCCTAGTTCCTAAAAAAGCAAATAAGGCCTAGGCTATGACGTTACACATCTGACCTCTGGCCTAAAAATAGGAATTGAAACCAGACAAACTTATTCGAATTCGTTTGATGCATATTTTAACTAGCAAATTGATATGTGTTATAACATTAACCTGTAAATTCTGTAAATCCTGTCCATACTTTATTTTTTGACAGGATTAACAGGATAAACAGGATTAATTTACTTTGTAAATATGTT
>NZ_JAPDPJ010000344.1 GCF_026013605.1 Plebeiibacterium sediminum
ATACACTTCGAGACTTTGGCAACTTATGGCATTAGAATCTACTAATTTCTTTTAAAAAAGCAGCATACTCCTCACTCATGCGAGTACCCTGTGCTGTTGCTGAATCGTTCAATGCTAAAATAAAGGATTTTAGAAGGCAATTTAGAGGTGTAATAGATATCAAGTGTTTCTCGTTTAGACTTACACAGATATATGCTTAATTATTTAACATATACTTGTCTCAACCCCAACTTTATCTGCTGATCTCCTAAAACTTATGTTTATTAATACAATATATAAAGAGGTGTTGTAAAGCAAAAAAGGTTACCTCAAAAATATTGAGATAACCTTTCTGCGGTCTGGACGGGACTCGAACCCGCGACCTCCGGCGTGACAGGCCGGCATTCTAACCAGCTGAACTACCAGACCA
>NZ_JAPDPJ010000345.1 GCF_026013605.1 Plebeiibacterium sediminum
CGGTTTGATTTATGCCACTAATATCGGTCGGTGTATGCCAATGATTTCGGTTTAAAACAGGCCAGTTTATAGTCTCTATTTAACAGGTTAACGGTTTGAACCATGCCAGAGACTTGCAAAAAGCACATCAATCACGGTTTGTTTTAGGCCAGTCTGGAAAATGCCAATAGAAAAACGGTTCGTTTTAGGCCACTTTGAAAGATCAAGTTAAACCTGCTATATCGCAAATAAAAAAAACTAGCGATATGGCCAATTCACTTGATTCAATGGATTTAAAACAGATTATCACATTACACCTTGACGGTCTCAGCAACCGTAAAATAGGGGAACTCCTGTCAATCAACCGGAACACGGTAAACGATTATATGAAGCTTTTTAAGGCCAGCGATTATCGTTTTAAGGAACTCCT
>NZ_JAPDPJ010000346.1 GCF_026013605.1 Plebeiibacterium sediminum
AAGAGATGGGGAGTAGTTTCATTCCTGCTGATTATACCATATATCTAATGGTAAAAAATAGAATTAAATAACACGTCACACCTTTGGTGCTTTATTCATATCCCAATATATTTACCCAGCCATATCTGGCTGGGCTATTGATGACACGCCGGTGGCGCTTCTTTTACAATAACAGATTTAGAATTTTCAATGCCTCTCTAATTCGAATAGAGAGATAATATTTTTCTAAACATTCTATTGAAGAAGAAATCGATTATATCAGGAGCTATAGTTTGCATGTTGCAGATTTATGAAAAATATTAGCATTAGAAGGAAAAAGAGATGGGGAGTAGTTTCATTCCTGCTGATTATACCATATATCTAATGGTAAAAAATAGAATTAAATAACACGTCACACCTTTGGTGCTTT
>NZ_JAPDPJ010000347.1 GCF_026013605.1 Plebeiibacterium sediminum
TAGACTGACTTAGGTTCGACTCCGATGGAGTCGTTGTATTTCCTAATCACTTTGCTATAAACATGTAACCCCGCTGGGGTTAATATAGATAAATACCTGATGTTCGATTATATTAATCTATATGATATTATTCTATTTGTAATGTTTCAAGCTGTTAGCCTGATTTAATATAACCCAAAATCTATTTTAGTAGGTGGCAGTGCCTATAAAAAATAGCTTTGGTGCTTGCAACACCCTCCTTGCCTAACGGTGGATGGTTAATATCTGGGTGTAAGTCTGAACACGGAACGCTCATTAGCTCCATATGTAAAATAATGGATGCCAGAGGCATCACATGTTTATAGCATGGTTCAATATTAAAGGAATGGACTCCGGAGGAGTCACACATTCAAACATAGACTGACT
>NZ_JAPDPJ010000348.1 GCF_026013605.1 Plebeiibacterium sediminum
TGCTACCTACTTTTCCTGTGAATCTTCCGTTGATTCCTTTTATATATGTTCCCATGACTTTTTGTTTTTGTAAGCCCTGCTATCACTGATCAGGTAATATCAGAGCCCGGGTTAAACATGTATCGGCCGATTTTAGAGCCAGGAGCAAAGGGCTTAGTGCAAAGTGTTTAGTGCAAATAGCGCTCTGATCTCAGCTTGTAGTACTAAAGTATATTGAAATATTCATTGAAAAAATAACAGTAATTTTACTGTTACTTTTTGTGATTGTAAATGGTTGTGTGATAGTAATATATGATTTTTGGAGTCTGGGATTTTGATTTGTTTTACCCCCCATAATGCCTCAGAATTCCATTTTTTGCTAAAAATGGGGGTTTTGGATTCCACTTTTGGCCAAAAACGATGGTT
>NZ_JAPDPJ010000349.1 GCF_026013605.1 Plebeiibacterium sediminum
TAAGCCGCAAAACAAATTATCATGGCAGAAATTAATGAGCAAAATGATTTGTACCCTTCGATGGAAGAAATAGAGGGTTTAGAAGAAGCGATTCTTGAAAAAGAGGAAGATGCTTTAGAGAAAGAAGAAGACCAGGACGATGCGGTCGAAGGTATTGGCGATTTAGGTCGCTCACGCCGTAGAACCAGACGCAGAGGGCGAAGAAGTCGCAGAAGAACCAGCCGAAAACGTGCTGTACGTAGGTCATACAATGCCGGAGCAAGAAGTACGGCTGTAAAAACAGGACTTACCAAAGACCTGACTTCAAAAGGTCAGTTTGAACTTCGCAGACAGCAATTGCCACCGGAAGTGCAGAAAGCATTGAAAGATGCACGTATGCAAACCGTTGACACGGCAATCTA
>NZ_JAPDPJ010000034.1 GCF_026013605.1 Plebeiibacterium sediminum
CTGATCAAGCGGAGAATTTGAAAAGTACTATTTCTTTTTTCAAAATTGATTAATAGTTATAACAGGGTAAATGCCAGTTTGTGTTTAATATCTATGTACCTATTCGGCCTGATACATACAATCTATTTTTAATATGGTACAATAATGGATCTATTAGATTTGATATTTCATAAAAAATTATACTTTTGCATCAGGGTTAGGTTTGGTTAAAGATTAAAAGCCATTGTATTATTATTATTATACAGTGGCTTTTCTATTTTCATTATTTTTCATTTGGTTCTACTTTATTACAAACCTGCGTTTCGTGAGACTAAATTTAAGCAAATATTTTTCAGTAACTTTGTCTAAGTAGAATACTTACAGGTATTGAGTGTTTTTTAAACAAACATTTATTTTTTCTATTCAAAATTTGATAATATTCAAAGCCTAAAATCAATAAATATTAAAATCTTTATTACATTTTTGTTTATTACTTTATTAATGAGCTGTGAAAAAGAAGATGATAGAATTAATATTCAAATAGAAGATATTATAAGCTTTACATTTAATGGAATATTTTAAAGCTTAATTCTGATACTATGATTATTGACTTATATACAATTAATGTAAGACAAATAGTTGGTCATCGTGGATTCATTGTTACTGAGGGGTCAATATGCTCCGTTTTTTCTTTCTTCGAAGCAGACTTTTCCTCAATCATTACTTAAAGGGGTCAGCATCCGCCGGAATGTCATGCGCAAAACATCGCATGAACCGGCTTCGGGAAAGGGGGTCAACATGATCAAGAATATCCATTCATTGTAGCCGATGAACAATTATAATAATTGAAGCAAAAGACAATAATATATATATGTAAAATTTTATTACTGTTATAAACTTATTTTTTGGTAAGATATTCCTAACCCATCAACAAACACTTTTTCTTTTTCTACAATATATTTTAGCCTTTCAATAAGATAATAATCAATATCTTCTTTTCTGTTTAAACCACCTGATTTAAAGTTAATTTTACTTGCAACATTTATTTCGTTTTTAAAAGATATGTCAACACTAGGATATTTATTACTGCCATAAGTGTTTTTAAAATGAATAAAAGGTAAATAACTGGAATGACTTCTTCTTCCTTTAAATAGATACTCTATTTTATATCCTGCAACATCGTTAGAATCCAACTTTTTAAAATCATTACTTGTATTAAGTAAAAATAATTGAAAAGCCTTAGATCTTACACTTCCAGAAGAAACAGATTTTGGTAGATCAGCTGTTGTAAATTTTTGTTTTTTATTGTGATAATACACAGGAGAAACAGTTTCATCATCAATGAATTTATTAAACTGCAAATAAGCTTCCCTGATTTTACTTAACGAATAAATTGTAAAGTAATTAGCATATGTGGTAATCCAAAACCATTGTTTTAATTTTTCTTTTTGTACATCTGATGGTTTTTCAACATGATTAAAAAAATGAACTAAAAATATTAATTGACTACCATATGGCAGTAATTTTTTATCAATCACCAGGAGTTCCTCAAACAAAAATTTTATTGCATGCTTAACACTTTCTACTGTTTTGAGTGTTACTTTTTGAAAATCATGCCTTTTTACAAGCAATTCGAGCGTTTGATCGAAATATACCTTTCCAAATGAATTTTGAATACACTGAACCAATATTTCACGTTTTAATCCATCAAAATTATACTCTTTTAAATCTTCCAACAGGTTGCTGAATATTTCACCAAGATTAAAGCCAGTTTCTTCGTTAGATGAAAGAGCAGATAGCATCCAATCTGGTGATATTTCAATTCCTTTTGAGTTAACACGTGAAAATATTTCAACAGCTTCAGATATTTTTCCTCCTATAATTTCTATGGATGGTATCTGATAATCAATGATGGTTGAGGATAACTTTTTAGCCCTTGTAATATATGTATCAATATTTTCATCATTTTTTAAATCAATCCGTAATTGATCAATAAAATCAAGAAACTCATAGGTGTCTACTAATTTATAAACAGGTATACATGTAACTTCCAACTGGTTTGATCTTTTAATTAAAAAAGCTTCGTCTACCAAATCATAAACCATATTAAACTTCCTTATTCTAAGAAATTCATTACATTCGAGATGTGTCTTACTAGGATTAGTCAGACAACCAAAAAGAGTAGATAATCTCTGATATCCATCTAGTATATAGTAAAATTCAGCACTATCGTAACTTTCAATTGTATAGGGTCCTATTTGATAATTATTTGAATAAACCTCTTTGGGGCGCCACAATAAAACAGATCCAATGGGATACTCATGGCTAATACTATCAAATAAATCTATTTTTTGTTTATCTTCCCAAACAAAATCCCGCTGGAATGTCGGGATTTTAAATTTTCCGTCTTCAATGAGCTGCAATAGGTTAATTAGTCGGTTTACCTGTGGTTTAACTTGAATCTGATTCTTCATATTATAGCAGTTCAGTAATATTTTTAATTATATTTTCAAGTTCATTTGGATCAGATTGGTGGGCTGTTCTTTTTAGTAATTGTTCTCTTGTGACTATTTCAAATTTTTTAGGGAACTCGCTTTTAAATATCCCTTTGTTGTCAACACCATTTTTAAGATGTTTATAATCCTCCTCACTCACATTTTCCATCAAACGGGCAACTTTTGGATGTAATTTATTTTGTTGCTCTCCTTTAAAACCTTTTTGTAAATCAAAAAAGTCTTTTTGTATTTCACTCAATTTCAGGTAGGCATCATAATAATTTCTGTTATTATCCATCTCAGCAATCACTTCATCTGGCATATAATTCTCTATTTCTCTTTTCTCTAATATATGCCATGATACATTGTTTTTTGTTAAATAAGTTTCTAATCGCTTTCTAGTATCAGAGCTATCCTCTGAAAATCTTTTATCGCTATCAACAAGTACATAACATCTTAAATAGTATTCTTGTCTTTTAGGTAAATTCTTAAATGATTTTTTTTGTCGCTCAATAAAGTTGATAATATTAGTACAACCACCTGCATTTCCATAACTAATCCACCCATTATCATAATGTCTTCTAAATTTTTTACCTTGCTTTCGAAACGCTTCACTTATTGCATCCAGAAAATATCCATCATTTTCACTATTCTCTAAAACTATCGTAAAAGGTTGATTAAAAAATCTTTTTGCTTCAAGTACATTAAAGCATTCTGGTGTTGAATCATTAGCAACACAATAATCAACCTTAGTACATCCTGTAATAAATCTATTGAAATATTCTTCAATCAATTGTTTGTCAATATCTAAAAGACTTTTAAAAACATTACTATCAATCACTTCCGTAAGATCACAGAAATATTCATATCTTCTTCTATCTGAAAACAACGCTAGCAATTGATTTACTTCCTGTAATTTTTCACTTTTTTCAAAAAGATCAGGTTTAATTTCAATTAGCATAGTTACTTGTTTTTTAGTTGTGCATTACGTATGGCCAAAGTTTCATCTAATGTTTCACTAAAAACTTTTTCTGGCCAATAAGCCACACTACCATCTGCATTAATATCAATTTTTATTAGGTTGCTAGTATTGGTATTACTGTTATATTCAACAGAATACAATGCTATATCATCTTTGCAGAATCGCTTTTCTGCAACCATTCTTCTTAAGCGCAATACAAAGTTTTGCGAGTGTGTTTCTATTAAAAATTTATTTCCTTTTTTTGTTGAGTTAGCAAATAATTCAGCCAAATTACCATGAGCTCCAGGATGTAAATGTAATTCTGGTTGTTCTAGTATCGTAAGCATTTCGTTATTGTTTTCGTTAAATGCACTTACAACAGAAGGTAAAACTTGACTCATTCCCTCGCCAACATCTCTTATATTTATGCTGAAATCAGGATCTTTTCTTGTTAATTCAATTTTATAATCTGGTTTTGATTGGGCATTAATTGCAACCCCCCAACCGTCAAAGTTATTTTGATACCATTTACTTACTTTTTTTAGTAATGTACCATCATTATGTAAATGATCACTAATTAAAATTTGATAGGTATGCTCTCCTTTTATACCAATTTTATTAGATTTTAAGCTTCCTCTAAATGTGTGATTACGATCAGGAATTTCTCTGAAAGGCCCAATATAATTTGTTTTCAAGTTGAATAATTGCCCCTTAAACTCATGCTCAATACCTGTTGTTATATTGAATCCATTAAAATCAACATCAACAATTTTATTGTTTTTTAAATCAATATAGTTTTGACTAGCATATTTATATGAAAGTTCAACCTTGTCATTAAAAGACCATTTTCTAATTTTTGGTACATCAGCTTCTTTTAATCCGGCAACCACCTCTAAATGTAATTGTTTATTTCCTTCTTTAAGTGATAATTCAAGACTTCCTATTTCTCTCCCATAAATTAGATCTCTAAACTCAGCACCTAACTCTATTTCATCATTTATTATAGAAACAGGTTCTGTAATTTTACCACTTAAAGAACCTTCAATCATGGTAGGTAATTTTGCTACAGCACTTTTACCAGAACTGTTTTTCCCAATTAGTACTGTAATTGGTTTTAAAACGAGCGTTTGTTGCTCTTTAAATGATTTATAGTTTTTAAAAATGATTTTTTCTATCATTATATCAAGCTTTAACTGGATCAAATCAAAGTATCAATCCCCTTTTGTTAGATGTCCAAAAATAACACTTTAAATCTACTTGGTAAAAGATTATTTTATATAGTTCAATTGCAAGGAAATAGTAAGTCTACAACTATTTATATATTGCTTTTATGAATCAAATTTAGTCAATTCATTTATATGTTTACTCATCATTTCGATTAACTGATTTGTCAAAGACATTTCTCCATTATTTGTATCTAAAATTAAGATTTTTCCTATTTCAAGGAACTCTACATTAAAATTTATGTATATAGATTGTTGTACTTAACAATTATTCCCTCGTTGGTTTACAAAAGCAATTCAATAATTCTTCTCTATTTTTATGCCGTATAAAGAATATAAATGTTGAATCAATTATTTTAATTGCCTGATTACCTTTATCAAATTCGAAAAGAGGAGGTGAAATATCTTTCCTTATTTGATAGTCTACCATATGATTGAAGAACCTATTAAAGTCAGTCTGCCTGATTAAAGAATCACCTTTTTTCAATGATACGATTTTGTCCTCAATAATTCTTTTACTGATGCCAATTTCTAAATCTTCAATTTGGAAACTTAAAATTGCATGAATAAAATAATATGGTAAATTCAATTTAGAATCATCTCCCGAAATATAATCTTCCATACATTTGATATGCCTACTAGAATAATCTCCTCATTTTTTGAGATTATTAATAATTCAAGCAAGTATACTCAATTGTCATTTCTTTACTTTAGAGTTTAGTATATCTAAAAAGAATGGAGCATTTATAAACAAGCCGGGCTTTTATTCATTATCAGTTAATTATTTGTTTTTTAAATCATCAAACCGCTCAATCGAAGCACATCTGTTCCCGTAAAATTAGTTTTTAGGGTAGAAAAGTGGTGGCAGATAGACAAGCTCTTTTGTAATTTTGGTTGTGGGACGGCTTGTGCGAATTGCCAATGTCCTTGGTTGTGAAGGCTGGCAAATCATAGTTCATTCATTATGAAATCATACATAAATTGTGCACTTGTAAATGCGGCATACTTTTGAAAATTATCTGCTTTCTCTTTATCACCAAAATCACAAACCGATTTAATTGCCATTGCCTTAGGTTTCGGATTAAATCCATTATTTGCGCTATAGAACAATCCAAAAATTTCCATTTCCAAACCAATTAGTTTCCTTTGATGGTCTTTAAGATTTATTAATTCCTCTTCATTCTGTATTACGTAAGGGACAGAAACAACAGGTCCTACTTTAACTTTTAGATCAGTTGAAGGCTTATTTCCTTGCCACTTATCTTTAAGTTCGAATAAATATCTTTTCTTGGTTTCGTAGGTTCTTACTTTCTCTTTTAAGTCAGAGTCCAAAGATAAAGGTGTCGGATTAGGGCTAAAACTTTTAGTTCCATTGTCGGTAGTTATCACCTTACCGCTAGTTCCATCATAAGTTTGGTCTGCAATTAAAATATCTCCAAAATCTACCTCTCCCTTTACGCCAGCTGCAATACCAGGCATAAATATATACCTTGGACGGAAATTATGAATTATTTTCATACATAAAGTAGATGAAGCAACCATCCCCATCTGTGGAGCAGAGGTTGCAACGACTTTGAAGTTTTTTTCACCGTTTTTAAAAACACCTTTATGATATTGAGTAGCATCATTGCCAAATTTGTATTCTTCCCAATTACCTTCTAAGGCAAGAACCTGTGTTAACTCAGGATCTTGAAGAGCTGTTATTATAGCAATATCATAATCATAGTCTAAATTATCACGTTGTAAAAACTCAGACCTCACTTTAATTAAATGAAATAATAGGTTCTTTAACTTTTCTTGCCAATCAACTTCTTCTGCTTTGTAGTCAATTAATTGCCAAACAAATGTTTCAAAGTTAACCTTAAACTTGTCCATATGCTCAGAAAATTCAGTTAAGCCAACAATATGTGTTATTGGTTTGATTTGAGGGCTTGTATGAATGTCATTTAGGAAACTTATTCCATTTTCAGGACTTGGTTCATCTTCGCTATCTAAAGGCAAAACCAAATCTAATATCATAAAGTCGTATGCTTTCTTATAAATTAGTTTTTTAGCTGATTTTATATCTTCTACATAATCTATATTTGAACTTGGAATATCAATACTTGATTCAATAAGTTTCTTTATTTTCTCTTTTTTGCTCGGATTATCTTCGACAACTATTATTTTAATCATAATTAAATATTATCTATTCTAGATTTCAATTCATTTTTCCAACCATCAGGTTCTTTAACATTGTAATATACAACACCTAAGTAGTTAGGGAAATTATCTTTCAGTTCTGAACTGAACTCTTCATCAACATAGTTTAGGTACATGGTAATAATTAGAACACTTGTTGTTATATCTCTACGATACATTTCATTCAACAAAAATTTACCTGCATATTTTTCAAAGTCACCACCAGACTCACCAGGTTCAATATCATAATTAGGCAAACTCATGTCAAGTAAAATGAGTGAATATGAGTTATTCTTAATTAATTCTCTTAAACCAGAGTTATAAGATTTCCTTATTGTTAAATTTACATCAGAATATTTTTGCATAAGAAAATCGCAGACTTGCTTTAATTTTTGTGGATTATCTTCTATAAACAAGATTTTCATGCCAATAAAGTTTTCTTATTTAAACTAATATCTATACAAAATTCGTTCTTATCATTAAGGCTTAAAGACATATCATTTTCTTTATGAATTAAATCCGATTTAACAATTCTCATAGCCTTATGAAATCCAGAACCTTTTTCTTTCATTGATTTATTTAGGTCAAGGGTAAATGAACAAATTTTTGTTCTCAATTTTTCAATATCTATAGTAGGTGCTAATGGATTTCTAAATTGCATATTGAGCATATCTCTATTTTCAGCAATTAGAACATGAAATTTTACATTGTCATCATCAAAACCTGCATGTTTTGTTGCGTTATCCATAAATATTCTAACTAAATCAACTAAAGGAGGGTAATATACACCTTTAAATAAACAATTACAGTTGATTTCCTTAATAGGAAGAATTGATTTGTTATATTCAAGACTTACATCAACAATTTTTTCTATTTGAAAATCCGAGATGTTACTTTCTGTAATAGAAAACCAGTTTGCAACCTTTATGAGCTTATTTTCGATATTTACCCGAGCTTCATTTATATTATTTGTTAGCTGTTCGGGAATTTTACCAAACACATCTATTAAGCCTTGCTCTAATGTTAAAAGCAATTCAAAAAACTTCTCCTTTATTTCACCATTAATCTTGGCTTTAATGTCAGATAAGTTTTTTTCTGTCCTCGTCCACAAATCTGTAAAAATAGCATTGGAAAATTCTTCAACACTTTCAATATCACTTTGAGCTAGATAAGATATTTGCAGTATAAAATCGTCGTAATTATAGTCCAGCCATCCAAGAGGATTCTTATCCTCAATTTTTATCTGCAAACTTCTAGAAAGTATTTCCTCATTAATTAAAGCATCTATATTTGTTGAGAAGTCAGATAATATTTCCTGAAACTTAGCCCCACCTGCTTCATTTAATTGTAGTGTAAACAAATCCCAGCTAGAATTGATTTTATAGCTATCAATACCTTTTTCTTTTTCAGTGATTAAGTTTAGGTTTTCAAATTCAGGTCTAATCTCACCTAATAAGACCCCGTGTCTTATTCTTGCACTTAAATACTGCTGTAAACCATAGTTGCTGAATAAAAACTTATCCCTTAGGAAATAGAAAATATCTTTATAAATATCAAATTGTGGGTCTTTTGAAAACTCATTTCCATCTTCTTCATCAGACATCTTATAACTAAACATTTTATCCGAATAAAGTGAAAGTATTGAGATGTCTTTTTCTGATTTTAACTCCCCAATCATTTTAAACCTTCGAAAGATTGATGTAATGTTTTTCAACTCGGTTTCAATTATACCTGTCTGATTAACATATATTTTACTTTCATCAATCTCTTGTATACCCTTTTGAATTATTAGACGTTTGGTCAATCTTTCTATCTCATCATTATATTCACTTTCTGAAATACTATCAAGTAATACAAGGTTTTTGCATACATTTATTCTCTCATTATATTTATGCTTCGAACTTGTTATAAATGGAGAATGTTTAAAAATATCTAAAGTGCATATGTCGGCTAAAAAATAGATTATTTTTTCATCAATATTGTTTTTAATTAATTCTATTAGTTCTGTCGGAGTAAAACAGTCTTGAGCTATTAAGTAACATTCATAGGCTGTATGAACATCGTAGTCTTCAGAATTAGTTAATTTATAGAATAAAGGCAGGTTGATAGTATGATTAACATTCTTATACTTTGCAGTTTTTATTTTCTTTTTTATTCTATCAACTATAATATTTGATACTAAAAGTGGATTATCAAAATAATTATCTACATACAAATCGATACATTTATCAAACTTGCTTAATTCCTCATAACATCTAAAAAGGTTTTGTAGAACTTTTTCTTTCTGAAAGTTTTTTAGAGATGCTTCATTTATCATCTCTTCCCATAATTTAATTGAATCTTCGTATTGTTCGTTTTTCTGATACAAAAACGCATTTAGTATCTTTTTCCTACTTTGTGGCAAATTAGATGCTTCAATTGTCTGTAGAGTCCCGCTTTGTTGTTGAAAAAGATAAGCTAGACTTGATGAATTAATAAACTCAAATGAGAGTTTATTATTAAGACATGACTCACTTAAGTATCTTATAAATGAAGGATTTAGAAATTTGGTATTAAGTATACCTTGTTGCTTAAAAATATCTTTACCCTCAACTTCTTCCTTATAGAAATTCATTAAGTAAAACGAAAGCGAGAAAACTGAACTGATATTAAAAGCAATCTTTCTAATCTCATTTAAACATTCTGGCATTGAATCACTTCTTAATAAAATGCCATATAAAGCCTTAAGTATTCTATTCTGAAAAGAGTTACTATCCTGTCCAATTGGAGAAAGCGGTTTTTCCTGAAGTACCAATGATTTCAGGTAAATTTCGTATAATTCAATTGAAAGAGGATTCTTAATAAGCATATCCTTCAATAATTCTTCAACCTTTTCATATTCACCGTTTGTATAATAATCTAAAGCCCTTAAAGAGATTAAATCTTGTTCTCGAACGCTAAATTCAAAATCAAAATTTGTATCAATCAATAATCTTAGCTTATCAATATTGAAATCATTAACTTTTTTCGATAAATAATAAATTCTGCTATCAAGAAATGCCTTTTTATCCTTATTATTTTCTAATACCGCAGTCTGTAGGATTCTAATTAAAGAAATATATTTATCTATTATTGAGTGATATCCTTCAATTGCTAAAAAGTCAGGAAGCAGAGTTTGTTGTTCAACTTCAAGAAAATTCAGTTTAAAATTGTAATAATGTAAGTCGACTTGATTATCTGATTCAATATAACGGAACAACAACCTAGCAAGTGATATATTATACTGATTTACTGAAAGTTCTTTTTCAGCTTTTAAGCTAAAAAAGTGGGAAAACCTTTTAATAAACCATTTTTTATTTTGCTCATTAATGTCATTTAGAAATTTTGTGTTTTCCTTTAGTCCTTTTTCAATTTCTATTAGGATAAAACGCTGTTCAATTCCCCATAGAGAAAAACATACCTCCTTTTCAATTTGGTCTAGAATAGTATTGGCTTTAGCATAGTCTCCGATAATTAAAGATTTTTCATATTCCTCTTTTTTATCGATGAAAATCTGAATCTTATCACTGTATTTTCTTATAGCCAATAGTGACCAATTTACTTCTTTCTCAAAAGCATCACCTGATTCGCCGTATAGCACATTAGAGTCTCCTAATTCAGATATAGAACTGGGTAATGAACATCCATAAATATGGTCTGTAAAAATCTTGTTTTTATCACCAAGGTTGTCAACAATATAACATATGTCTGAATAGTCATAATTATATTTCAGTTTTAAAAATGACAAGTGGGGGTTTTTGTCTCTTTCAATTAAGTCAATCCTGAATTGTCTCAAAAGTATATCATTAAAATCAATCATTTCGCTATATGTAAGTGTGTTGGCAAATATTGCACTCTTTTGCAAATTTCGGATTGTGTGTTAGCTTGTGCGATTTGCAAATGTATGCAATGTGCGTTGGCTTCCCTAATTGTTCCAAAGGGCAGAAGCGGGTTGGCAAAAAACTAATTTTTTCTTGTACCAATCTTCAATCAGTGAGCCAATATATTCATTCCGCTTTTTCAATTTTATTATTAAGTTATTTCTATGCAACTCGGTTTTTTAGCCTTGCATACAGCGATACACATAAATTTACGGGGCTAATTGCGAGCTACATTCCTGGCAAGCTAAATATAGGTTAATACGGCATGCAAAACTCCAAATTACTACTTAATTATGTGCTATTGTACACCGTAATTATTCGTTTTAAATTAATCTTCATAATAGCATTTTTCAGGAGTACATTTCTTCAATTCATCTCTTCCAAAGAACGAATATGCAATTCCACATTCAGGACATTTATGTACCATAATCTTTGTCTCACAGTTTAAGCAAAGGCCATTAATTACATGATTATTTATTGCTATGTTGTGAGGATCAAAAATTACAGACTTCTTTTCGTTGCACACAATACAACTAGTATATTCAACTGCATACTCAAAATTCAAATTACAGCAGTAACATAAATCATTTTCTGGAGAATAAGTTTTTTGATAGCATTCTGGACAATAGTAATTTAATCCAGTGAAGTCCTTCGCTAACTTTTCCATTTCGTCAACGTAAGGACGAAAGGATATTAACTTTTTGTATTCTTCTTTATTTAAATGTGTTTGATAAAATTCTGTTGGTGTTTCAAATTCAAAACTAATTTCAGATAGTAATGGAACAATAATATGAACAATAACATAAATTATTTCATACTTCAAATCATACAAATCAGCTTCACCTAAAAATAAATTCAAGTGCACTAATTTATTTCTAAATTGTTGAAATTGTTCAAGGTGGTCAAAGTGAGTTTCAGAAAACCAAGTTAAGCTTTCATTATTCGTTAATATCTGTTTTAAATCATTATACTTTTTAGTGTGTAGAGTATTGTTTTCAAATTTTTCAAAAATATACTCGTCTGTTTTATTCTGATATCTGCTCAATAATATACTTCTAACTCCTTGTTCCTTAATTAGAAAAGCCTTTAAAGCTAATTCTATACTCATTTGCATGAATAAAGTAGTAACTATTCCTGTTTCCCCGTTTAATGGAGAGTCTTTTCTATCGTTATGTGTTAATACTTCTCTTATACCTCTATGTAAAAATAGAACAGCATTATTGAAGATTGTATCATAAATTTTTCGTTCTTGTTCTGTCATAATTGTTACTTTCATCTTTTATGATGTACAACTTATTTATAAAAGGATATAAAAATTATCATTATGTAAATTGCAAATATCCAGTTAAATACAAATATTAATCGTTTATTAACGTTCTTTTTATCCTAAACGTTTATAAACGATTAATTAAATTTTTAAATATAATACCTAATAACGATTATAATAATCCGTCTATAAACTTTTAATACACCTTTATGTATTTTTCTCTTTCTGCAATCTCCTATAAGCATAATAATAAAAGAAAGCAGCTTTTACAGATTTATTCATTTTACATTTGCTGCTCAGAAGAAGAGATAAAGAAGATTTGTCAATCATTAAATCTTGCATTAAATCTTTTCTGGATATACCTAATTCATATTTATTTGAATATATGTTTGCAATAAGCAAACTACATATTTTTTTCCTTCTCCTTCTTAACCCAATCAATATATCTATAAAAAGTTGCCTTACTAACATTAACAATTTTAAGTATTTCAGAAACAGACCGAGAGTGATCCACCCATAATTGATAGCAAGCAAAAGCTGTTTTCTTTGCGTCTGGAGACAGACCTTTCTTTCTTCCACCAATACGTCCTCTTTCGCGCGCGGCCTGTAAACCTGCCAAAGTTCTTTCCCGGATAATCTCACGTTCGAACTCGGCAAAGCTGGCAAAAATATTAAAGGTCAAACGTCCTTGGGCTGTTGTGGTATCAATACTATCATTAAGACTAATAAACTCAATTCCTTTTTCGCGGAAACCTGAAACCAGGTCGATTAAATGTTTTAAGGATCTTCCGAGTCGATCCAGTTTCCAAACTACTACAACATCTCCTTCACGGAGGTGAGCTAACATACTTTCAAGTTCCTGACGTTCCTTAACTGCACTTTTAGTCTCTTTAAATATTTTTTCGCAACCGGCTTTTCCCAGAGCTTCGGTTTGCATTTCTAAATTTTGGTCCCTAGTTGATACCCTTGCATACCCTATTTTCATATTCGTTCAAATTAACGATAAAACGTGAAACACTTTAAAGATACTAATTAATGAGACGTAAAGGTGTTTCGATGATAATAATTTTTGATAGACTCATATAACCGGGATTATAGTACAAAAAGCTATTGTGTAAGTATGTTCATTTTATAAGTAGTGTTGTATAATACTATTAGGAAGCTATATGTCGATTTTTACATTTTTTATTACTTTCGTGAGGTTATTATATTTTAGGAAGTGAAGAATCTATTAATCGCAATTATATTATTATTAATGCCAGTTATTCTAGAGGCAGAGAAAATGGTATTTAATCATTTATCTGTTGAAGATGGATTAACAAATAACTTTGTTAAAACTATTTTTAAAGATAAATATGGATATATCTGGTTTGGTACACTTGAAGGAATTAATAGATATGATGGTGTAGAAGTCCGTTCATTCAATAAATATTTTCCTAATAATACTAATAGTGTTACATCCATTTTTGAAGATAAAGATCATAGATTGTGGATTGGTACAGAATCTGGTTTGTACTTCTGGAATAGAATAGCCAATGTATTTACAGAGTTTAGTAGTGAATTATTTCTTAATGCAAGAATCAACAAGTTAGTAGGTAATGGTGAAAATCAAATACTCTGTTCAACAGAGAAAGGATTTTTTATTATTGATGTTAAAACTCTAAAAGTTGATCAAATTCTATTTCATAGAGACATTAATGCATTATTAAATCAGGTTAATGATTTTATAATTGAAAATGAACAATTATATCTAGCAACAAAGGGAGGTTTAATCCAATACGATTTAAATATTAGATGTTCTGTTATTTATAATGTTAGTCGAATTAATGGAGAAGATGTTTCAAATTTTTCTTGCTTAACTAAAGTAAATGATACCGTTTATTTAGGAACACAGACACATGGAATTATTGGATTCAGTTTAAAAAGTAAGAAATATTTTGAATATGGTAATTTTCAAGATAAAATAGTTCTTTCTCTTTCAAATGATTCAACAAAATTATTTATCGGTACAGATTCTGATGGACTAATTATATGCGATTTTGTTAGTAATGACTTTCAAAGCGTTGAACACATAGATAATGATGCTACATCGCTTTCTTCAGATGCAATATATTCTATATTGGTAGATAATACTTCAACTTTGTGGGTTGGAACATATGCCGGTGGGGTTAATTACGCATCGTTGGTTGATAAAACATTTAAAACTTATGGTATTGATGATAATAAATATAATCCCAGTACCAGTGTTCGATCCTTATTATTTAAAGGAAATAATAAATATATAGGAACAAGAGATGGATTATATATTATTAATAATGATCAAAGGGTTCAGTACTTTTCCAATGAAAATTCTATTCTCAGAAGTAAAATAGTTTTATCTTTTAATAGAGAGGGGGATGATGTAATACTGGGAACTTATAATGGAGGAGTTTATAAAATTGTTGGAAATAGTAAAATTATAGATTGGCACAAAGATCTTTTTTCAAATGAAAGTGTTTATGATTTTGAACGTGATAAGAACGGGAATTTATGGATTGCCACATTAAGTGGACTTTACAAACAGGAAGAAGGGATTATTAACTCTATTAAGGAAGTGCATGGAAGTGATTCTGAAAATTGGATCTATTGTATAAAGATTGATAGTTTAAATAGAATTTGGGTAGGAAGCATGTTAGGTGCCAGAGTATTTCAAATTAATAAAAATAATAGCCTGGAATTTCTAGCAGATTTACCTAAAATAAAAGGATATAAAGTTACTGATTTCTATATTGATAAGACAAATGCCATGTGGATTTCAACAGAAAAGCAAGGTATCTTTCAAGTGGATATGGATTTTAATATAATTAATCATCTTTCAGAAGATTCAGGCTTAAGTAATAACTCAGTCTGTTCAATAATACAAACAACAGATGAGGAATTTTGGATTGGTACTTTGAAGGGATTAACCAGATATAACACAGATGATAATTCTATTACAAATTATTATAAATCTAATGGTTTACCTGGTTTAGTATTTAATCCTAATGCCATTGTAAATGATAAAAATGGTCAGGTTTGGATGGGAAATGAAAAAGGATTGGTGTATTTTAATCCTAAAAGTGTTGTTAATGGATCAGGAAGAAGTAATATTGTAATAACAGATGTTTATATAGGAGGAAAAGCATTAGCTGAGCAAGTTGATAACTTTAATAATCATATTGAAGGTTTAACTTCTATTGAGTTAAGAGGAAAAGATAATAATCTCGGATTTAGATTTGTAAACTTATCGATACCAAATATAAATGCCAATAAATATTCTGTAAGAATAAGAAAACAAAACTCTATTGATGAAGAATGGATGGCTTTGAATAATCAGAATAGGATTTATTTTAATTCAATAAAGCCCGGGAATTATCAATTTGAAATAGCTTTAGTAGATGGATCAGGTCTGGTTATTAAAGATAGCATAAAAACACTTTCTGTTAGAATAACTTCAGAATGGTACCAAAGTATATTTGTTTTAGTTGGTATAATTGTATTTATAGTTTTTCTAATTGCTGTTTTTGTGTTTTCAATTAAGTCAGTAAGAAAAAAATTAAAAGAAGCGAAAAGTCAGATTTCAGATGATGATAAAGAACGATATGAAAGTTCTCGATTAGATATAGAAAAAAGTAAAGCTTTATTGTCTGAAATTCAGGATTTTGTTGTGAAATCAGAGGTTTATCTGAATTCTGATCTTAAAATTGGGGAACTGGCTGAACAAATGAACTATTCCATACACGATATATCTCAGGCGGTTAATCAAAATTTGAATCAGGGTTTTACAGATTTCATTAACTATTATCGGGTAGAGAAAGTAAAGAATAGATTGCAAGATCCGAAATATTCAAAATTCACATTACTTGCAGTTGCTGAAAAATGTGGATTTAATTCCAAATCATCCTTCTATAGAGCATTTAAAAAGGTAACAGGAAAAACTCCTTCAGAATATTGGAATGAAATTCAAAAGTAGAAGTTAATATATTATTCAGTTAACTTTTATTTACGTTCTTAAATTAAAACATGAATAATTTTTCATTATCCAACTTAAATATTCGTTTCATTAAATAACCTTTTTATTATAGGAAATCTTTTATTCTTTTAAAGTATACAAAATATCTATTTCAGATACTCACTTTTTTAGTACTATTCATTGTGAGAGCTTGCTAATAAATTTGATATGTTACTATATAAAGCAGTTTTCTCTTTTTCATTATAATTCTCAAAGAAAATTACCCATTAATATATTATAGGTCATGTTCATTTCATTAATCTGCAACTTTTATTGATGAAAATTAACATTTACATGAGAGGTTTCATTAGATAAATTTAATAATGGATTGAATAGAAAAGTAAGGCGACTAAAATTTCTATATGTAAGTGTTTATGGGGGATCAAAATATAATATGACACGTTTTGTTGTGGTTTAATAGGTTTATATATAGGTGTTTGAGGTATTTTTGAGCTGTAGGGTTATTTATTCGATCTTTTAAGATTTCAATTTAAAATGATACTCATAAAACTTGGTTTCAATGCTTGAATGGAAACGATTGAGTGGTCTGAAAAATTCACAAAAATTAAGAAATGTCAGAGATTTGTGAAAGATGATTGAGAGTTGTTTAGACATGAACACTAGATCGAAAAATAATTTTATGGTTAATTTAAATTTAATATTTATGAGAAATTCTATTGGAAAATGTACTGGTAGTTTTATAAAAATATCCAGTGGCATTAAAGAATGGATGAAAAAAATGCTCGTAGGTACCTTCCTATTTCTATCAATAGGAATAATGGTAAATGCAGAGACTGATTTTAATGTAAGTGTTACTGATCAGGAAAACACAGTGTCAATTAGTGGTAATGTAAAAGATGAAAATGGTGAACCTATACCGGGTGTTTCGATTATTCAAAAAGGATCATCTAATGGTACTATTACAGATATCGATGGTAACTATACTATTAAGGTAAATTTGGGTTCTACAATTGTTTTCTCATTTATCGGAATGACAAGTCAGGAAATAGTTGTATCTAGTCCTTCTCCTATTAACGTATTTCTTAAGTCAGAATCAATTGGATTGGATGATGTCGTAGTAGTGGGATATGGTACCCAGAAAAAAGCAACGCTAACAGGATCGGTAGAAACAGTTAAGGCTGAAGTGTTTGAAGATAGAGCTGTTACTAGTCCTGCTCTTGCTTTACAAGGTCAGACTCCTGGACTTGTGGTGACTCGTAGTTCATCACGCCCAGGTAAAGAGAGTATTGATTTTCAAATTCGTGGTGCCACTTCAGTAAATGGAGGTAGTCCATTAATTGTTATAGATGGTTCACCTGCTATTAATGATGATGCGTTTAATAGTATGAATGCAGAAGATATTGAGTCCATAACAATTTTGAAAGATGGTTCTGCTGCAATTTATGGTTCTCGTGCTGCCAATGGTGTTATTTTGGTAACTACAAAAAAAGGAAAAGGAGAAACAAAGGTTGAAATTAATAGCCAGGTAATGTTTAATACACTAGGTATTAGACCTCCAACACCAACTATGGAAGAATATGCTACAGTATGGCTGGAAGCGGCAGAACAAGACGGAGCTCAAGCAAATTATTGGGGATGGCAGACAAAAGAAAACCTTTTAAGAATGCAAACAGGTGAAGAGGGAATTTATTCAACTCAGTATTGGGGAGATATTTTCCTTGGAGACTATCCTCGATTTGATGAGATGTATGGTTCTTCACTTTCTCAACAACAAAATGTTAGTTTATCGGGTTCTTCCGAAAAATCCAGTTATAGAATTTCAGGAGGTTATCTTGAAAATCGAGGTCTACTTCAGACTGCTTATGATGGAAAAGCTCAGTATAACTTAAGAATGAACTATGATTATGAGGTTACAAAATGGTTAAAGTTAGAGACCGGCGTATCCTATTTTAATACTGAAGTACAAAACCCATCTTCAGGTTTTGATGCCAGTTCTATTTCTAATGACCCTCCGTTTTTTCCATCTAAGAATCCATATGGACAATGGTATGCCAACTTTGGAATTGCAGGAAACAGAAATGCTGTTGCAGCTACTGTTGACGGGGGTAAAGAAACCACTAAACGTGATCAGCTAAAATTAAATTTTGCTGCAACAGTTAATATTACAAAAGATCTTAGTTTAAAAGGAACAGCATCGTTTGATAAAGACTTTTATTATAATCAGAATTATAAACTTACAGTTCCTCAATATACATGGTTTGGTGAGTTAGCACCCGAATCGGTAAACTCAACTTCTTCTATTAGTGAAAAAACAAGTACTGTATTCTATAAAACCTACGGAGGTTTTGCCAATTACAATAAGAAATTAGGGAATCATGAAATTTCAGCAATGATTGGTATAACAGCTGAGTTGAACGAAAATAAAACACTGTATGGTTATAGAAAAGGATTTGAAGATCTGGGTGTTTATGATATTAATATGGGATCAACAGAGGAGCTTGTTGAAGCTACCGGAGGACAAGGACATTGGGGACTATATGGTTATGTAGGTCGTTTGAACTATAACTATATGAATAAGTACCTGGTTGAAGTTAATGGTCGTCGTGATGGTTCTTCCAAATTTGCACCGGGTTATAAGTGGTCAAACTTTATGGGCGGATCATTAGGCTGGGTGATCACAGAAGAAAACTTTTTAAAAGACAATAACTTTTTAAGCTACTTGAAATTAAGAGCCAGTTATGGTGAAATGGGTAATCAGGTTGGTATATCAAATTACGATTATGTATCAACAATGGGTTATGGAACTGCCATTTTTGGAACAACAGCAGCTCAGCAAAATTCAGCATGGGTATCCGGAATTACAAGTAATACAAGAACATGGGAAAGAGTATCTAACTTAACTGTTGGAACTGATTTTCAGTTGATGCAAGGTAAGGTTTATGGATCGTTTGACTATTTCATTAAAAAGAATGACGGTATGCTTATCAGCGTTAATTATCCAGATGTTCTTGGTGGAAGTGCTCCTAAATCAAACAGCGGTAGTCTTGAAACCAAAGGATGGGAGGCTGCTTTAGGTTACAGAAATAAAATTGGTGGATTAGAATATAATGTGAGTGTAAATATTGGAGATACCCGAAATGAGCTTATAAAAATGGAGGGTGTAAGTACTTATTCAGCCGGAAAAAACAGTACAGTACAGGGCTACGCTTTAAATAGTTGGTTCCTGTATAAAACAGATGGTTTCTTTGCCGATGAGGATGAAGTAACAGCCTATTATGAGCAAGCTGGAAATGGTGGTGAAATTCCAAATTCAAGCGATGCCAACGTAAGACTTCGTCCCGGGGATACAAGAAAAGTTGATTTGGATGAAAGCAAATCAATTACAGGAACCGGAAATATTGATGATAAAAACGGTGATGTAAAGTACATGGGTGATGCTGCTGCCCACTATAACTTCGGTGTAAATATTGGATTGAAGTATAAGAATTTCGATTTGACAGGTTTTTTCCAGGGAGTACTCGATCAAAAAATCTTACGTAGTGGTTATTTACAATATCCTTTCTATACCGTTTGGTCAAATCAACCTTCTGCATATATAGGAAAAACCTGGACAGAAGATAATACTTCTGCTAAATATCCAAGGATGACCTACAATACAACCAGATCAAAATGGAATTGGGCAAACAATGATTTCATGTTGCAGAATAATCGTTATGTGCGATTGAAATCGTTAGTGGTTGGTTACACATTTAAAGACATTAAAGTTGATAAGTATAAAATTGAGAGACTAAGAATTTATTTCTCAGGAAACGATTTGTTCGAATTCACAAGTTTAAAAGATGGATATGATCCGGAATATGGTGAAAGTACTCAAAACTCATATCCATTTAACCGAACATATGCAATAGGCGTTAACTTATCATTTTAACCCCCCAAAAAACGAAGAATAATGAAAAAGATATTATTTGCAATTATACCTGGTATTTTACTGTTGTTCTCAGCATGTGAAGATACATTTCTAGACCTTGATCCGCTGGATGCATCAACTGAAGCTGCTTATTTTTCTACACCGGAACATTTTAAAGCTGCTACTAATGATTTTTACAATAAAATGATTGGTTTAAGGTCGACTAATGGTAGTAGTGTTTATGATTTTATGGATTTCGGAACTGATTTAACCGGTTATGTTCAGGATTATGGAAGAGGTGTGGTTATTCCCGGAAGTGGAGATTCATATTGGACTCGTGCCTATATCTACTTGAGAGCCATAAATATTGTATTGGATAAAGCAAAAGCATATAATGGTGATCAGGAAGATATCGCAGAATATGTTGCAGTATCAAAGTTTTTCAGAGCGTATCATCATTTTGTTTTACTTCAACGTTTCGGTGGTGTGCCAATTGTAACCAAGGTTATCGATTTAGATTCTCCTGAATTACTAGGAGCGAGACATAGCAGGTACGAAGTTTTTGAACAAATAATAAAAGATTTGGATGATGCTATTGCAGGTCTGCCTTTAGAAAAAAATATTTCTGATTCGGATAAAGGAAAAATCAGTAAATGGGCGGCAATGTCATATAAAGCAAAAGCATTGTTGTATGAGGCTACCTGGGAAAAGAATGTTGGAACAACAACTGATGGTGATGGTGTTTCAGAAGGTGCTGGATCGGCTAAACCTACTGATTATCCTTCAGTAAACAGTATGCTTACCATGTCAAACGAATTGGCTAAGGATGTGATGGATAATGGAGGTTATAGTCTTTGGAACTATAACAGCAGTCTTGAAAATTGGAGCATGTATTATCTTTTTAATCTTGAAGATGAGGGATCTAATCCTGCAGGTTTAACAAAAGCTTCAAACAGTGAGTTTATTCTGTATACCAAGTACGATTACGATTTGTACCAAGGAAACGTGAATATTAGTCATACCGTAGGTAGTCGTTTATCACCGTCCCGGAAATACATGGATATGTTCCTTTGTTCTGATGGATTACCTGTTGAAAAATCTTCTGTTTTTGAAGGTTATTATGGAAGATCGAATGAATTTAAGAATCGTGATTATCGTTTAACATCTTATTTTGGAGATATCCCTGAAGATGGTACTGCAAGTTTAATAGGTCCCGGATCAAATTCAGGAAGTAGTTATGGTAACCGTAAATTTGCTTCATATAATTATGGAGTATATCGTGCTGCCAATACCGAGTCTTTTGATTTTCCACAGATTCGTTTAGCTGAGGTTTATTTGATTTATGCTGAAACTTTGTATGAATTAAAGGGAGCACTTACTGATGCAGAGTTAAATGCATCTATTAATAAAATTAAAGCCCGTGCCGGATTACCTGCACTAACAAACGCTTTTGCCGTTGCAAACGGTTTAGATATGTATGAGGAGATTAAAAGAGAACGTACCGTTGAGTTGTATGCAGAAAACAGTCGCTATAATGATCTTAAACGTTGGGGAATTGCAGAAGAAGAATTGAATCAGGACATTTGCGGAGATGTTATCGAAGGAACAGAATACGAGAATAATACAGCTCTGTATAATCCCGCAGGTTATCCTTATGGTGAGATAACAAAAGAAACAGGAGTTGGGCCTCGTAGGGTTTTACTGTTAGATCCTGCAGCAAACAGAAATTTTGCCCGTACTCATTATTTGATGCCGATTCCGTTGGAACAAATTAATTTGAATAGCAATTTACTTCAAAACCCAGGTTACTAATAAAATAAATATAGGAATCATGAAGAATTTTATAAAATATATATTCATTACTATAACTCTTATATCAGGAGGATGGGTATTTCATTCCTGTACTGATTTTGAGAAAGAATACGAAGCGGATTTGTATGTTTACCCTGATATTACAATTACTGATTTTAGCCCTAAATCAGGTCGACCTACTGCTCCAATTACCATTACCGGAACCAATTTCGGAGAATATTCCGACGCTGCAAAAATTTATTTTAATGGTGTTCTGGTAACCGATTTTGTAAGTTATTCGGATAATGAAATGGTCGTTTCTGTACCTGAAGATGCAGGAGATGGTTTAATCACAGTGCAGGTTTGGACACACACAAAAGTGTTTACAGAAACTTTTGATTATATAATGGGGGCAAAAGTAACCTCGATTGATAAAACACGTGCCAGTGCAGGTGATATTGTAACAATTACGGGGGAGAATTTTGGTACCAATGCAGATGATATTGATATATATATTGGCGATACCAAGGTGGATATCGCATCAGTTACTGATACTGAAATTCAATTTACGGTTCCGGATACTTCTTCCGGTACAATAACAATTAATATTCAAGGACAAACTATTGTAAGTGAGTATTTATTAGTTGGAGACGAACAAATAACAGGAACATTAATTGGACATTCAGGTTCATGGGGTAATAATTCTGCAACATTTATTACAGCAGCTGTAGATGGTGATATTAATACATTTGTTGATGGTGCGCAAAAAACAGGTTATGTAGGTTACGATGTAGGTACCGGTAATGCTGTACAACTATCCTCTGTTCGTTATGTACCTCGCGAATCTCATCCACAACGTATGGTTGGAGGTGAAATCAGAGGCGCTAATGACCCTACATTATCTGATGCAGTTACTCTATATACAGTTACTGAACAACCTGCAGTTGGTGTGTATACAGAAGTGAGTATTTCAACAGAGGAAACTTACCAGTATATCTATTATTATTCTGCAGACGGATATTGTAATATTGCTGAGATTGAATTTTATGGAAATATTGTAGATGCTCAAATTCCTCAGGGAAAATATGTTTTCGAATTCATGGGTAATCGTGAGGTAACACTTGATGTATATGATGACTGGATCGGAAGACCAGATCAAAGCAGCTGGGCCGGAGCAACCACAACCATATTGGAAGATGGTTATTGTAAAGTAACTTTTGCTTCACCTTCGGATGGTGTGAATAAAAACAGGGCTGATTTTACTTATTCTTTTGGAGGTGATTGGGGATCTGCCGGAAGTGGTATTGATAAAGAGCCTTGGGTATATTCAAGTGAATATCCTATATATGCCATAAAGATATATTGGATTCAAAACGATGGTTCTTTAGGTGGACCAAGACCTGCAACAGGAAGTATCAATTACGATCGTTTGGGTCAGTTTAATGATGATTATGCAGCATCCAATGTATTGTGGGTTGATGCTTCAACATGGGCTGCAGATAACACTATTAAGGAAGAAGGATCATGGTGGCAAATAAAAATTGCAGATGTCTTATCAAACGAAAAAGGATATTGGGTTGATTGGCACAGAACATTTAAAAGTTTAGATGAATTAGAAGCTTATATTGCTCAATAAGTATTTAAGAGTAATACCGGATTATTAAAATCCGGTATTATTTTCCATACCATTTTATGGAAAATATATGCTTGTAAATAATCATTATAGATAGATTGTATGAAGAAGATAAATATATATATATATGGGAGTTGTAATATCACTGTTTGTAATATTAATTTCAATGCAGGCATGTGGTGCAGATGATCCCTCAGAAACAAAACCAGAAGAGGAAGAGGTTCCGGATGAAGAAACAGAACCAGAGCTTACCATTGATCCGAATAAAACATTTGTTCATTTGGGGATGTTGCATACTCAGGTTGATTTTGACCGTATAAAATTAAAAGTTACAGCTCAGGAAAGTCCATGGATTGATGGATGGAATAAATTAATAGCAAATTCACATGCTAGTTTGAGTTATAATCCTAGTCCAACCGTAAAATTGATTAGAGGTGGAAGTTCAACTGAAGAACCTGAAGCTGACAACTATAGTAGAGCAATGAATGATGCTGCAGCAGCTTATCAATGTGCTATTCGTTGGAAGATATCCGGAGAAGAAGCATATGCTGATAAAGCTATTGAAATTCTTAATGCCTGGGCTTCAACCTGCGAAGTGATTAGTGGAAATTCAAATGTTGCACTTGCTTCTGGTATTTATGGATATGAGTTTGCCAATGCCGCTGAAATAATGAGGGATTATGAGTGTTGGTCAACCACCGATTTTGAGGCATTTAAGCAATGGATGCGCGATGTTTTTTATTCTGTGAGTTATAATTTTCTTGAAACACATTGGGGAACCTGCGATTCGCACTATTGGGCAAACTGGGACCTTGCCAATTTGGCAAATGTAATGGCTGTAGGAATTTTATGCGATGATGCAACTTTGTATAACTATTCTTTGGATTATTTAATGAATGGCGTTGGAAATGGAAATCTTACCAAATGTATTAATTACATCCATACAAAATCATTTAATGATGATATTGACCTAGGTCAGATTCAGGAAAGTGGCAGGGATCAGGGACACACTTTGTTAAATATTGGTCTACTGGGAGTAATCTGTCAGATGGCTTATAATCAGGGAGACGACCTTTTTGCTTACGATGATAATCGCGTATTAAAAGGAGCTGAATATGTAGCCAAATACAATTTTGCTAATTTAAGTGTTCCATTTACTGAGTATACAAGGTATTATAAAGATGCATGGAGTGTATGTGGAGGAGTTGAAACCCATACAGAGGTTAATGAGTCGGGTAAAGGTGGATTTCGTCCAATTTGGGAACTGATGTATCACCATTATGTGATTAAAAAAGGAATTACAGCTAGATATGTTTCAATGGCTGCCCGCATGCACAGAGTTGAAGGTGGGGGTGGTGATTATGGATCCAATAGTGGAGGATTCGATGTGTTGGGATTGGGAACTTTAATGTATTCTTTAGAATAAATCGTATCCTTTTATAGATAGAGAATTATAATAATTATTTACATGAGGTAATAATCTCAATTTTAGAGATTAAATAGGATAGTTATGCGAGAATAGCTAGTGTAAATATATGTATTGAATCTTCTATTATACAGTCAATATATTTTCTAATGGATAATCAAATCGATTTTAAAAATATTGAATAAACCACAGCTAACGAAGGAATATGATTTTGAAGAAATAAAAGATATTCAAAATGAAAATTAAAAAACTAAAATTATATAGTGTGCTGTTTCCCTGTTTGGTGTTGCTAATCATGGAATCATGTACGCCTTCTGTAACAAAGGAAAATGAATTTAATGCAGATAAGTTATTGGATTATTGTAACACCAAAATTACTCATACAGTAAATAGTTTATCAGATACAGACAGTTTACCACGTAATATTTTAAAAGGACAAACCAAATGGAATAAAGTAGGTATTTATGATTGGTGCAGTGGCTTTTGGCCTGGTATTCTTTGGTATGCCTATGAAGCTTCAGGAGACTCTTCTTTTTTATCAGGGGCACGGAAATTTACAGAACCATTGAAAGGAGTGTTAGATGTTCCTGTAGATAATCATGATTTGGGTTTTATGTTGTTCTGTAGTTTTGGTAATGGTTATAGACTTACTAAGGATTCTGCTTACCATGACTTCTTGCTTGAGGCTGCAGATTCATTGGCAACTCTTTATAATCCTAAAGTTGGTACCATTTTATCTTGGCCTGCAATGCGTGAAAAAATGAACTGGCCTCATAATACCATTATTGATAATATGATTAATCTGGAGTTGCTCTTTTGGGCATCTAAAAACGGAGGTGATCATTCTTTATACGATATGGCGGTTGAGCATGCAGAAACATGCATGACTACTTTGATTCGTCCTGATTTTACAACCTATCATGTAGCCGTTTTTGATACTACAGATGGTCATTTTATTAAAGGTGTTACCCATCAGGGATATGCCGATGATTCGCAATGGGCAAGAGGTCAAGGTTGGGGAATATATGGCTATACAATGGTTTATAGAGAAACTAAGGATCAAAAATTCCTGGATACAGCTATAAAGTTGGCTGATAAATTTATTGAAATGATGCCTGAAGATAAAGTTCCATATTGGGACTTTAATGATCCGGCTATCCCTAATGCGCCTAAAGATGCATCGGCTGCAGCTGTTATAGCTTCCAGTTTATTGGAATTACAAGGATATGTTACAGATGAGCAACTTAGAGCAAAGTATTATAATACGGCAATAGATTTATTATCAGCTTTATCATCCGATAAATACCTGAGTAAACATATAAATGAATCATTCTTATTACATTCAACAGGTCATTGGCCCGCAAAGTCTGAAATTGATGCTTCAATTATATATGCCGACTATTATTACATGGAAGCATTACTACGATTGAAAAATATTAAGGCAATGGCAAATGAATAATATTTTTCTAAGTTGGAAACTGTAATAACCTGAATTTGAAAAAATGATTAAAATGCAAAATATAAAAACCAGTTTACTAATTATTATACTTACAATCCTATCTTCCTCAGCCTTTTCGGAGAAGAATTTAAAAATATATCCGGCTCCGGAAGGCGCAATCATAAATCATGATTTTAATATCAAGGTGCGTGAGGTTAATGGCAAATGGCAGGAGATTCCGTGCTATTTAATTAAGGTGGATGAGGTACGGGGAAGTAAACATCAGGTAGAAAATGCATCCATGAGTTATTTTGATTTTTCAGGAGATGTAGAGGTGATGGTTACTTTTAATAATCAACCTGTTGATTCAGCCAGGATACGTCCGTTATCATATCATATCCAGCACCAAATAAAAGGGCAGTCGGTATATTTTAAATTAAATCAACCTGCTAATTTATCAGTTGAAGTTAACGGAGATATCTTTCACAATCTACATCTTTTTGCAAATCCAATGTTGGAAGAAGTGCCATCCAAAAAAGATCCGGATGTTATATGGTTTGGCCCGGGTATTCATGAATTTGATGAAGGAAAGTTCATCGTACCTTCAAATAAAACTGTTTATGTGGATGGCAGTGCAATTCTTCGGGGCCAGTTATTGATTCATGATGCTCATGATGTAAAAATAATAGGCAGGGGTATGGTGGAATATTCCGTAAAAATGGGTGTGCACATTTCAAATTCAAAAAATGTTTTAGTGGAAGGAATTTTCTGCACCCAATGCGCTACTGGTGGATCAGAACATGTTACTATTCGTAATGTAAAAAGTATTAGTTATTATGGATGGGGAGATGGTATGAATGTTTTTGCCAGCAATGATGTGCTTTACGACAGAGTGTTTTGCCGCAATTCAGATGATTGTACTACGGTGTATGCAACACGCAAGGGATTTACCGGTGGCTGCAATAATATTACCATGCAAAATTCAACGCTTTGGGCAGACGTTGCACATCCTATCATGATAGGAATACATGGAAATAGCGAAAATCCGGATACCATACAAAACCTGAAATACATTAATATTGATATTCTTGATCATAAGGAGATGCAAATTGATTATCAGGGTTGTTTGACCATTAATGCAGGGGATAATAATCTGATTAAAGATGTTCTTTTTGAAGATATCCGCATTGAAAATTTTCGTGAAGGCCAACTGGTTAACCTTCGTATTTTTTATAATACAAAGTATTGCACAGCTCCCGGTATGGGCATTGAGAATATTACTTTTCGTAATGTTGAATACAATGGCGACAATGCAAACCTATCTATTATAGCCGGATATAATGAAGAAAGGAAAGTAAAGAACATCATATTTGAAAACCTTCGAATTAATGGAGTTTGTATTCATGATAAAATGGAAGGAAAACCAGCCTGGTATAAAACCTCCGATATGGCTCACTTTTTTGTAGGAGAGCATGTGGAGGGAATTGAATTTCGTAAGTAGAATCTAATTGTAATTTATGTAAATGAGTTCGATGACTTCATTCCATCGAACTCAGCATCATAGGATTTATAATCTGAATTATTAGTTAACCAATTAATAATACTGGATAAGTAATGTTTAATAATTAAAGAAAAGTTTATGAAAAAAAGATTTTTACCCTATTTAAGTATGTGGATACTAGCAGTGATGTTTGTTAGTTTTTCAGCCACAGGTAATGCACAAATTAAGGTAACAGGAACAGCTATTGGTACTGCAGGTTCGTACGGAGATAATCCGGCAACTACTTTTACTGCAGCTTTAGATGGCGATATAACTACCTATTTTGATGCGAAAGTAAGTAGTTCGTTCGTGGGGTACGATTTAGGCGAAGGTAAGAGCGTTTTATTAACCTCAATTCGTTATGTACCCCGCTCAACTCATCCTCAGCGTATGGTTGGCGGACAAATATGGGGTTCAAACACGAGTGCCTCATTTAGTAACTCCAATGAATATGATGTTTTATATACTATTACAGATCAGCCTGCTGTAGGTGTATATACTGAGGCAGTGATTTCTGCTACTGAAAGTTACAGGTATATCTGTTACCATGATAATAGTTCATGCAACGTTGCTGAGGTTGAGTTTTATGGTTCGGTTTCAACTGCCATTGGTGATATAGAAACCTCTGATGTTATTACAACAGGAGGTACCGGAATGGTTAAAGTTCAAAATGCCGAGCAAGGTTCAACAGTTATTATATATGACCTAACCGGAAAGATCATTGCTAAAAATTTAGTGGTTTCTTCTACAGAAACATTTGCAGTACCTTCCGGATTATGTATTGTTAAAGTTGTTGGATCTCAAATGAGTACCAATAAAGTTTTAGTGAAATAATTTTGATGCAAGGGAGGAAGGTTGATATATGGCCTTTCTCCTATTTACTAATAGAATAATAGAATTGAAATGAAAATAATAAGTAGGAATTTTGTAGTTATATTTTCTTTGTTATTTCTGTTTTTTGTGGGCTGTAAACACGAAAAAGTGTTAAGGACGATTACAGTTTGTAATGTGCTGGAATTTGATAGAAATGAAGTTGTTTCAATTCCTTGTTCGAATTTAAACCTAAACCTGAATGACTTAAATAAGGATAACTTATTGTTAAGAGAAAATAGTAAAAAAGATTATAACGTTCTGCAATGGGTGGATAACAATTTGGATGGGGAATATGATGAATTGTTGTTTATGGCTGATGTAGACGCTAAGTCAACAAAAGAATACGAATTGTTATGGAAAAAGAATGGTGAAGAACTTCAACCTAAACCTAAGGTAACGACTTATTCACGATTTGTACCAGAAAGAATTGATGACTACGCCTGGGAAAATGACAAAGTTGCATTTCGTGCATATGGACCCAAAGCACAACAACTGGTTGAAGAAGGAAGAGAAGGTGGAACATTATCCAGTGGTATCGATCTATGGTTAAAACGTGTAGATTATTCCATTATAGATCACTGGTATAACGAAAATGCAAAACAACCCGGATATTATCATATAGATCATGGTGAGGGTTATGATCCTTATCATGTAGGTGCCAGCAGAGGAACTGGAGGTATAGGTGTATGGGGGGAGGATTCATTATATACATCTAAAAATTTTATTGCATACAGAACAATCACAACAGGACCATTAAGAACCATTTTTGAGTTGGATTATGCACCCTGGAGTAAATATAATATTAAAGAAACAAAGCGTATTTCATTGGATTTGGGATCTAACTTTTCCAGAGTTGAAGAGATCCTTTTTTCCGAAACCATAGTGCCTGATTATGCCATTGGAATTACCCTTCATGATAATAAAGGAGAAACAAAACTGGATATAAAGAATGGAGTTTACCGTCATTGGGAACCCATTGATGATAGTTATGTAGGTGAAGGTGTAATCATTAAGAGTAATCAGGTTACAAATGCCGAAGTATATAAAACAGATATTCCTGATCAGAGCCATTTGTTAATTTCAACCAAGCCCTGTTTAAACCTGATTTATTATATTGGTTTTGCCTGGCAAAAGAGTGATCAGGTGCATAACATTGAAGATTGGGATAGTATTCTTTTAAAACAATCAAAATTTTATGCCAATCCCTTATTCGTAATCTGTAATTAAAAAGTTTATCAATGAAGAATTTTATTGTAATAGTTTGGTTTGTATTAGGAGCATCTCTTTGGGGATGTTCCAATTCTGACAAAACAGAAAAAATTGCTACTACTAAAGATTCAGTTCAATATATTTCAGAAGTATGGGTAGCTGATAATGGAGATGGGACTTACAAAAATCCTATTCTTTATGCAGATTATTCAGATCCGGATGTGATTAGAGTAGGTGAGGATTTCTTTTTAACAGCCTCCAGCTTTAATTGTAGTCCGGGATTACCCATTCTTCATTCTAAAGACCTCGTGAATTGGGAAATAGTTAATTATGCTTTACCTCATTTCGATTATCAGGAAATATTTGATATACCACAACATGGCAAAGGTGTTTGGGCTCCATCCATAAGATACCATAATGGTGAGTTTTATATTTATTGGGGAGATCCGGATTGGGGTATTTATATGGTGAAAACCAAAGATCCGTTGGGAGAATGGAGTAAACCTCTATTGGTAAAAGAAGCAAAAGGTATGATTGATCCTACACCACTTTGGGATGAGGATGGTAAAGTGTATCTGGTAAACGGATGGGCAGGAAGTCGTGCGAATATTAACAGTGTTCTTACCATTTGGGAAATGAACAAGGAAGGTGCTGAGATTATTTCAGAGGGAAAACATGTTTTTGACGGACACGATCATCACCATACGGTTGAAGGTCCTAAGTTATATAAGAGAGATGGCTTTTATTATATTTTTTGTCCTGCCGGAGGAGTGGAAGAAGGCTGGCAGTTGATTCTTCGCTCAAAAGATATATACGGACCTTATGAAGAAAAAGTGGTATTACATCAGGGGAATACAAATATAAACGGTCCACATCAGGGAGGTTGGGTAGAAACTGAAACCGGAGAGTCATGGTTTGTGCATTTTCAGGATAAAAAGGCTTATGGAAGGGTATTGCATTTAAATCCTGTGACCTGGATTGATGGTTGGCCAATGATGGGTGAAGATATTAACAATGATGGTATTGGTGAACCTGTCTCTTCACATAAAAAGCCTAACGTGGGTAAAACTTATCCAATTCATACCCCTACTGAAAGTGATGAATTTAATAAAGGGAAATTAGGTATGCAATGGCAGTGGGCAGCGAATCATTCTATTAAATGGATGGTGCAATTACCTGGTCAGGATTACCTGAGATTATTAAATTATCCAAAACCCGAAGCTTCAACTCCATTGTGGATGGTTCCTAATTTATTGATGCAAAAGTTTCCGGCACCTGAATTTGTGGCCACTACCAAGGTAAAACTGACTACAGAGTGGGATGTTTGGCAAGGTAAAAAAGCAGGATTAACTGTAATGGGAGATGATTATGCTTATTTGGCCATGAGTAAAGATGAAGAAGAATATCAACTAGAATTATTCAAAGGGCATATGATTGATAAATATAGTGCCAATGAAGAAATGGAGACGTCAGTGCGAATTAACAGTAACGAAGCATATTTAAGAGTAGATGTAAAAGAAGAAGGTCTTTGTCAGTTTTATTACAGTGAGGATGGAGAAGAGTATCATACTGTTGGAACAGTTCATAAAGCAACTCCTGAACTATGGATCGGTGCAAAGGTCGGAATTTTTGCAATTATGGAACCCGGTACCAGAATCGGTGGTTATGCAGATTTTGATTGGTTTAGAATTAGTAAATAATGCAAATAAAGTGTAGAAAAAGAGAATAACACAGAGACAAAGACACAGTAAGTATTTTATATATTTTACACATATTAAACTGCACAATTTAGAATAAGAGAAATGATCAAACACCATTACTAAGGAATTACAAAGTGCTCATAGAAGTAAATTCTTACAGATTTTATGAATTATATAATAAATAGTAAAAAACTCAGTGCCTCAGTGTCTTTGTTCATTTTTAATTATTGATTGACATAAATATCATGGGATAAATTAACTCATCGTTTAAATTGGAATAGAGATCATTATATGATTTATATTAAGAAAAGTATATTGTTAAAAGAGATGCTCTTAAATAAGAAGAACATTACATTAGGTAAAAGGATTATACTGGTTTTTATTGTGACGTTTCTTCATTGCACCATAGCCAGTTCAAAGGTATATCAATGGTCGGTTGAAGTAGATGGTTTGATATCTTCAGAAACCAATGATCATCCTACAGCTTTTTTATGGATACCGGAAAATTGTAGTTGTGTTAAAGCTGTAATGTTTGGACAGCATAATTTAAGCGAGGAAGATTTATTTGACAGAGATGCATTTCGCAAAGGATTATCCGATTTAAATATTGCTATTGTCTGGGTTTCTCCAGCCTTTGATATGACTTTTGATTTTAATAATGGATCAGGAAAGATTGTTGAAAATATAATGAATGATCTTGCTGAAGTATCAGGTTATGGAGAATTAGCATACGCTCCAATAATTCCTATCGGACATTCAGCATGTGCAAGCTTTCCCTGGAATTTTGCAGCGTGGAATCCCCAAAGAACATTAGCCGTTATTTCGTTACATGGGGATGCTCCTTTAACTAACTTAACCGGAAATGGTCGTCCTCACCCTAAATGGGATCGTCGTAATATTGATGGCATACCGGGTTTAATGATTGAGGGCGAATATGAATGGATGGAGGAAAGAGTTCAGCCGGCATTGGATTTTAAAGCCAGGTATCCAAATTCTACCATCTCTTTTTTATGCGATGCTGGTCATGGTCATTTTGATGTCTCTGATGTACTGGTTGATTACTTACTCCTGTTTATTCAAAAGGCTGTACAATACAGAATACCTGAAAGATATTTATATGTTAACCGGTTGGATTTAATATCAATTAATCCACAAGATGGTTGGTTGAAAGAAAGGTGGAAAAAAGGTGTTCATCCCAAATCAAAAGCTGCATCGTATGATAATTATAAAGGAGATAAAGCAAATGCATTTTGGTATTTCGATAAAGAAATGGCTATGGCTACTGAAGTTTATTACGCAAGAGAGCGTGGAAAAAAAGATCGGTACATTGGATTGAAGCAGAAGGGTAATCTGATTAATTATAACGAAAAATCCCATTCCAGAATGAATGGTTATTTTAATCCGGAAAATGATGGTTTAACTTTTTATATCAATGCAGTTGTAACCGATTCATTGCGACAGACCGAACTGGAAAATACCTCACAAGAAAAACCTCTTATCTCAAAGACTTGTGGTTCGGTACAACAAATTAATGATACAACATTTACGGTTCGGTTTTTCAGAATGGGAATGAATAATCAAAAACGTACTGGTGATATCTGGTTGTTGGCAAAAATGGAAGGAAATAATGAATATAAAAGTTCGATTCAGCAATTCTATTTAAAGATCCCATTAAAGAATAGTGAAGGAGATGATCAAACTATAGTTTTTTCCGATATTAGAGATCAAAATGTAAATAATAAAAGAGTTAACCTAAATGCAAAAGCCACATCAGGGTTACCTGTTTATTACTATATAAAGGAGGGACCAGCAATTATTGAAGGTGATGATATTGTTTTTACATCAATTCCTCCCAAAGCAAAATTCCCTGTTAAAGTTACGGTTGTAGCATGGCAATATGGAAGAAATACCGAACCTAAAGTGAAAACCGCCAATTTTGAGGAAAGAACATTTTATTTAACAAGAGACTAAGTTTTGAATATAAGCCGATAAAAATGAAAAAGATATTAATTGTTTTATTCACGATAATGACGTCAACGTTGTGGGGACAGGCGCACAGCTATCTGTTATATACCGATGTTAGTGTTGCTAAACTTAAAAAGCAGATTAGCAATGATGATGAGGTAAATGCAGCATGGAAACATCAATTGGAAAAGGCCGATAATTTGGTTAATAAAGAACGTTGCGGAGCTTCGGATTGTCAGGAGCTGGGATTGGCTTTTCGTGTTACCGGAGAAGAAAAATATGCAGAGGCTGTGAAACGAATTTTATTGGATTACTCTTCTCGCAGTACCTGGGAAGGTAAAGATTTGTTAAGCCGGGAACCTGCATGGACTGGTGGATTAAATACGTCGCATACCGGTTTTTATATTAGTATAGGGTATGATTGTATTTATAATTATCTGACAAAGAAAGAGAGAAGTCAGATTGCAGAAGGCTTGGTAAAGGTTTGCATCAATCCGCTTAAAAATAATTGGCTCGATCCACAAACCAGTTTCCATACATTTGATACCATGGGGCATAACTGGTGGAGTGCCTGCGTTTATATGGCCGGATTTACTTCATTGGCTATTCAAAATGAAATACCGGAAGCCAAACAATGGGCCATTGATATCTCTAAAACCATTACGGAGTGGGTAGATTATTCAGGAAGCGTACTTCAGAATAAGCCTCGTAATTTTGATCGCAATGGAGGGTTTTATGAGGGCATCAATTATGCAGCTTATGGAGTAAGTCAATATTTGTTGTTTCGTTTGGCTATGAATAATGCTTTACCCAATGTGCAACAGCCGGATATATCAGAGCTGGAAAAAATGGCCGATTTCTTTATCTGCACCACATACTATGTAAAAGATGATATACCCCGAGTGGTAAACTTTGGTGATGGTAGCACCGAACGAACTGGAAATGCCTGTGTTTTGCTTTTATGGAATTTAGGCTACCATAAAGATGCTTATGCCTGGTATTTAAACAAAACCATGAAAGGCGATAATAAAGAAGCCATTCAAACTGATACTCCCAATGGATTAATATTAAACCCGGATTTGCCTCAGTTAGCTGAAAACTTTACTCCTGATATGGCTCTTTCTCAAATTTATGAAGATATGGGCTGGGCTACCATGCGAAATTCATGGGATGATAATGCTACAATGGTAGCTGTGAAATCAGGATTAACATGGAACCATACTCATGCTGATGCAGGTTCTTTTATTGTGTTTCATAATGGTAAATATTTAATTATCGATTCCGGGAATTCATCTTACGGTAATCCTTTGTACACTGAGTATTATTGTCAGAGTGAAGCGCACAATGTAGTGTTGTTTAATGGTGAAGGACAAGATAGAGAAGATCCTTATTTTGGAGTGGTCAATTATGGTTCTTTGCATAATTTGGTAGATGCAGGGGATTTTAGATATCTGTTGGCCAATGCAACAGGTCCTTATTCACATATCTTAAAAAGAAACTACAGAAACTTTATCTGGATTGGAGATGTGTTGTTAGTCATTGATGATTTATTGGCTCGTGAACCGGGGCAATTTGAATGGCTGTTACATTATAATGGTGAGTCGAAACGAAGAGGATTGGATCTGTCTATCAAAGATGGAGATGCTGAAGTATTGGTTCGTCCTTTATATCCGGAAACTTTCCCTGATGGAGGATTACGTCATGATTTTCCTGAAAAAATGCGCTTGGAAGAAAAGTCAGGTTATGAAGATCATCATCCAGAAAACAGAAAGCCTTACTGGTCTGTGAGTCATTTTGAAAAAACAGCCAGGACAAAGTTTATATCTGCCATTATCTTTAAAAATAATGACAAGCTTCCTGTTATTGAGCGTTTTCAAGGGAATAACTATTTAGGAGTCAGAATTACTCAAAATGGAAAGACCACAGAAGTATATCTAAACTTGCTGGCTGATGGAAGTATCAAGCATAGAAACAGTGTAATTGAGATGAATGGATGGCAAACAGATGCGTATCTCACAGCTTTAACTTTTGATGAAAGTGATGATAAATCTAAAGTAGAAAACCTGAAAGACTGTTTTATTGGACATGGAAGTTATCTAAGAAAAGATGATCAGGTTTTATTGCACTCCTTGTCTAAGTACACAGCATATTTAAAAGATTTTAATACAAATGCAGATGTGATTTTTCAAGGTCAACCGGAAGTTTATTTAAACATCTATGATCCTACGAAGAAAAAGCAAATAAAGGTAAACGGAAACAGGGTTACTGGATTGTATAATAAAGAATTAAAGACATTAAATTTTAAAGTAGAATAAGCGATGTTTACGAAGTTATTTTTGGTTTTAACAGGACTAGCTATTGTTGGTCAGCTTGTAGCTCAGGATATTATTCCTGAAACAAATATAAAAGTTCATTCACCGAATGGAAATTTAATCTTTGAATTTTATCAAAAAGAAATAGGTCAGGATAAAAAACAAATGTATTATAAGGTTGAGTATAAAAATCAACCTGTTGTACTGGAATCAGAATTAGGTATTTTAATTGAAAATAGTCTGTTTGAATCGGCATTAGGTATTGAAAATGACCCAAGTGATAAATGGTGTGAGAATCTTGAGTTTAAATCATCAAGTCAGAGTGTTGTTGATACTAGCTGGTCTCCTTTATATGGCGAACGTAAATTGGTTAAAGATAATTATAATCAGGAGGTTATACGTTTTGCTAAATTTGAAGAATCAGAAGAAATTCATGAAGGACACTCGGGTACAAGCTATGATAAGCGCCGAAGCTACTTAATGGATTTGGAGGTTCATGTTTATAATGAAGGAATAGCTTTCAGATACTATTTCCCGGAAACTTCAAATGGATTGTTCCTACATATTGAAGGTGAGCAAACCAGTTTTACCATGCCGGATGGAACCATGGCATTTTACGAGCGATGGGCACAAGGACCATATGAACTTTTACCTTTAACAAACTGGCCTGATGAATGTGAGCGTCCTTTGACACTGAATTTAAAGAATGGATTAAGAGTGGCATTGTTGGAAGCCAGAATGGTTGATTACAGCAGAGGAAAATTTAAATTAAGTAAAGATAAAGCTAATACTATTGAGTTAACCATGTATGATAAGGTGGATGCGATCAGTCCGTATGCTACACCGTGGAGAGTAATTATGGTTGCTGATACACCAGTGGAGTTATTGGAAAACAATGATCTTGTCCTAAACTTAAATGCTCCAAACCAGCTTCAAAATACATCATGGATAAAACCAGGTAAAGTAATCAGATCCAACCTGACTACAAAAGATGCAAAAGAATGCATTGATTTTGCAGCAGAAAGAAACCTTCAATATGTACATCTAGATGCTGGTTGGTATGGTCCTGAGATGAAAGTGGCAAGTGATGCAACAAGTGTTTCACTTGATCGTGATTTGGATATGCATGAAGTTGTTAACTATGCAGGAACAAAGGGAATTGGTATTTTTGTATATATCAATCAAAGAGCATTAGCTGATGATTTGGATAAAGTATTTGCAAAGTGCAGAGATTGGGGATTTAAAGGAGTGAAATTTGGATTTGTTCAGATAGGTTCAAACCGTTGGACAGCTTGGTTACACGATGCCATAAAAAAGGCAGCAGAGTATCATCTGATGATTGATATTCATGATGAATATCGTCCTACTGGTTTTAGTCGTACTTATCCTAATCTAATGACTCAGGAAGGTATTAGAGGAAATGAAGAAATGCCGGATGCAACGCATAATACAACATTACCATTTACCCGATATCTGGCCGGTGCAGGAGATTATACCATCTGTTACTATAACAATCGCATCAAAACCACACACGCACATCAATTGGCTTTATCCGTTGTTTATTACAGTCCTGTTCAGTTTTTATATTGGTACGATAAACCATCACATTATAGAGGAGAGAAAGAAATTGCATTTTTTGATGCAGTGCCTACTGTTTGGGATGACACTAAAGTTTTAAATGGAGAAATAGGTCAATATATATCAGTTGCCAGAAAGACTGGAAATGAATGGTTTGTAGGTGCTATTACAAATAATGATGCACGGGAAATAAACATTCCATTATCATTTTTAGATAAGGGGAGGAAATACAAGGCAACAGTGTATTATGATAATCCTTTATTAAAAACGAGAACAAATGTTGAAGAAAAAGAGATTCCAGTTGATAATATAATGGATTTAAGATTTCAGTTACTACCATCAGGAGGTATTGCAATTAAAATAGAACCAATTCAATAAAAAATAAAACGGGGTTTTTAATGTAGTATGTAGTAAATGTAAAATGATTTAAGAGCACAGGGAAAATTGTTTTCATTACTACATACTTACCTTATATGTTTGTTTAACTCCATTTCAATATAAACAATTATCAGTTTAAAGTAATATGCAAAATAAAAATGCAAGTATTGTAAAGGTACTACCGGTGTTATTCGGATTCTTTGTAATGGGATTTTGTGATGTAGTAGGGATTACTGCATCTCATGTTAAGGAAGATTTATTAGGAACTTATAGTCCTGATTTTAGAGATACACTATCGAACTTGATTCCAGTAGCCTTATTTTCTATGTTTTTAATATTTTCTGTTCCAACGGGGATGTTAATGAATAGAATAGGTAGGAAAAAGACTGTAGTTTTAAGTAATGTAATAACTATTGTTGCGATGTTTATCCCCTTAATTGAGTATTCATTTATTATGTCGTTAGTGGCATTTGCGTTATTAGGAATTGCTAATACTATGTTACAGGTTTCCATTAATCCTTTACTTACTAATGTGGTACAAGGGGATAAACTAACAAGCAGTTTAATTGCAGGACAATTTGTGAAAGCAATTTCTTCATTTAGTGCACCTTTTATTGCGGCATTTGCTGCATCTCAGTTAGATAATTGGCAATATATTTTCCCAATTTATGCGGTTATAACTTTAGTTTCAACGTTTTGGTTAATGGTTACGATAATTGATGAAGAACCTGTAAAAGGTAATTCAGGAACCTTTTCAAGCGTATTTGGAATATTAAAAGATAAAACCATTTTCTTATTATTTCTGGGAATTGTATTTGTTGTTGGTGTTGATGTGGGCATGAATACTGCAGCTCCTAAGATACTAATGGAACGATGTGGTTTAGATTCGATACAAGCTGGTTATGGACCAAGTGTATATTTTGCGTTACGTACATTGGGTGCCTTTTTAGGGGCTATTATTTTAGCACGTTATTCCTCAAAAAAGTTTTTTCGCCTAAATATAATAATTGCAGTTATTGCCTTAATTCTGCTCATTTTTATATATGACAAGCTTCTTATTTTCATATTGTACGGAGTAGTTGGTTTTACTATAGCTAATATTTTTTCTATAATTTACAGTATGGCAATTCAGACACTTCCAGAGAAGGGAAATGAGATTTCCGGATTAATGATTACCGGTGTGTTTGGTGGAGCAGTTCTTCCATTTTTAATGGGAATACTATCTGATACATTGGGATCTCAAGTAGGAGGAATAATTATAATTCTTGCAGGCACATTGTATTTGGCATTTGCCTCATTTGCTATTAAAGTTAAAAATTAGAATATATTAAATAGTTATTTATACTAATATGAGTTTATATCCATTAAAGTTTATTCCCCAATTTGCAGAAGTTTTATGGGGAGGCATTAAATTAAATAAGGTTCTAAATAAGGATATTGATACATGTAAAAGCATAGGTGAGAGTTGGGAAATTTCAGGAGTAAAGGGGAAGGTATCATTAATATCGAATGGGAAATTTAAAGGTATATCATTAGACACACTTATAGGAGTGTATAAACATGAAATTGCAGGAGATAAAGTTTATGAAAGGTATGGTAATGAATTTCCTTTATTGATTAAGTTTATCGATGCAAATGATGCTCTTTCTATTCAGGTACATCCAGATGATGCATTGGCAAAAGAACGACATAATTCCTTTGGTAAAACAGAGATGTGGTATGTGCTGGAAGCGGAAAAAGGAGCTGAATTAATATCCGGTTTCAATAAGGAAGTTACAAGGGATGAATATATTCAGAAATTGGAATCTAAGGATATTGAAAGTATTCTGACGAAGCACTCGGTTAAATCCGGTGATGCATTTTTTATTCCTGCAGGAAGAGTTCACGCTATTGGTAAAGGAATTTTATTAGCAGAGATTCAGCAAACTTCAAATGTCACTTATCGTTTATACGATTTTGACAGGAAAGATGCTAATGGTAATCTTCGTGAACTGCATACGGAACAAGCTGTTGATGCTATAAATTATACTTATTACAAGGATTTAAAGGTTGATTATAATGTTAAACCTAATGAGGCTTCAGAAGTAGCTTCTTGCCAGTATTTTACTACAAATATTTTAGAGTTAAGTGAATCATATATTAAAACTATCAATGTAAAAGATTCATTTGTAATCTATATGTGTTTAGAAGGAGAGATTGAAATTGTTTATTATATACTAGAAAAAGAATCATTAAAAAAGGGCGAGTGTATATTGATTCCTGCATCATTAAACATGGTTGAATTAATACCAAATGAAAACTCTATTTTACTAGAGGTTTATATCTAATTAATAGATATGGAGTTTAATTAGTATCCTTCAATAACTGCAATTTAAATTCGAAAAACAATGATTTTCAGTACCTTTAATTATGCTAAAAACTTAAAACTCTTTATTTTAAATTTTATATGAGGTATTGATTTAAGGAATGGTGATTTTACATTAACAGAAATATTATTAGAAAATAAACATTTAAACATGTTTCCGGATCATGTACGGATATAGTGATAGCAACTTTTTAATAGAATTTTTTGGATATAAACTTGGAATAGAAGTATATAATCAGTTGTAGATGATACTGATAGTTGGATTAGGTTTGATGGAGGGTATTGTATTCATTGTTTTTTTACGTAGAAAGAAGTGCAGAATGTTTAACCTGTGCTTCTTTAGTGTTAATCTAATGAGTTTTGTATTTATTGTAGAGAATGATAAATTAACAACAAATTTAGATTGTTTATTTATGTCTTATAGTTATATATCTTATATTAAGGAGAAAGCTTTTGTAATTTAAAAGAATTACAGTTTGTTAAAAGAATAAAAGGACTTTATAAAAGTGCAACAACTTGTTGCACAAATTCCATGGGGCATAATATCTTAATTTACAGCAAGTCTAATTCAATTGAAGAAGCTTACTTTTATCATTTAAAAACAGTAGAATTGCAAATTCTAAGATCTCTTACAGTTAAGCCTTAAAAAGTATCATTTTTTGAATTTGATATTTTTAAATATGAATGATTTTCTAAGAAAATATAATTTGAAATAATTACACAAAGGAATTAGTCATTAATGATATTATTCGTGGGTGCTTGATTTTAAACGCTCATCAATAGGTAATTTGATAAAATCAATAACTTCAACTTTTCCAAACTCCTTATAAAGGGGATTTAGAATAAAGTTAGACTCTAAACCTACGATTGTTGAAGGAACTTTCAGAGCAAAAAAATCTCTGCTTTTTGCTAATTGAGTGAAAACTATTGTCGTTTTTGATGAGTAAGGGTACTGATTCCATCTTTCAGGCAATTCTTTAATTTCCTCAATAGTAAAATTATCTGGAAATTCAATCTTAGCAATTAGAATCTCTTTTGGTAATGCAGCTATATCATCAGAGTGAACATAGTATTCGAGTAATGCTAATGATATATTCTCAGAACAATATACTGCTCTAGTGCCGATCTCATTCCATCTTCCTCCAACTTTTTCAGCTCCAATACCAGTTAATGTAAAATCTTTATATTTAGTGTTCGCCACTCTATATACAATCATTAGCTATATACGTTATATTGAATTCTAATGATTTCATTTTCTACTAATTCGAATCCAAAACTACTATCGAGTAATTCAAAAGGTTTTTTCTTACCTAAAGTTCTAGATGGCGTCATAAGCCAATTTTTGAAATCGTCATGAGTGTCAAATACTTTATAACCAAGTCCAAATAGTCGAGCTAATTCGTAAATCCTCTCAGATGTTTCTCTACCGTACACTGACTTTTTCTGCATACTACTTATAGATGTAGGCAATATATTTTCAAATTCTTTTTCTGTAGCTCCTATTTTTTGTATTAACTGTTTCCAATCAGCTTTCTTAACTCCATCTCGAATACGATCAATAAGTTCTAATTTATATCCAGGAGCATCTTTGGCATGAAGAACAACCCATGCAGGAGAAAATTTTGATATAGTATATTCTTGTTGCATCCTATTTGAAATATTAGCCTTACGTGAATGATTAGAAACTATTTTCTTAGAATCATTAGAAATTGTTTTTGCACCCATAATTGTATTTATATAACTATGCAAATGTAAAATTACAATTATTATTTTATTTCAGCAATAAATTTTATTTGATAACATTAATACGGTTTTAGTTGAAGGTTCTAAAAGGTATAAAGTTGAGTTTCAAGTAGGCGGATTTATTATATAATACCTGTGATTTAGTTATTGAATAAGTATTCACTAAAACGTTTAGTAAAGAAAATATGAGACGTTAAAGTGTTTAACTAAATTAAGTTTCATAATACCGGTGTTTTGAGAGAAGATCAGTTTAAAGACATATTCTAGATTATAAAACCCGGGTTTGGTGATACTTATAAACCGGGGTTAGTAAAACTAATGAAAGAAAGCATCATTTAACGATTTGTTATAATCCTTATCTAATCTGCCTCGAATATATTTAGATTTGAACGATATAATTAGCTTAAGTATTCTTCATGAAAAAATATAGATCTTACCATACCATGTTAAAACAACTAGCGCAAAGAAATACCCTTCCTCAAAGCTATTGCTCAAATATTGACCGATCGATACTGTGGCGTTGGAGAAGAGAATCAGACAATAAATATACCGGAAGCGAACTGGTGGATATAGAAGTATTGGAAGAATTTATTTCAAGAAAGGAAGCGCAAACCATTATGAGGAATTACATGAAACTGGTTGTATCCATTGCTTCTTTTCTTTCAGTTTCCAAGGAATTTGGAAGGTTGCTTCGGATCAACAAGGAATCTCTGGTTCAGGTATTAAGCCAATATCAAAAGGTGACAGACATTAAGATGGTATTACGATTGCTCAAATTACCCGTTTCAGTCTTTTATTTCTGGAAAAATCAGGTTTCGTATAAATGTGATACTTCGCCTTTAGACTTATGCAAAAGGATCTATCCCCACCAGTTGACAGTAAAAGAAACCAATGTTATCAAGGAACTGGTATCGTCGGATAAATTTCAGTATTGGCCTATTTGTTCGTTAGCCTGGTATGCATCAAGAAAAGACTTATTGCATGTTTCTTTATCGACCTGGTACAAGTATGTATGCAAATTAGGATTGAGGAGATTGAGAATCAAAAAGAAGAAGCCTTATCCCAAAGGAATAACAGCAGTTTCACCCAATCAGGTATGGCATGCTGATATAACAGTAGTGAAAAGTTTAGATGGTATGAAGAACTATGGTTACCTGTTGATGAACAACTACTCAAAGTATATAATTAACTGGCTAGTAGAACCTGTTGTATCAGGAGAGGTAAGGATGCAAACGATAAAGGAAGGTTACCAAGAATATATAAAAGGACGAAAAAATTTGCAATTGATCATGGATGGAGGCCCAGAATAAGTTGATAAAGTACTGGTACCTTTTTAAATGTCAATATCAGGATATCTATGCATTATGTTAGGCTATTGAATGGATAATCCAGGATTACAACCATCAAAGGCCACACAACTCTTTAAATGGGTTAACTCCCCATGAAGCATATACAGGAAAGCAGATTGATATAACAGTACAAAAAGAAAAGATAAAACAAGCTAAACAGTTAAGGGTAATTGAAAACCGGAAAAATCTATGTTGTATGTGCCAATGAAAAAACAAAACAAAACAGTAATTATGCTGTAGCAAAATTGTTGTTTCACTTGAAATAAAAACTAGTAAATGTAATCATATATACCTAATCTACCTGAATTGAAAAATGGAGTTAACCGAAAACAATTTTTTACTGAGTAACGATTAACTCCATTTACATTTATTATACATTCATTTATCTATTAGGTAGATACAGTTGGTGTGTTGCAATATTGCAACGTATTTTTCCAACTTTACCGTGTGATTTGCTGGGCAAAAAGATCATGCACAGATAACAGGCATTGATTAGCGGCTGGCAATTGAACCGTTGGCAATAAATAGCGCTCTTCCTTTGACATGACCCAAATTCACATTATAAGGACTATCTTTGTCAACTCATTTCAACAATAGAAAACAATGAAGATTCAGGAATTTGCACAATCTGGCAAAGCCGCCTCGATTGATTTAGCCGCTTGCGGAACAGCCTTGAAAAATTGAGGGCTCAAAGCCATTGCTGGGGTTGTCTATCAATTTCAGCACCTGGGCTGGTAACAGTAAAATTATCTTTTTACGGAATGTTTCCGAATAAATTCCGTATTTTTGTTTCAAGTTCTTTAAAGATATTGTATTAATCAGCTATTGCGGCTTTTTAATACTAAATTTTCGTAAATGCCCCACACTTGTCAATGTGATTACAAATAGGACTTGCAATATCATATTCTATTCTTCAATGCCTGTAATGATTGAATTATAACTTCACAATAACGCGTCCTTTACTTTTTTTATCCAACATCAATTCAATATAAGTTTTCAAACTTTCAAGCGTAGCTTCTTTTATTAAATCTGAGTCAAACTCTAGTGACCAATCATCTGCTAACAAATCCCATACAATTTGGCGAATTTTCATTGGGCAATTTTGAGAATCAATACCTAGAAGGCTAACTCCTCTTAAAATGAATGGATATACTGTCATGTTCAAATCACCTGAACCAATGTTTCCACAAGTTGTAACACTACCTAACGGGTTACATCCTTTTAATAAGGTTGTAAGTGTATTTCCACCTACAACATCAATAGCTCCTGCCCATTGAGTTTTTAACATTGGCCTATTGGAATTATCATCCGAAACATTTCTGTCAATTTGAGAATGCGCTCCTATTCTCCTAATTTCAGATACATCAGCTAACTCGTAATTTGCAGCAGTCACTTTAAATCCCAATTTGTTTAATAATTGACAAGCAATACTACCTACACCACCCAATGCACCTGAAACTACAACTGGTCCCATTTCAGGTTTTTGTCCATTTTTTAGTAATCGGTAAACAGAAAGAGCAGCAGTAAATCCAGCAGTACCATATTTCATAGCTTGTGTCGCAGTCATCTTTTCGGGCATTGAAACAATCCATGATTCAGGTACTTTTATAAATTCGGCAAAACCACCCGGATGATTCATTCCTAACTCATAGCTGGTAACAATTACCGATTCTCCTGCTTTAAAAAGTTCACTTTCGCTTGATTCAACTATTCCTGCTGCATCTATACCAGGTGTATGAGGATAGTTTTTTGTCACACCTTTGTTGCCTATGGTTGACAATGCATCTTTATAATTAAGTGAGCTGTAATCTACTTTAATCAATACTTCGCCCTTGTTAAGTGGTTCAAACGGCATATCTTTTATACTTGTAGTATAATTCCCATTTACTTCTTCCACTCTTAATGCTTTAAATGTTGAACGATTCTTCATAGTGATATTCTTTTATTATTTTTGCACAAAGTACAGGTATTACATTCAGATAAACAAGAACATACATTATATACAGGAGCGAACATTTTGTTCCGAATTGTGTGTTTTTAATGAGAGCGAAACGTAAAAAAAATGAAAAAAAGTTATTGTCCGATTGATACATTTATAAATGTTGTTAAAGGAAAACGAAAAGGGACTATCATTTTACACCTTTTTCAAGGAGATAAAAGGTATAGCGAATTGGTTAAACTCTTACCTGATATTAGTGAACGAATGCTGACTAAACAACTAAAAGAATTAGAAACAGATGGATTAATCAATCGAACTGTTTTTCCTGAAGTTCCTCCACGCGTTGAATACAGCTTAACTGAACTTGGCAAAAAAATTCATCCTGTCCTTAAAGGAATGTATAAAGGAGGAATCCTTTTCGAAAAATTGATTGATGAATTACATAACTGATTGTTTACAAATTTTATGCTGTGTGTTTAGGCTTCCAATATATTTGTTCGGAGCTGATTCTGCTTAATTTTCTCCCGGTCCGTGATTAAATTTTGTGCCTTCGCCTATAGTGTAGAATTGACCTCCAGCGACGTAATGCACCGAACGCAATTCATCAGGTTTGTCTTCAAAAATCCAATGTCCGTTTTTAATACCCAGTCAACACTCCAAGCTGCAACAATTTCATCCATAAATGAGTCAAAATTCTCTCCTTCGTGATGCGGATTTAGAATTACTTTACAAACTAACCAACCTGCATCACCTTCTACCATTGGAATATCAAATTCTTCCTGATAAAACAAGGGAAGATTATAAAGTTTGTCGAGCATCGTTTTTTTGCGGTGTTCTCCCACATATAAAACAGTTTCCATTTGCTGAGCCGTGGGAATATGCATAACGAAATAAACACTCTTTTCTACAAGCTGGAAATAGTAATTAGTTGTTGTTATACGGTTTTGAATACATTCGATGAGTGGTTTGATGGTGTATGCATGCACGAAGGCTATTATGCCAACATAGAGAGCGAACGAGGTGGAGAAACCTACATGGGAGTAGCAAGAAATTTACATCCGGATTGGGAAGATTGGAAATCTATTGAGGCTTATAAATTGAAATTTGGTGAGCCAAAACGAAATACAAAAATTGATATTCCTGAATTAATAGAAATAGTCAAACAATTTTACAAGCATACTTTCTGCGATAAATACAATATAGGCTATATTGTTTGTGGCTCGTTACAAGAAATTATTTTAGATTGGTGTGTCAATAGTGGTTATTGGGGAAGTTGTGGCACCCAAAAGGTATTAAAACGTTTCTTTGATTTTGACTTAAAATTGGATGGAATTATCGGCAAACAAACGATTAATGCCATTAATTCATATCCGTCAGAATCACTTTTTAATGCCATAAAATCTGCTAGGATTCATTACTATCATATCATTGCTCAGAAAGGTCAAAATCAGAGATTTTTAAAGGGGAGGTTGAAAAGAATCGATGCAATTCAATTCCTCTCAGTTTAATTCCTTAGAAGTTATCAAAGATTAAAAAAAGAAAATATATTCTTATAGATGGATTTTTTTATAATAATTTCTTTCACATCATCATTGATGATTTGTCTAATCTTTGATTTAAATAATGACGTTTGGATATCTATTTTTTAGCATATATTACTTTCAAATAATAAGATGGTATTCAAATGTATTTCCTCTTATTAATAAATCATCCTCACAAAATTTTCATCTAGAGGAACATAATTAAGGAGATCTTTAGGAAGAATTGGTATAGCTGTTGGGGGTAGAGAAAAAATAAATATAACTACATCTTTTACGTTAATTTGATACGTGGATGGGATCGCTCCAATTTGTTCAGTACTACTTTAAATTATCCTGCCTATTGGTATTATGCAGTTTTACTTTATGCATATTTTCAGTTATTTTTATTGCAATAGATCCTGTGATTATTAAAAGTGAATTACAACAGAGCGCTTAGACTTAATAGATGAATTATACAACTCCGTGTAGTAATAAATTTTCTGGAGTATATCCAATCATGTATTTAATTATTTGCAAAAAAATAAGTTATAACCATGTTGATATTAAAAAATATTTAAAGAAATATAAATAATCACTAACTTAAAATGTTACATGCATGTAACATAAATCATAGTTAACACCAAACACGTTATATGATGTAACTATATTGATATAACCTGTAACCTTCTTACTAGTGCAAGACTGTTTACTACTATAAATTCGTATTAACGATTGTTAAAAAAGAAATCGTTACATGAAATTTAATGATGAATCTAATTTAAGTATTCTAAATCGAAGTGTTATGAAGAAAAACAGTTTAAAAAGCAGAATTCTCAGGAATATAATTCTGTCTTTGTTTATGCTTTTTTTTATTCCAATAACTGCACAAGTTAAGGAAGATGTAAGCATATCAGGTACAATATTGGATCAAACGGGAAATCCTCTCCCAGGAGTTTCAGTAGTTATTGAAGGAACAAATTCAGGAACTATTAGTGATGTCAATGGTCTTTTTAGTATAAAAGCTCCTACTGGGACAACATTAACTCTTTCTTTTATTGGAATGGAATCTGTTACCTATAGAGTAACATCTCCTGTTAACGACCTTTCTATTACTATGGTTGATCAACTGACAAGTTTGGATGTTATTGTAGTAACAGGTTATTCGAGTGAAAAGAAAAAGGATTTAACTGGAGCTGTTTCTGTTGTAGATGTTGATATGATTCAAAAAGCAGGTACACCTAATGTTCTTCAGTCATTACAAGGAACAACACCTGGAGTTAATATTATTACAGATGGTGCACCAGGTGGAGGTAATACTCAAATACGAATTAGAGGAATGAGTACTGTAAATAGTAATCAACCCTTATATGTTATTGATGGAGTACCAACTACGGAAAATATGTCTTCAATTAATCCAAATGATATTGAGTCATTGCAGGTATTGAAAGATGCATCTTCGGCATCTATTTATGGAGCCAGGGCCGCAAATGGAGTGATTGTAATAACCACAAAAAAAGGAAAACAAGGTAAATTAAATATTGAGTTTGTTGCTTCATCAAGCTTACAAACAATTGCTAAAACATTTGATGTTCTTAGTGCAGATCAATGGGGGCAAGCATATTTTGCAGCACAAAAAAATGATGGAACAACAGTTGGACATCCATTTTATGGATATGAATCAGAATCTAATCCTGTTCAATTTCTAGATGCAGATAATTTGGTTCCTTACTCAAATACCGATTGGCAGAATGAAATTTATTCATCTTCCTGGAATCAAAAGTATGCCTTAACAATTTCTAATGGAACAGAGAAAGGGTCGATGTTATTTTCTACTAGTTATGTGAATCAAGATGGATTAATTGATCAATCTTTTTACAAAAGATTTTCTGCTCGCTTAAACTCGACATTTAATATTTTTGACAAAGTCACAATTGGTGAAAACCTTATGTTGGCGCAATGGACTGATAGAGGTGTAACTACTCAAGACGATAGAGGTGTAACATATAATGCAATGCGTCAACATCCAGCAATCCCGGTAAAAGATTTGAATGGTGATTATACCAATCCACTAACAATAGCAAGTTCTGATATAGCTAATCCTGTGCATGAGTTATATAATAATCGAGACGATAAAAATCAAAGTTGGAGAATATTTGGAAATGCATTTATTGAAATTAAGCCAATTAAAGATTTGAGTATTAAATCTAATATTGGTATTGAGCATGTTCAATTTTTCACAAATGATTTCACTCGTAAATTACAGACATCTGATATTAATAGCGTATATAGAGGGTATGGCCAAGGTGATACATGGACATGGACTAATACTGCCATGTATGGTAAACAATTAAATGATCATAATTTTAATATTTTATTAGGAACAGAAGCTATAGCCTACAAATATGAGGGCTTATCAGGTAGTGGGCAAGGCTATTCTTTTGATGATGAAAACTTTATGGTGCTTGATGCAGCCTCTGGAGTAAGAAGTAGCGGAGGTGGTATTACGGAGTGGGGATTATATTCTTTATTTGGTAAAGCAAATTATAATTTTAAAGATAAGTATTTAGTTTCAGCTACACTTCGACGTGATGCAACATCCCGTTTATCTTCAGATAATAATTCAGGTGTATTTCCTGCTTTCACAGGTGCATGGAGAATTACAGAAGAAGATTTCTTCCCTCAAACCAATTGGTTATCCTATTTGAAATTAAGAGCTGGTTGGGGTGTTAATGGTAATACTGATATTGATAATTATGTGATATATAGTACTTATGTGAATGATGCTGCCAGTGGAATCAGTATAAATACAACTGGGAGTCCTGATTTAAAATGGGAGACAACAACTCAAACTAATTTAGGATTAGATATGGGGTTATTTAATAATAGTTTGAATATCACCTTCGATTACTATACAAAGAATACTGAAGATATGTTAACTATTCCCCCTGTATTGGCAAGTGCGGGTCAAAATGCTGCACGTTGGACTAATACTGGAAATATGGAGAATAAAGGTTTTGAATTGAATATAGGTTATAATTCAAAAATGTATGGTGATTTTTCATGGGCAGCCAATGTTAACGTCAGTAAATACAAAAACAAATTAGTTAAACTGAACAATCTTGTAAATTATACAGGAGGTGATATTAGAAATATGGAAGGTCAGCCTATTGGTGTTTTTTATGGATACGTTACTGATGGTATTTTTCAAAATGAGGAAGAGGTAAGGAATCATGCTGATCAGCAAGGAAAAGGAATTGGTCGTATCAAATATATGGATCTGGATAATAATGGTTTTATAAATGATGATGACAGAACTGTAATTGGTGACCCAAATCCAGATTTAACATGTGGTTTAAACCTGGATTTAAATTATAAGAAATTTACTTTGTCAGCCTTTTTCTCCAGTGAACTTGGTTTTGATATTTTTAATACAACTAAAAGGCAATTGGATTTTATGACTTATGGACCTGTTGCAACAAATAGAGGAATCTCTGTTCTGGATGCATGGAGCCCTACTAATACAGGAGCAACGGTACCTGCTCTTACATTATTAAATACAAATAATGAAACAAGAGCATCAACCTATTTTATTGAAGATGGTTCATATGTAAAATTAAAGTTTCTTCGATTGAATTATAAGTTCGATTCATCAATTCTTGAAAAATTAAATCTGGGTGCATTGTCACTATATGTACAAGCAGAGAACTTATTTACAATTACAGATTATTCAGGTTTAGATCCTGAAATAGCTCCATTTGGTGGATCTTTAAGAGGTGTTGATAATGCACCATATCCGATTAGTCGAAATTTCATTATGGGAGTAAATATTAAATTTTAAGTGGAAAAATCATGAAAGTAATATATAGTAAAACATTAGTTAAGTTGTTGTTTGTTGCTTCAATGGCAATGACAACAGCATGTTCGGATGAATTTCTTGAAAAAAAGCCCTATGGTCAATTCACAGAAGATCAGTTAACTGTTGATAATGTTGAGGATGCAATGAAAGCGACATATTCGGCATTAAGAGAACATTTTTTTGGAAATAATGAGTCCTTTTCAGCTCCTGTTACAAATTGGATTTTTGATGTGAGATCAGATGATGCTTATAAAGGAGGTGATGGATTAGGTACAGAAGCTTATATCCTTCAGTTAGAATTGTCAAATATAACTAGTGATAATGCATCAGGATTGAACAAATGGCGGAATAAATATTATGCTATAAATAAGGTGCACCAAGCTATGAATATTGTTACCTCAATTGCTCCTGATGATATGAATGTAAGATTAGGAGAGTTGCGATTAATGCGTGGACATTTTTATTTTGATTTAATCCGGATTTTTGAGCGGATTCCTTATATCGATGAAGCAAGTATTCCTTCCGAAACTGGAGCCTTTGAATTAACACGAGAAGAAATATTTAAAAAGATAGAGGCTGATTTTAAGTTTGCTTGGGAAAATCTTCCGGAATCGAATACAGGAGAACGTTTTAACAAATATGCAGCAGCAGCTTATCTATGTAAATTGCACATGGAGCTAAAAAACTATTCAGATGTTGTAGTCTGGGCAGATCATGTGATGGAAGGCCAATATTATTTGTATGATAACTTTTTGGATATGTCAAAGATGGATTATGACCAAGAAGCCGAAGCTGTTTTTAGTATTCCTTTCTCTGGAGAAGCAGTGTCAGGGGAATATCCTAATATCAATTGGGGTAATCTATTAAATATGACATGGAGTGAAGGTAATTTATATGGAAATGGAGATGATTTTTTTATTGCTTCTCAAAATTTAGCAAATGCTTTTCGCACTGATTCAAAAGGTTTACCGTTGTTTGATACTTATAATAATGAAAATGTAGGAGGTTCAGATTATAAAGGAAATGTAGATCCGCGCTTAGATTTTACTATGGGGCGTATTGGTATACCATACAGAGGATATACCTATAACGAGAAATGGATTAGAGATGCAACATTTGGTGGTTTTTCAGGAAAGAAATTTGCCATTGATCCAGATGATCCTAATATGGTTCAGGGTTTTCCATGGGGAGGATCAGGATTAGATTATAAGTTAATTAGATATTCCGAAGTGCTTCTTTGGAAAGCTGAGGCATTAATAGAGGGCGCGGATAAAAATTTAGATGAAGCACGAAGATTAATTAATGAAGTTCGTGCAAAAGCGAAAAGAAGTATCGATGAGAGTTATTCGCCTATAGACATTGATGTCACTACTACCAATTACAAAATAGAAGAATATCCATCTACAGGATGGACCGAGTCATATGCGCGTCAAGCTTTACGAATGGAACGACGTTTAGAGTTAGCAATGGAAGGACATCGTTGGTTTGATTTAGTTAGATGGGGAGTGACCGAGAATGTGTTAAATACATACTTTAGTCAAGAAGATGAACGTGATTATTTATCTGGAGCAAGTTTCTCTGCAGATGAAACCTATTTACCAATTCCATTAGAGGAAGTTGATAAAGCTGGTGATTTATACAAACAATAATCAAATTGAAAAAACAGAAATATGAAGAATCTAATATATATATTTTCCATCATCATTACATTGAACTTAGTTTCATGTGAAGACGTCGACCCTGTAATTACAGGTAGTCAAAAAGAAACAATTAATGATTTAACAATTGGTGAACAAGGTGAAAATTTATTGATAACATGGGAACTTCCTCAATCAAGTGAAGAATTATCTGTTAAAATTTATGTCGATGATAATGACCCAATTACAGTAAGTGGTAATCCAACTACATATGTTTTAAGTAATGTGATACCCAACGTGGAAATGGCGATTACTGTAAAAGTATTATATCTGGACGGCTCAATTTCACAAGGTATTACCCAGTTTTTTACTAAAGAAGGTACAAATGCAATTGAAAATTTTGAAGGAGTATGGAATCAAAAGGATTTGGAAATTAATTTATCGTGGGAGCTTCCCGAAAATAACGCAGGTAACGAAATTCTTATAAAGTGGACATACAGTGATGGCAAAAATGGAGAAAGATCAGTGTACAGTAGTGAAACCAGTTATACTATTGAAAATGTTGAAATGAACACAATTTATTCTATTTCGGCTCAGACTACTAATGGAGAATTGCTTTCCAATATTATATCCATTAACGTACCAACACCTAAGGAATGGATTGGAACTAAGATTGGATTTGTAATTGTGGAAGCTGATATTGATGAGCTTACTGATGATGACGAAATTGCTGCAGCATATTGGTTCGTTAATAAATATCCCGAAGGAAATGTTATCAGTGTGGCTGATATCGCTACAGGCGCAGTAAATCTGGAAGATTATAAAGTATTATGGCTACATAGAGATAGATTATATGAAAATGCTCAAGTTCCTGCAGAATTGTTATCCAGCGATGTTCTTGATTTAATGACTAATTATTTGAAAGATGGAGGTAACTTATTGTTATCTATCCATGCAACGAGATATTTGCCACACTTGGGTAGGATTTCAATGGATCGTATGCCTGGTATTTTAGGTGCAGGAGAGGGGGGATCTGGAGATGACGTATGGTTAGTTAATGCACATATTGGATATGCATTTTCTGGAAGTGATTATAATAGAGCAGATCATCCTATTTATAATAATGTTGTAGTTGATGATACTTATTATTCTGACCACTCGGCAATTCCTTTCATAGGACCAGGACAAAGAGAGGATCATAACTCAATGTGGGATTTAAACTCTTTTGGTTATAGTATTCCTGGGGATGGTGCAAATGTTGTAAAAGCTTTTGAAGCAGAAAATGATGCAACGGTACTCGGAACATGGGGACAGGTTTCTGATTATTGCTGTGCCGGGATTGTTGATTTTGCTCCTTCAAAAGATTATTTTGGAAGGTGTGTAGCGGTAGGATTAGCAGCTTATGAATGGAATCAAAATTCAGGCGTCAACATTTATCAGGAGAATATAGAAAATTTCACAGAAAGTTGTATTACCTATTTGCAAAACAATTAATAATTGAAATATCGGGTGAGATTAATTTCTCATCCGATTATGATTTGTATCCTCAAAAAATATGCAACTACTTTTATTTGTTTTAATGTAATTATAAAAAAAATCACCAATGAAATCTTTTATGAATCTTTTATTGATTAGTGTTTTTATTGCCGGCATATCTTCTTGTGGTGATGAAATAACAGAAGTTACAGAGGAAATAACCAATGAAATAAATACAGCAGACTATTTGTTAACTGATTTCGGAGCAATAGGTGATGGGCAAACAGATTGCTCAGTAGCTTTTGCTGCAGCAATTCAGGCTTTACCTGATTATGGGGGTGTAATAGTAGTACCTGAAGGTAATTTTTTATTAGATAATCCTGTTGTAATTAATAGAAACTTTGTTACAATACGTGGAGTAAATGAGGGTCTAAGAAGTAATATAGAATATGAAAACGTCACAAATCCAGGAGGAGGCAGTAAACTTACTTTAGGTAATTCAAATATTGGTATCAAAATTATAAAAGGTGATATTGGGCGTATTTCTGGGATTAAAATAAGTAATGTATTAATTTCAGGAGGGACTCCTAGTCAAACGAAGGGAACAGGTATTTCTATAATAAATGATAATGATGGAATAAGAATAGAAAACGTTGTTTGTATCAATTTGAATATAGGTATCTCTGCAAACGCTGCAGATGCAATGATTATAGATAAATGTTGGATTTCTGAATGTAAAAATAGTATTTACATGAATAATGGAATTCAAAATATAATATCAAATTGTCAATTAGGGGCGCAACCTGGAGGAATAACTGTAAATCTTACTAATCAGGAAAATTTAGTTTTTGAAGGGAATCATGTGTATCCTGATGGCGATATTAATTTACAATTAAAAGGCTGCACAAAAAATAATATTTCGTCAAATAATTTTCAAAGTTATTATGTTGGGATGCTTGAAATTCAGGGTGATAATAATTTAATCAGTAATAATATTTTTTGGTTACGCAATGCTGCTAGTGAATCAACTCAGCTTAGAAATCAAACATCAGATTATGGAGTAATACGTGTTAAAGGAAATAAAAATTTATTTTCTAGTTCATCTTTTACTTGCGATTGGGTTACAACTAATAATCCAGTAACAATAAGATGTATTGAAGGTATTGGGAATCGTTTTAGTAATCTATTATTTTCTGATGAAACAAGTAATCGAGTTTTCTATGTAAATGAAACTACAGAAATATTCAATTGTGTATCAGCTGAAAATGTTGTTGTTGATGGCGATGATGGTAATGTTTATATTAATTATTAAAAATTATAATAATGAACCTAAGACATATGATTACATTGTTTGTAACAATTTTATTAGTTACAGCTTGTTTTCAAAAAATAGATAATAAAAAGTTAGAGGGAAATTGTATTTGTAAAGAAAACTATAGACCTAAATATCATTTCACTCCAGATTCTATGTGGATGAACGATCCCAATGGGATGGTTTATTATGAGGGTGAATATCATCTGTTTTATCAATATTATCCCGACTCTACTGTATGGGGGCCTATGCATTGGGGGCATGCCGTCAGTACGGATCTGATGCATTGGGAACATCTCCCAATTGGGCTTTATCCAGATTCATTAGGATGGATTTTTTCAGGAAGTGCAGTTATTGACTGGAAAAACACTTCAGGATTTGGATCAAAAGAAAATCCCCCTATGATCGCTATTTATACCTATCATTCTCAATCAATAGAAAAAGAAGGGAGAAATGACTTTCAGTATCAAGGCTTAGCTTATAGTTTGGATAAAGGGCGAAACTGGACTAAGTATAAAGGTAATCCCGTTCTTCCGAATCCTGGAATTAGGGACTTTAGGGATCCAAAAGTAATGTGGTATGAAGAGAGACAAAAATGGATCATGTCTTTAGCCGTTAAAGATCATGTTTCTTTTTACTCTTCCCCAGATTTGAAATCATGGAAACATGAGTCTGATTTTGGACTTAATACAGGAGGACATGGAGGAGTTTGGGAATGTCCAGATTTATTTAAGCTTAAAGCTGAAAATGGAACTGAAAAATGGGTGTTGCTGGTAAGTGTTAATCCAGGAGGACCTAATGGTGGTTCAGCTACGCAATATTTTATTGGTGAATTTGATGGTCATGAGTTTAGAAATGAAAATTCTACTATGGATCCTATTTGGTTAGACTATGGTAAAGATAATTATGCAGGAGTTACATGGAGTGATGTCCCTCAAAAAGATGGACGAAGATTGTTTATTGGATGGATGAGTAATTGGCAATATGCCACTGTTGTTCCTACTAAAAAATGGAGAAGTGCAACTACTTTACCAAGAGAACTTAGTCTTGTTGAAAAGGGTGGGCATTATGAAATGTTTGGAAAACCAGTGAAAGAATTCGATTCAATTTTAGTTGATAAACCTACTGAAAAAATTGAAAATCTAGAGTTGAATGATAATGTTGAGGAAGTTTTTAAAGGGGCTGTCAAAGGAACGGTTTGGTACGCCTCATATATGGTCGATATCACAGAAACTAAAACCTTTAGCATACAACTTAATAATTCCCTTAATGAAAATGTTGGAATAAAGCTGGATATTGAAGCAAATAGGATTGAATTTGATAGGAATAATGCAGGAAAGATTGATTTTAGTCCTGAATTTGCAGTGCCTATTTCTGGAAGATATTCCTTCAAGCAAAAAAATATTAAAGTTGAACTCTTTTGGGATGCATCTAGTCTTGAACTTTTTATTAATGAGGGTCAATTTCAAATGACGAATCTGGTTTTTCCAAAAGATAACTGGAACTCAATGAAGCTAAATTCAGTTGGTAAAGCCAAAGTTATCGAAGCTTCTTATGTGTCTGTTAATCAGGTTGTAAATAAGTAATTTAAAATCTAATAACAAAGAGTCTCAAAATTAATCTTTTGAGACTCTTTGTTAGTAATTCAATAAGCATGAAAACAAAGAAGGGTTTATATTGGGCAATATTTATAGCAGCTTTAGGAAGTGTGTTATTTGGAGTCAACATGGCAGCTATATCTGGTGCTGTATCATTTATTAAAGAGGTATTTGTATTAAACGATACAGAATTAGGATTAGTAGTAAGTTCTATGATTGCAGGTTGTTTAATTGGTGCTTTTACAATAGGTACAATTAGTGATAAAATAGGAAGAAGAAAAGCACTGATTATTGCTGCTGTTCTTTTTACCATCTCAGCGTTAGGTAGTGGTGCAGCTCAAAGTAGTATTCATTTAATGATCGCTCGCTTAATTGGGGGTATTGCAGTGGGGGCAGTATCTGTTGTTGTTCCTACTTATATTAGCGAGTTAACTCCTCCTGTTATTCGAGGAACAATGGGAACTATGAACCAATTAGGAATTGTGGTTGGGATTTTGATAGCCTATGTAATTGATTTTTGCGTTGTGGAAATGCATGATGGATGGCGTTATATGTTGTATAGCCCAATTATTTTTGCAATTCCTTTTTTATTACTGACAATTTTTAGTTTTCCGGAATCACCTCGTTGGTCAGTAATGAAAGGAGATTTAATTTCTGCTAGAAAAGTTTTAAATAGAATTGTTGATATTACAGAAGCCGAAAGTGAATTGAAAGAAATACAAAATAGTTTAAAAGTGTCAACTACTAATACAACACGAGTTACTTTAAGTGATCTGTTTAAGGGAAATATGGGAAAAGTATTAGTTATTGGTATTCTTTTAGCAGCATTTCAGCAAATTACGGGTATTAATGCAATTATTGCCTATGCGCCAACGATTTTTGAAAAAACTGGAGTTGGTGGAGATACAGCTTTATTGCAATCCATACTGGTTGGTATTATTAATTTTATTTTTACGCTTGTTGCAGTTTGGTTAATTGATAAAGTAGGAAGAAAGCAACTTTTATTATGGGGAGCTGCAGGCATGATATTGTTCTTATCTTATATAACATTTTCATTTTATATAGGTGACGTTAATGGCTTAGGTGTATTTATCTCTATCCTTGGTTTTATAGCTTTCTTTGCAGCTTCATTTGCTCCTGTTATGTGGGTTGTAACATCTGAAATATATCCAAACAAAATACGTGGTCTTGCTATGTCTGTATCAACTGCAATTAGTTGGGTATGTACTTTATTAGTAGTTCAGTTCTTTCCTTTTATGCTTGGAGGAATGGGGGGAGGCTTTACTTTTGGATTCTTCCTTGTATTTAGTGTCCTTGCATTTTTATTCACATTGATTCGAATCCCGGAAACAAAAGGTAAATCGTTAGAACAAATTCAGGAGGAACTTGGACTAGTAGATTAGTTTGTTATTTTAGTCAAAAATGCGGGGGTATTTTGACAATGAAGAGAGGCATATTTATTTTGTCTCTCTTCATTAAAATGAAAATTATTATTATAAGATATTGGAGGTGTAAATGGGAGCTCTTAACTCTTTACCTTCAGTTCAATACAAAATAAAAAGTCATGTATACAGTTATAGGAATAGGTGAAATACTTTGGGATTTATTACCAGGAGGTAAAGTATTAGGTGGTGCTCCTGCCAACTTTGCATATCATGCCATGCAATTAGGCGCAGAAGGTGTTGTTATTAGTGCTATTGGAAATGATGATCTTGGTAATGAGATTGCTAAAATTATTAATCAAGAAAATGTTGTGAATGGTCTTTATGTATCTACAAAAACTACTGGTACTGTTGGCGTTGAGTTAAATAATGGGATCCCTAATTATACAATTTATGAAGATGTTGCTTGGGATAATATTGAATTAACTGAAGTTGCAAAAGAAAAGCTTGCTATTGCTGATGCTATTTGTTATGGTTCTTTGGCACAACGTAATGAAGTTTCACGTAAAACTATCTGGAAAGCATTGGAAATGGTTCCTGAAACATGTTTAAAGGTTTTCGATATTAACTTGCGACAGAATTTTTATTCAAAAGAAATTATTGATAAATCATTACAATTTGCCAATGTGTTTAAAATTAATGAAGAGGAGATAGTCATTTTTAAAGATATGTTCGAAATGGAAGGAACAGAAGAGGAAATATGTCAACAAATAGTAAATAAATATGATTTGACGCTATTAACTTTAACTAAAGGTTCAGAAGGAAGTTTCTTGATAACAAACAATGAAAAATCATTTGTATCAACACCTAAAGTTGAAGTTGCTGATACTATTGGAGCTGGCGATTCATTTACTGCAACCATGGTAATGGGGATTTTAAATAAGCAACCGTTAAACATATTGCATCAGAAAGCAGTAGAAGTATCTGCTTTTGTTTGTACAAATCACGGAGCAACACCAATATTACCGGATGATTTAAAATATCAGTAGGGTTATAATTTTAATATGTCAACATAGATGAATAATAAAACTAGAAATGCAGGAGAAAGAAAAGTGTCTGATCTACATGATATGTTTTTATTATGGGTCAGCGTGTTTTTTATCAATAACGGGAATGTTATTTGGAGCGGTTCTTTTTTAGATAAAGAAATGAGTAATGTTATGATTACAAATGGAAGTTTGGTTATTAAGAATTATCATGGAGGTTATTACTCAATTGAAAATATGTAGCTTCTTTTTGAAGTATGTCTATATTTCATTGTATGCTAATAGTGTAGAAGTAGAGAGTGTTTTGAATAAGGTTGGGCAAGGGTCATTTTATTGTGACCCTTGTTTTTTATGTAAAGTTCTATAGTTTGCCTATAATAAGGATTAGTACTGTAGAAAGTATCTTTATTGAAAAAATAAAAAGTAAGATAAAAAATCAAGAGCCATGAAAATATTAGGGACATTATTTTTGACAATGATATTAATTCTGCAAGGATGTACATCTGATAATAAAGTTAAAATAGGTTTTTTATATTCTACTGATGCAGTAGAACGTTTTGTTCGAGAAGCGGAGTATTTTAAAGAACGAGTGCAACAAGCAGGAGTGGATGTTGTTATTCGTCAGGCTGAAAATGATGAAAATCTGCAAAGAGAGCGGTTTCATGAGATGGTTAAAGAGGGTATTGATTTGTTGGTTTTAATAGCTGTTAATGAAAATACTGCATCTGCGATTGTAAGAGATGCTCATGAAAAAGATATACCAGTTGTTGGTTATGTCAGGTTAATTCGTAATTGCGAACTCGATTATTTTGTAGGTGGAAATAGTAAAAGTGTAGGTAGTCAGATTATAAATATGGCGTTGTCTCAAAAGCCTAAAGGTAATTACATTATTTTAGGAGGAGATATGAATGATCAGAATGCTCCTGTAATGATGGAATCTATAGAAAATGCAATTGCTTCAAACGTAAATTCAGGTGATATAAAAGTATTGTACAAAACATATATTGAGAAATGGAGTGAAGAAATCGCCATTTTTGAATTAAAAAAAGTGCTTTCATTGTCAGGAGAAAAACCTGATGCCATTATTAGTTGTTATGATGGATTTTCAGAAGGTGCAATATCTCTACTTGAAAAATATAAGTATGAAGATGTATTTGTATCAGGACAGGATGCTGAGTTAAGAGCAATAAAAAACATAATAAAGGGAAAACAGAACATGACGGTGTTACATCCATTAAAAAAACTAGCTTATCAAGTAGCAGACATAGCCTTAGGTATCCTGAACAAAAAACAGCTCCCTGATATAAATGTTAAATCTGTTTATAATGGGGCTTTTTATGTACCTGCAGTTTATATTGAACCAATTGTAATTACAGCAGAGAATATTCGATCTGAAATAATAGATAAAGGAGTTTATTCAGAAACACAAGTGTATGAAAAATAAAGAAAACCCTTGTGTCAATAGTTTATATTCAAATTGCATTATCTAAATGTTACAAAAGTAATAGAAATAGAAACCTGTTTGATAGAAAGTCAGGGCGATAATTTTTATCTTGCATTTATTAAATATATATTGAATAGATGATGCAAAAAATAATAATTTATATTTCCTTTTTGTTGATCTTGTTTTCATTAGGATGTAATACAAACGATAGTTATAAAGAAGCATATCGTGCACAATATCATTTTTCTCCAATGAAAAATTGGATGCATGTACCAAGTGGTTTATTTTACTATGACGGAGAGTATCATATGTATTATCAATATAATCCTCATGGTATAGAATGGGGGCATATGAGTTGGGGGCATGCAATAAGTCCGGATTTAATACATTGGGAAGAACAACCTGTTGCCATATCAGAGACTGATGGAGAAATGGTTTTTTGCGGAAGTATTGTGGTTGATAAAGATAATACTAGTGGATTAGGAGGTGGTTTTCATCCACCGGTAGTTGCAATCTATACAGGATCCAGAATAGATAATAATAGGCAATATCAGTGTTTAGCCTATAGTAATGATAGGGCAAAGACATGGCATAAATATGAGTTTAATCCTGTTTTGGATATTGGTTCAGAGCATTTTAGAGATCCAAAAGTCTTTTGGTATAATCCTGATGAAAAATGGGTTATGGTATTAACAAATGCAGATCAACAGAAACTTTCATTTTACTCTTCTAAAGATTTAATACACTGGACGTTTATGAGCGAATTTGTTGGAGAAAAGCAAAAAGGTAGATTATGGGATAATCCAGACTTTTTTGCGATACCTGTTAACAGAGACTCAACACTTAAAAAGTGGATATTAAAGGTTGATATTGGTGATCAGTCCATTAAACAAGGCATGGGAGGTCTTTGTATTATTGGCGATTTTGATGGAGAGGAGTTTGTTCCGGAACAAATTAAATATAAAGAAAAAGAGACAGTGTGGGGAATTGATTTGGCTTTAAGAGAGAAATACATTAATGTCTGTTGGAATGATTATGGCAAAGATTTTAGGGGCGCATATAGTTGGTCTGATATTCCTGACAAAGATGGAAGAAGAATTTGGATTGGTTGGATGAATAATTGGAACTATGTAAATCAGATCCCGAACCAAAAATGGAAAGGAGTGATGTCTCTTCCTCGTGAAGTATATCTTGAAAAAAGCACTAATGGTTATGAAATTATCCAAAATCCAGTTAGGGAGACTAGTAAATTAAGAAAAGGTATAGTTAAAATCAAATTCAGCACTTTAGATGAGTTAAATAACTCTTTAACAAGGGAAATGGAAAACTGTCATTCATTAGAGATTCATGTAGTATTTGATCTTACAAAAGAAGATCGAATGTCTCTTGTTTTGTTTGAAAGTGTTGATCAACAATTGAATCTTGATTATAGTAAAGATAAAGGATATATCGAAATTCTTCGTAAAGTAAGTGACCCAAATGTATTAGGAGATCAATTTACTTCTATATCAGATGTTCCGATTGGTAGCCAATCACAATTAAAATTGGATATGTTTATTGACAGAACATCTGTAGAATTATTTATTAATGATGGGAAATATGTTGCTACAACTCGCTTTTTTCCTAAAGACTACAATATTAAGATAGAAAATTTAAAATCCTGTACTTCCATAAAAGATATAGAAGTTTATAAAATGAAAAGTATCTGGAAGTAAAGACTATTGGCTTGATTTATTTCTTTTTTCGTATTCAGAAGGAGAAAAGCCATATTCTTCTTTAAATTTTTTACTAAAATATGCATGAGAATTAAATCCTGTTAAAAAAGAAATATTGTTAATTGAATCAGAATGTTGTTTTATTAGTGTAGCAGCTTTCCTTAGTCTGTATTTATTTAAGTAATCACTTGGTGACAGACCTGCAATATTCTTCATTTTTCTGTATAGATGAATTCTTGATAATCCAATTTCTTCGCCTAATTGTTCTACTCCAAATCCTGAGTCATTATAATTCTTATCAACAACAGCAATTATTTTTTGAAGGAATTTTTCTTCCAATGAAGTATTTTCATTTTCATTAAACGTAGGTAATGATAGATTTTTTTGAAAGTACTTTTTTAAGATCTGTCTTGATTCAAGAATTTTTTGAATTTTAATAATTAGATAATCTGGATTGAAGGGTTTTTCAATATAGGCATCCGCTCCCACTGAAACACCTTCTATTTTTTGTTCAATTTGAGTTTTTGCTGTTAACATTATTATTGGTAAATGGTTAGTGTTTTCATTATTTTTTATTTGCTTAGTTAATTGTAAACCATCCATTACAGGCATCATCACGTCTGTTAAAATTATATCAGGTTGATTATCCTCAATAATCTCAAGAGCCTCCTGACCGTTGGAAGCAAGTTGTGTTTGAAATTTTGAGCTTAATAAATGTACTAAAAACTCTTGCAGACCTTCATCATCTTCAACTATTAAGATATTAATATTTTTTTGTTTTGTAATATCTTCATCTGAGTGATCTATAGGTAAATATGAGGGTGGTGTATTGACTGTATTAATTATATCATTAGTAACTATTATGTTTTTTTCTTCAAAATGATCTCTTCCCTTATATAGTTCAATACAGAATGTGTTACCTGTTTCTTTACTACTGGTTAATGTTAATTTGCCTTTATGCATTTCAATAAATTCTTTAGAAAGGCTTAAACCAATACCTGTACCCATGTGGGAATGATGACTTTGTTGATAAAAACGAGTGAATATATTTTTTTGTTCTTCTTCAGGTATTGGTTCTCCTGAATTTGTAATACAAATTTCAACTTTTGAAATATGAGATGAGGTAACTCTAATTTTTATTGATCCATTTTTATTCGTGAATTTAAATGCATTTGATAAAATATTGAAAATTACTTTGTCAAAAAGATTGGTATCAAAATATAGTTTGATATCATTTTGGTCGGTTAATAACGTAAAGTTTATTTCTTTTTGTCGGCTTAATGGCAAAAAAACGTTATAGATTGATTTTAAAAAAGGCATCAATTCATTTTCTGAAACAGCCAATTGTAATTTGCCGGTTTCCGTTTTTCTAAAGTCGAGAAGTTGATTTATTAATCTTAATAACCTATCAGTATTGTTATTAATTAATTCCAGATCCCATTTAAATGATTCATATTCTTTAGGGATTTTTTGCATAAGTGTGGTTAATGGCGCTTTAATTAATGTAAGCGGAGTTCTAATTTCATGCGAAATATTAGTGAAAAAAGTTAATTTGGCTTGAGTTGCATCTTCAATCTGTTTATGCATTTTTTTAATCTGTACATTTTGTGCTTCAATGGCATCTTTTTGTTTCTGAATAGCTACACTTTTCTCTGCGAGTTCAAGATTTTTTTTATTTTTTAATAGGTAAGAAATAAATAATGCAACAATAGATATAACAAGTAGAATTAAACTGATTACAGTTGTATTAAGTAATGTTTTTTGATTATTGTATTTTAATTCTTGATCCTTAATGTTTTGTATTTGTTTTTCAATCTGATTTTGAAATATGGTCAATTGTGCGGCCTGAAGATTTAATACCTTAGCATTACTGTTATCTACAATTGCACTTGATAAAAGATTTAATTTATAATGAGGCTGTTTATTTAATATTTTTAATGCCAGATTAATAGCTTCATTTCCTCCGGTTGGATATAAAAAAGAGGCATTGATAATTCCCTTGTCTACCATATCTAATCCTAGAGTGGGAAGGGCATCAATACCTATGATAAATGTGTTTTTATTGGAGTTTTGTTTAATGATTTTACTTGCTCCAAGTGCCATAATATCATTATGGGCAAATACTACGTCAAAATCAATTGAATCAATAAGATTTTTTGTAATTTCTTCTGCATTTAATTGGTCCCATTTCCCATCTTCACTATATACTAATTTAAGTTGTGAATAGGATTTTAGACCCTCGATAAAGCCACTATGACGTTCTTGGGCAGGAGATGAGCCTTCCAGTCCTGTTATTTCAATAATTTTTTTTGGTGACTTAAATAGTGTGCCAATATATTGAGCTACATTTTTTCCAATTTCATAATTGTCTGCTCCTATATAGGCGGAATATTTATAAGAATTTATTTTTCTGTCAATAATGATTGTTTGAATCCCTTTTTCAAATGCAGAGACTGCTATATCGGTGATTGGATCAGACTGGTTGGGTGAGATGATTAACAAATCAACTTTCTGTTCAATAAAGTTTTCGATTTGTTTTATTTGTCTCCAGTTTTCCCCCTCAGCATCTTTAATAATAAGTTCTAACTCTGGATGAAAAGAAGCTGTTCTGTACATCTCACTATTCATTGATTGTCTCCATTGATCATTACTTGTACATTGACTAAATCCAATAATGATTTTATTAGATTTTTCTTCAATACAGCCATTTAATTGAAAAGCTAATATGAGGATAATAATATAAATTGTATGAAACTTAAAATTGTGCATTAGATCTTTCTTTTCGTCATTGAAGATACGAAATTTAGAAGTTTGAAATAATGAATAATACTAATTTAGATATTCAAAAATACATAAATTTGGTATATACAATTTTCAATTGAACATTATGAATAAACAGATGTCAATTATGTTACATTAAGGTAACATAAGTTATAAATATTCATAATGTAATTTTTTGTAGTAGTGCTATTGTAATAACTTTTTTTGTACTAATATATACTAATTTACTAGCAGGAAATAGTTAACAGTAGTATCAAGAAATGGAGATAATTTGTGTATTGAGTATTTTTTTATAATTGTCTTATAGATATGATTACGTTAAATAGAATTGATTTGAATTATAACTATTTCCCTTTTGGATTGGAGTATTGTAATTTCATTTTCAATACCCTTTCGGGTATAATATAAGACTATATTGGTCTACTTATACCCGTTATGGTATAATTTATTCATTTCAAATACACAATATTTATTGAAAACAGTTATTATTTATTGCATCAAACCAATTCTGTATTATTTTTAGTATTTACCTATGTGTCAAATTAAGTCTATAGCCATATGTAGTTATATTTCAAATCAATACAACACAACTTCCTTTAAAGTTATTTCAACGATTTTGTAATCACTTTTCATAAAAACCTCGTATTAATAATATTTTTTCATAGAAAGTAACTGTTTTTCATCGTCTAGAAATAAAACTAAGTAAAAAGCCTGCTAGCTCTCTCTTGAATTAATTCTTTATATTCTGATTTCTTATCTTCAGGCAAGAAGGAATTATTTATAAAATCCAGAACCGTTGGCATCACTTTCTGAAATCGCTTAAATATATTATCAACCTGTTTTTGTTTTAACTTTAGACTCTTTGCTAATTGTTGGAAATCACCAATTCTAAACTTTCGTTTTCTACCATTCATAGTTAGGGCTAACTCCTCTGGATCGTCTTTTTCTGGAATGACTAACCTTGTTGATAATAGATCGTAAGCTGGAGCTAGTTGTGTTAATCCGT
>NZ_JAPDPJ010000350.1 GCF_026013605.1 Plebeiibacterium sediminum
GCGGCAGGCGAAACTTCAAAAACAGTTAGCGTTACAGTATATGGTGATGCGGTATACGAAGGCGATGAAAGCATGTATGTGAATTTAAGCAATGCATCAGGAGCGAGTATGTCAGATAATCAAGGCGTTGGAACCATCACCGATGATGACGGACAACCGACTATCAGCATTAACGATGCATCTGTAACAGAGGGCAATTCAGGTACTGCTACTTTAGACTTTACTGTTTCATTGAATCATGCCAGTGCATCAGCCGTAACTGTAGATTACGCTACAGTAGATCATACTGCAACCATAGCCAACAGCGACTATGTAGAAGTAACAACTACTAGTTTGACCTTTGCAGCAGGCGAAACTTCAAAAACAGTAAGCGTTACAGTATATGGTGATGCGGTATA
>NZ_JAPDPJ010000351.1 GCF_026013605.1 Plebeiibacterium sediminum
GTTATAGCCATCATGTAAATATCAGGCTGAAGGTCTGAAACTTCTTTATAGACAAACGTCAGTATTTAGTTAGCAGTACTCAGTAGTCAGTCAGTGATTGTCAGTCAACGTTTGGCAGTATACAGTATACTGTTTGGTGTTTACTTTGTATTTAGCAACTTATTTAAAAATGTATGCTCTATATATTATAATTCTCCGGTATTGGCTTTTTTAAAATAAGTAAGTAGTGTATCATAAGAAAGATTTCCTGAGTTATTCTGTTTTTTAACAATAATAAATTGATTAATAATATCAAATATAGGGAGGATGTAAAATAAACACTGTCTGTAAGCAACAAATTATTAATATTGTGACTTATGGCAGAAAAGAAAAAAGAATCCCCAGAATATATTGCA
>NZ_JAPDPJ010000352.1 GCF_026013605.1 Plebeiibacterium sediminum
GATGTAATTTTGTCACACTAACCATTTTTAGTTACCCAAATCCAAGGGGGTCAATATGACCGGAATGAGGGGTCAACATCACCGGAATATCTAACATGATCCGTTTTTCATTCAATATATTTTATAACCCACCTAATTAGTTAATCCTTACGAACAAATAATTACTGGATCTTTGCTAAATGTTTTGAGGTATATTTCCAGTAATATTTTTAGCCAAAGAACCTCTTCCTTGATTTTACGAAGTAATCCTTTAAAATTAAACCCTGCAGCTGCTAAATTTGCATTAATAGCATTACTAGGATTGCCTTTTAGGTAGTTTTTAATCATACGACATCCATGCTTTGTATGTCCGATAACTGGTTCTACTGCAGCTCTTGATTTACATTTCTTTCGCA
>NZ_JAPDPJ010000353.1 GCF_026013605.1 Plebeiibacterium sediminum
CCATCATTAAATGAATCCTCAGTAAAAGCAACTTTAGCGGTCCATTGTTCACCTGTTGAACTTTCAAAATCACCTCCAAATCTATAGGTAAATACTAGATTATCCAATAAATTATAATCTAATTGTGCCTTCCCAAAAAATTTATATTTTTTTTGAGTTGCTCCATTCTCATTTAACGCCCAATAAGGATTTAATCCATACGGTGTGAAATAGTTATCCAAAGAATTAAACTTATTTTTATAATCTTTAAGATCTACGATTGAAATATTATTTGCAATCTCAAATAGACTCCTATAAGCAGAACTTCCTTGTCCCATTGGAACAGCATTAGTTTTTTCTGTCGAAAAGTTAATCGAAGTGGAAACCTTTAACTTTTCTGTCTTATGACTTGC
>NZ_JAPDPJ010000354.1 GCF_026013605.1 Plebeiibacterium sediminum
CCATCATTAAATGAATCCTCAGTAAAAGCAACTTTAGCGGTCCATTGTTCACCTGTTGAACTTTCAAAATCACCTCCAAATCTATAGGTAAATACAAGATTATCCAATAAATTATAATCTAATTGTGCCTTCCCAAAAAATTTGTATTTTTTTTGAGTTGCTCCATTCTCATTTAATGCCCAATAAGGATTTAATCCATATGGTGTGAAATAGTTATCCAAAGAATTAAATTTATTTTTATAATCTTTAAGATCTACGATTGAAATATTATTTGCAATCTCAAATAAACTCCTATAGGCAGAACTTCCTTGTCCCATTGGAACAGCATTAGTTTTTTCTGTCGAAAAGTTAATCGAAGTGGAAACCTTTAACTTTTCTGTCTTATGACTTGC
>NZ_JAPDPJ010000355.1 GCF_026013605.1 Plebeiibacterium sediminum
ATTTATTGTTTTACTAAACGGTTAATTCAGACTTATGTTAGTTTAGCAATTTTTTTGCGTCATGTAAATCAAACTCTCCTACTTTTAAAGCTACCCTTTACCCATATTATTGTTCAATACATTCATTGCAAGATAGATTCCTCCTTTTTTCTTGCGAAACTTCGCCCACCAAAATACGGAAAGGCATAAGTCAATCGTTGTTGAATCAAAAGCGTAAACATTACCATCTAATCTGAAGATATCTGCTTTTTAAACCCAGTCATAAATGGACTGAATCGCAGAAACAGCGGGCCAATTTATTATTCAATGTTTATCCTGAAATAGAACAGGCCTATAATCTCTCACATCAACTATATCTTATTTATAGTCGTCATATTACAAAACCAGTTGCA
>NZ_JAPDPJ010000356.1 GCF_026013605.1 Plebeiibacterium sediminum
GAGAGCAGGATTCGAACCTACGAAGACGAAAGTCAGCGGAGTTACAGTCCGCCCCAGTTGGCCACTTTGGTATCTCCCCAAAATCATAATTTCAAAACTTTATAGTTTCCAACATTTTGAAAACCAACAGCCCAAAGGCTTTTTCGAGCGGAAGACGGGATTCAAACCCGCGACCCTTAGCTTGGAAGGCTAATGCTCTATCAGCTGAGCTACTTCCGCTTATATATGATATTAATTTGTACTTTTTATTTTGCCATTGAAGGCTAAAAAAAAGCCAACTGATAAATCAGATGGCTATATAGAGCGGAAGACGGGATTCAAACCCGCGACCCTTAGCTTGGAAGGCTAATGCTCTATCAGCTGAGCTACTTCCGCAAAATAAAAATGAGCCA
>NZ_JAPDPJ010000357.1 GCF_026013605.1 Plebeiibacterium sediminum
AAAGAGGTTTGTTGTAAAACATAAACTGTATGTTTTTACCACCAAGGCTCTAAGACACAGAGGGGTTTACGAACTATTTTGTTATTTTATTATTCTTTATGATACAGGATACAATCTTGTGATTTAAGATCTCTGAGTCTTGGGGCCTTGGTGGTTTTATTATAAAATACCGTCCTATATGGACTACTAAAATCTGAGCTGTCCTTACAGGCCGTTGATTTACATGATGCATATATTTCCTCAGTCGATTCCTAAGGCTGAAATGAACTGGGCCTACAGCCCGCAGTATAATTAACAGAAGCCAGATATGTTTTAAATGTTATATTTCTAATTTATGAAATATGGACCAAGAGCGCAGGCCAGTTCAATTGCCCCGGGCCGGAGATGGG
>NZ_JAPDPJ010000358.1 GCF_026013605.1 Plebeiibacterium sediminum
CGTAAAATAGGGGAACTCCTGTCAATCAACCGGAACACGGTAAACGATTATATGAAGCTTTTTAAGGCCAGCGATTATCGTTTTAAGGAACTCCTGGAAATGGACAATGCTAAGCTAAAGGAACTTTTTACTTCCCATACTACCATTGACAATGGAAGGTTTTCGCAATTGATGGAATATTTTGATAAAGTAAACCAGGCAAGAAACCATCCCGGTTTTACATTTCAATACCATTATAACCAATACAAACATGAGGTAGATAAACCATATTCCTACACTCAGTTCATGGAACATTATAGGCGCAAACATGCCAAAATAAAAGGCTCCATGAAACTTGAACATGAAGCAGGAAAAGAAGTATATATTGACTTTACTGGCAAGAAACT
>NZ_JAPDPJ010000359.1 GCF_026013605.1 Plebeiibacterium sediminum
AGTTTCTTGCCAGTAAAGTCAATATATACTTCTTTTCCTGCTTCATGTTCAAGTTTCATGGAGCCTTTTATTTTGGCATGTTTGCGCCTATAATGCTCCATGAACTGAGTGTAGGAATATGGTTTATCTACCTCATGTTTGTATTGGTTATAATGGTATTGAAATGTAAAACCGGGATGGTTTCTTACCTGGTTTACTTTATCAAAATATTCCATCAATTGCGAAAACCTTCCATTGTCAATGGTAGTATGGGAAGTAAAAAGTTCCTTTAGCTTGGCATTGTCCATTTCAAGGAGTTCCTTAAAACGATAATCGCTGGCCTTAAAAAGCTTCATATAATCGTTTACCGTGTTCCGGTTGATTGACAGGAGTTCCCCTATTTTACG
>NZ_JAPDPJ010000035.1 GCF_026013605.1 Plebeiibacterium sediminum
ATTTGTATATATCTATATTCAATATGGAACTAATGCTATAAAATTGTAATGTGTAGAATAGATTTACACTGTTTACAGAATTGTATTTAATTACTAAAACATGATTTACAGAATGTAAATCTAACCTGTTAATCCTAAAATCCTGTCTGAATATTTTTTAGTCTTCCTTCTTAACATGCATCTTCTTTACCACAAAGGCTCAAAGTCACTAAGAATTAACTCACTGCATATTTGTATATATCTATATTCAATATGGAACTAATGCTATAAAATTGTAATATGTAGAATAGATTTACACTTTTTATAGGATTTTATTTAATTACTGAAATATGATTTACAGAATGTAAATCTAACCTGTTAATCCTGAAATCCTGTCTGAATATTTTTTAGTCTTCCTTCTTTGCCTGCATCTTCTTTACCACGAGGCTCAAAGACACTAAGAATTGAATCATTATATAATTTGTGATTCTTTGAAACAATAGATATGTTAGTCAAGTCTATGTTTTTTTTAAAAAAATCATAAAAGTATAGACAGGATTTACATAATTCACAGGATGTAAATGCAATTTGTTAATCCTCTAATCCTGTTTGAAGATCCTTTGTTTTCCTTCTTAATTACTTTATCGCAGAATGAATCATTGAGACTTGGCACCTTAGTGATGTAGTTCATTTTGGTAATATCTATAAATACCAATTAACTTAACCTAAAAAGATATTTGCATAAAGAGCCAAATGCTACTTTAATCGATCCAATTGATTTTTTGCAATCTCAATCTCCTTTTTAATTTTGGTAATCTCCTTTAAAACAAACGAAATCTCATAACCATCACGAATCGCCTCCTTATCAAATTTCTCCATCACAATATAATATCGCTTTTTTCCAATAAACTCAACCTTGAGTGGCAGTTTGTAATTTTGCGATATAAAATCAATAATTCCGTTATCAGCATTATCCTTATAGTTAACAACCTCCCAATAAGTTCCTCCATCTTCAAAGCGTCTGTTATCGAATTCATCATAAGGAATTTCTTCACTAATAACAGCCTGATCCTGATGATATACTTTAATTTTATTGTGATAGATATATTTATCGCCTGAATATCTGCTTGATATATAGAAATTACCTTCCATATCCAGATGCGCTCTTAAATAGGTTCTGCCAAATGAATTTTCTGGTTTCTGACGTTTATGAATCAATATTTCTTTTTCTCCATACGCTTTACTTATGATGAAGTTTTTCATTAAACCTTCTAGTTCCTTATTTTTTTGAGATAAAGCACTATCTAAAAAAGCAAGACTTCGCTCCTGTTCACTAATTTTTATTTTTCTGATTAAATCTTCTGCTCTGGTCACATATTCAATTTCGCCTGAAAATTCATTGGCTATTGAATCTAAAATCAACATGGCATCATTATAACGCTCCTGATCATACAACGAAGAAGCTCTGGTATATTTTTCTTTGGCAATTTCTTCTGAAGTAGGACCACAAGCTACCATTGAAATAACAATAAGACTTAATGCAATATATATTCTGGAATTTTGAAGTATATGAATCATAATCAATAAATTTTAAGCAAAAATATTGATTTTAATAGTTTTCACTTATTAATTCGATTCTTTTTTCAAAAAACAATAGTTAATCCTTGAAATCAATGGCATTAAAATCATGTTCTTATTCTAATTTCAGGATCTTTTTAATAACCCGGCCTTTGGACGTTTGTAAAACAACAAAATAAACGCCTTTATTTAAATTCATCACTTTAAAAGACGTAATACCTGAGTTTATATATGTTTTTCCTGCATTAACAATTTCTCCTCCACAATCAATTATATACCATTCTGCAAACTCGGATTCAATACTTAAATCCTTATAATACATGATTCCATTAGCATAATAGCTTGTAAATATAGTTGACTGAAAATCCAGATAATCAGGAATTGATTCTTTAATATAAAAATCATCAATCGCCGCTCCATTGCCCCATTCATTATTATCATCAAATAAAAAGGCCAACTGAATTATGCCTTCATTTTCAACTAACTCAAAACTTTCTGAAACAGAAGTCCAACTTTCAACTGACTCTAAATCTTTTAATAAAACCCAATCCTGATTAATTGAAGTTCGGTAATACAATGAAAGCACATCATTAGTATTGTAGACACTATTATTCATGTAATACTGAAAATCCAGATCAATAACGCTATTATTCTCTAAAGCAATTGGCGGACTTATCAGCAAATCGGTTACATGAACACCACTGCCTAAATTATCAGAATTAATCCCCATAAACAAAGATTGATTTTCACTAAAATCAACATACGTTGAGCCCAAAGTTATACAATCACCAAACCGCCAACCTAACTCTGTATTTAAACATTGCCAGTCATTATTTTCTATTTCAAAATGCTCCTGGTATGACACTTGATAAAGCGGCAAAGCCTTCATTGAAATAGGATTTGATACTAGCGATTCAAATTTCTCTTCTTGTCCATATACCGCTTTAACTGTATAGGTCAGATCTTCGTACAATTCATAAGAATTATCTGTATAAAATGTATCTGTTACACTAATTGCTTCTCCCGAGTTAATGGATATTTCATATCCATCAGGAACAACACTTTTAGGAGCATTCCAATAAATTTTAAAACCACTAGAATCGTAAAAGCCATTTAAGTTGGAGGCAGGAACAAATCCAACGTCGTAATCATGTCCTGAAATGATTAAGCTAAAGTTTTGGGTAGCCGTTGTTATCTTAGATGCATCCACAAACACAGTATATTCACCGGCTTCACAGTTCTCTATTATAACCTGCTCAACATTATCCAACACATTAACTCCTGTACTTGCTGGTTGCGAAGGAGCAGTAGGATTCAATACAAACGGATAGTATTTTTCTTCACCTTTAACAATATAAAGATCAAGATCGTTAATGAGTTTGCTTGTAGTATTATTTAGTTCCGCATCATTAGCTTCTCCAGCCAAATCTGTCCAAACCAGTGTTACTTTAAGTTCTTTACTTTGACTTACAGTTATAGACTTTGAATAGCTATCGTTTTTTAATATTGATGCCTCAGTAATAACTTTTCCTGCAGATAGAATATTATCTTCAAGTAGTTGATGCGCTGATTCAAAATCAACCATTCCCCAACCACTTTTATAGTTAGGTCCTATATTTCCACTAATATTTTTAGCAGAGTGTATCAACAAACCTTTGATACTTGATGCCCAACAATTTATCCCTGATTGAAACTGATATTGCATCTCATTCAATAACGCGACACCCCCGGAAACAACAGCTGCCGACATTGAAGTTCCTGAATAGTATGCATAAGCATTTTCGTTAGCTGCAATACTTGAAAAAACACCTACACCTGGTGCAACAATATCTGGCTTGATTCTGCCATCATCTGTTGGTCCACACGAAGAAAATGACGTTATATTAATCGGATCCTGTTCATAATCTACACAACCCACCGTTATAACATTTTTTGCAACACCATTTATTCCAATACAGTCATAGCCCTCATCTCCTCCATCAATATCACGAACCTCATTTGAGTTTTTCCATTTACCTAACCATACTTTGTGTGTTACAGGTTGTTCCTCCGGTCCTTCATGTAAATCATTACCTGCTGATACTACCATTGTATAATCAGGCAATAAACTACATAATTCATCAATACTTGCAGTTGTTGATCCATAAAAACCAAATTTATAATCTTCTGCTGTATCAACTCCGGTATTACCATACCAATACCAAATTTCCTCATCACTATTATAATTCCATCCGGATACCAGCCCATAAGAATGATTAGAAAGATTGATATCAAATTTATCTGAAGCATAGGCAACTTCATAAATATCATTCATATAATCTGCAGAATACAATCTTGCGGCATTAGCCATTCCTCTAGCCTCTGCATTAAATCCACTAGCTATAATGGTACCTCCAACATGTGTTGCATGATCAAATGGATTTTCCGGCTCCTCTATAATCACTCGAACAAAATTATCACTATTAAACTCATTATGATTATAAAAAACATGACCTGCATCCCAAATTCCGATTAACTGATGTTCACCTGAAAGTCCATCATGCCAATAAGAGTCATTGTAAAAACTAATGATACCTGAAATATAACTTTCTTGCTGATTATGTGATTGAAAATACACAGGTATTCCATCCATAAAGAAAATTAAACGTTTAGGATGTCCAGGGTTGATTAATGTATCCTTTAAAATATGATACTGTTCAAAATATTTTCTGGCTGCATAATATTCTTTATCAAATGCTTCTTTTTGGTTTATCATAAACTCATGCAACAATTGCTTATTTTGAATATATTGACCTGAAGCATTAAAGAAAATACCTGATAGTATACATATAATAAAACCCAGCCTCTTCATTTTATGTAAATTGGTTATAATTTGAATAAAGCCTTACATCATTAATGCAAGGCTTTATTTTTAAATTATACAATAATTAGTACTACAATGATGGTTTTGTAGTACTTTCTCCTACATATTCTATTAAATCGCTCTCATGAATAAATTCCAAGACCTGTACTGCATCATCACAGGCCATTGTAAAACCTTCAAGATTACTAACTGTACCAGAACTTTTTTCTGAAAATATTACCTTATCCAAGATAGAAAATACATCTACGTTATAAGATCCTTGTCCATCTAAAGTTGTAACTTTGATCCATTTATATCTGTAAGTATTTTCTCTATCATATTCATAATCCCTGAAATTATAGAACATTAAATTCTTATAATATGAGTCATCACATTCTGCATAAAAGTCTGTTAGAGCAATAACATCTTCGGCATTATAGGCTTCCATAAAACCATTTGTATAAGCTATTTCATCTTTCAAAACAGTTCCTGTTTTATCGGACCCTGCTGCATATGCTGAGGCTGCCAAAAGTAATAAGTCTTCTGCTGCAATAGTATTTCCTTCATCTAAAAGAAATCCTAATTCACCATCAAAACCGTTTTGCATCAACTCCTTATATATTGCCATATTTTCTCTTGGTGAATCAATTGTATTATCATCTTCTTCATCAACATTAATTAACCAATCTTCTTCTCCATGAACTGCCACTAACCTCCCTGAGCCATCTGTAGTAATATAATCACCTTCACCTAAATCTGTAAGTGTAGATATTGCCTCGGCTAAACCATTTGCCAAAACACTATTAGGTGATCTAATTAAATTAATTCTACCAAATTCAACTTCTTTAGGAAAATAACTATTTAGAGATTGCATCTCTCCTTCAGAATTAACATCAAAAACGAGATAAGGAACACCTTCAACAGAAATTAATCCATCAACTGTATTTGTTGAAGAAACTAATTTTCCATCCACATCATAAGCCAATACTAATGGATACCAAACTATCTCATCTCCTTGTTCACCTGAAACTAATAAAGAACCCATATAAGGTACTCCATCATCATGTCTAGCTAAAACATATAAATCACCATAATCGTCACCTTTTACAACCTGAGTATCATCATTCTGATTTCGATGATCGTTAAGATCTTTATCTCCTCCAACCCATCCCGGAGCATCTGAATCATCAGAATCTGGTCCTACATCAATTGGTCTGCCCTTTTCACAAGAATAAACAAAGAACGATAATGCAACTAAGCATAATATTTTTGTATAAGTTTTCATTTTTTAGAGTTTTATAATTTACACACAACAACACACTGATAAACTTTTCGTTATCATACATTTAAATCAATAAACATTAAAGAAATAATGTAGTCTCTGTTTTGAATTCAAATAAAGAGTAGTATAAATTTACAAGTAGTTTTAAGTAATCTCAATACCTAATATGAGGAAGGTTTTTACACAAAAAGGATATTGAATCTACCCAAATTGTTTAGAATAACATTGTTCCTTTGAACAACCTGCGCAAAATTGTTCTCCGGGAGACTCTAACATTCCATTTCTGCAAGCATAACGTATTAAACCGATATAATTTTTTGCACCAAACTTATGCATAATATTCTTGCGGTGCGTTCTAACGGTTGCTTCACTAAGGTTTAACTCCTGAGCTATTTGATGGGTGGAATGCATATTGACGATTCCAATTAATACATCCAACTCGCGACACGTTAAATTAGAATTATCGTTTGTATGTAATAAATGATTGGAAAGGATCTCAGTTACACTGGCACTAAAAAATTTTTCACCACGGTGTGCCTGATTGATACTCAAAAACAAATTATCCTTAGAATCTGATTTTAAAACAAAACCGTCAACACCTAATTGTATAATAATATCAACAAATTGGTTATCTAATATAAACCCCACCACAATAACCCTTTGCTTCTTCTTTTTTAAAAACTCAACATGCTCTATTAGTTCAACATTGGGACAGCTTGCCTCAATTAAAAAAATATAAGTATTAGAATAATCCAAATCAGGAAGTTCATTGAACTCCAGCATATTTATCACATTAAAATCAGAATTATTATTTAATAATGAAGCCAAAGATTCACCCCATAATAAATTTTTATATAAGAGTACTAAATGCTTCTTCATAAATGAAAATTTTTAGGTATTAACCATAATAAATCCAAAAAATCGGGATTCAGGTTAATATATTATATGGTAATCCTTTTATACTATGTATTTAAAAGGTTACTCTTACCTATAAATTATCATTTATTTTTAGTAATGTCAATAAAAAAGGTGTTTCAGATAATTGAAACACCTCAGAAATAAAATTTATCAGTTATTCTAATTTAAAAACTCAAACTCCTTGACTCTTATTCCCAAGGAAGATTGTATTTCTCCATTTTTGGCTTTATATCCTGAACTATAAGGCTCTCCTTCTATCAGAACTTTTTTACCTTTTTTTAAATATTCTGCAAATTTGGTATCGGTATCTTTTGATCGCCAGATATCTGCTCTAATCCATTCTGTTTTTTCAACCTTCTCTCCATTTGAGTTTTTATAGGTTCTGGTTACAGCAATATCAAAATTGATTACTTTATTATTTCCAACTTCTTTTACAGTGGCGTCGGAACCTAAGTTGCCACTTAACATCATTTTTAACATAGTTTATAAATTTGCTTGATTAAACATATTATATCAAATATAACATATTCAAACATCAAATAAAATATTTTTTCAAATATCTTTTCAAAAAAACTACATCAAACTAGACAACAACAACTTACAACCCCATACACCTAGTAGTCTTTATTACTTTTATTCTCTACCAGTTTTTTTGTACTTAACAATCCACAAGCAGCATAAATATCTTCACCTCTTGATTTTCGTATGGTAGTTATAATACCTTTATTCTCTAAAACATTCTTAAAGCGCTCCATTACCTCATTTGATGACCCCTTTAATGGTGAGTTTGGAATAGGGTGAAATTTAATCAAATTTACTCTGGAATGAAGTCCGTTAATCAACTTAGCTATTTCTAATGCATGTTCTTTTGAGTCATTAACTCCCTCAAACATGATGTATTCAAATGAAATTCTTCTTTGACGACCAAAATCGTATTCTCTTAATGTTTGAATTACATCCTCTATTGGATACACATTTTCAATAGGCATTAATTCTTTACGTTGATCATTTAAAGGACTATGCATACTTATGGCCAGATGGCACTCACTTTCCTCAATAAATCGTCGCATAGCAGGAACAACACCAATTGTTGATACATTAATTCGGCGTGGACTCCATGCAAACCCCCACTCTGAAGTAATAATTTCAAGGCTTTTTAAAACCTCATCCAAATTATCCATAGGTTCGCCCATTCCCATATAAACCAAATTAGTAAGCTTATCATTCTCATCAATGCTAACCATCTGATTTAATATCTCTCCTGCAGATAAGTTTTTCTGAAATCCTTGTTTACCTGTCATGCAAAACAAGCATCCCATTTTACAACCTACCTGTGAACTAACACATAAAGTATTTCGATTTTCGGAGGGAATATATGCAGCCTCAATATATTGATCTGAAATTGTTTTAAAAAGATATTTCTTAGTTCCATCAATAGATTCCTGAACCTTATTATATGCAGACAAGCCCAAATCATACTTCTCTTTCAATATATCTCTGTTTTTTTTAGAGATATTCAACATCTCATCAATGCCTGTTACTTTCTTTTTATAAAGCCAGTCAGCTAATTGCTTGGCAACAAAACCAGGGAATCCTAAATCTTTAGCAACCTGCTTTAATTCCTCTAATGTTTTTCCAAATAGAACCTCTTTAACCATCATTATATGCTTATACGAGTAAAATATATCTAAAAATATATTTCAGCCATAATATTATTAAAATCTACACCTTTACTTAAAATCAAATCCCTCACTTCCACAACCATATTAGGATTTCCGCAAAGGTAATATTTAATCTCTTTAGGCAAACCTGATTGTTCTTTTAACCATTCTGTCATCCTACCTGAATATACCTCAGGAGACTCTTCTGCTGTACAGAAACGGAGATATTTTTCGCCTAGTTTATCATGAAATAATTCCTGAAATAAAAAGTGATCGAGAGTTCTGCTTCCATGAATTAACTTTTCTGGTAATTTTATACCAGACTTTACCATAGAAATAAAAGGAGCAATACCCGTTCCAGTGGCCAACCACCACATATCTTCATCTCCGGGAATAAACTTTCCGAATGGTTCTGATATGTAAACTTCATCACCGGGTTTTAATTGAACCAATTGAGGTGTTAAAAAACCGCCATCAATAATATCAAAAAGTATGGTTAAAACATCCTCTCCTGTGCCACTTGCAATACTATATAATCTTGGATCATGTTCATTATTAATAGCTAAAGCCACAACCTGACCCGGAACAAAATCAAACTTTCGCTCCATAGATAAAGTAAAAACTTCTGAAACAACATTTGTTAATCGAACAACTTTATGTGGAAATAACTCTATTTTCTTTCTAGGCATAAACTTTTATTATTTTACGGATACACGCTGTAAAATGTACCTTCTATTCTTGTGTCTAATTATTATTCAGGAATAAATCATCACGTCATTTTAATGGTAGCATTATCCCTGACATGCATTAAACACCTGACAGCCAAATAATGTTTGAGCCTTCACTTTCATTATTAAATTTATTTATGGCAGTAACCTGAAATCCCAGCGCATTCTGACCTTTCAGGTTAATATCAGAAAGCTCTATTTTCTTCTTATCCAAGATCTGAACCAATTGTTTTTCTCCACCTTTAAGAATGGCATAAATAGCAAAGCCTTTTACTTCCTGCTTCTTTTGGTTTTTATAGCTCCATTTTAAATATTGTTTCTTTTGTTTTAACTCTGAAATCATTGTTGGAGTATGTACTTTTTGATGATTGATAGACGGAACCAAAGCTGGATATTGGTATATGCTGTTTTTTAAAGAATCTGCAAAACCAAACTTGTTTTGCTTTAAATGTTCATGTCTAAAAAAGACGCTTCCTGAAGTTAAACGATCGCTTCTATTAATATTTATTTGCTGTATCATTTCATCGACACTATCCCAGTCTTTTTTTCCATTACCTAATTTATAAACCGCATGTCCTATATATACATTTGTTCCATTAGAGTTTTCACCCCACCAATTGGTTAAATGCTCAAAAGGTACTGCGCCATTATTTCTCGACCAATAAAGCTGAGGTATTACATAATCAACCCATCCCTTTTGCATCCAAGAAAATACATCTGCATATAAATGATCATAATTAGTAACACCGGCATTGGTTTCAGATCCTTTTGAATCATCTTTTTTATTTCGCCAAACGCCAAACGGACTTACTCCAAATTGAACATAAGGTTTTATCTTTTTTATGGTAGCATGAAGTTCCTTTATTGTTTTATTCACATTATCCCTTCTCCAATCTTCTATCTTTTGAAACTTCCTTTTATATGGAATAAAATCTATAGAATCAGGAAATTCCTCTCCGTTTACCGGATATGGATAAAAATAATCATCGAAATGAATTCCATCCACATCATATTTCGAAACAATCTCTGACACGATATTTTCAACATGCGCTCTGCATTCTCTTATTGCAGGATTATAATACTTTTTACCACCATAGTTTACCACCCACTTTTTATTTTTTAAGGCAGGATGATCTTTGCTTAATGGTTCCTTTTCACTATTAGCAATTCGGTAAGGATTAATCCAGGCATGCAACTCAATGTTTCGTTTATGGGCTTCCTTTATCCAAAACTTCAAAGGATTATACTTAGGTTTAACACCTTGTTCTCCCGTTAAAAACTTACTCCAGGGTTCATATTTCGATGGATAAAGGACATCTGCTGAAGGCCGGACTTGTAAGAATACACAGTTAAAATGATGCTGCTCATAAAAGTCAAGGATTGAAATCACCTCATTTTTTTGTTCCTTTACTGATAAATTGTTAGCCGATGGCCAATCTAAATTAGAAATTGTTGCCACCCATACACCTCTCATCTCTACAGATGGAAGCTGCGCTTTAGCATAAAAAACAACTAAAAACCAGCAAAAAAATAAACTTATATATCTCATTATGAAAAAAGTATCTTTATTAATTTTATAATATCACCAAAACTGTGTAACATTATTATATATTTTTACGAACAAATATAATTAAAGGCATTATATTAAATAGAACGCATTGATTAAAACCGTGTTTAAATAAATTTACAATGCACTTTATTACTTTGAAATAATTTAATACTCATGAAATTTATTTTACCCGTAATATTTTTACTGACTCTTTCATCGTGTGAATTATTTCGCCCCTCACCTCAGGTTGCATCGGTACCTATGATTTACTTCGACTTTAAAGGAGACTGTAAATCAAAAGGAATTGAAGATTTTAAAACTTTCGGAAATCAAAATTTATCGTATATCCCTGGAATTAAAGATTCTTGTCTGAATTTATCAATAACATCTCCCTATAGAAAGCCTGTAATTATTAGAACAAAAGGTGATGTAATGCTTGATCAACAACCCTATTTAGCAGTTATTGTTTGGGTTAAGATGGCCAAAAACGATCTTGAAACATATGGTATTATTGGAAATAAAAGTATAGATGTTGAAAATGAAAAAGGATGGATCATCTCTTCTACCCTTGAAGGATCATGGCAATTAGATATTTGTGATGGCATACAATCATGGAATTATAAAGCAACTCCTTCTCGACAAAGAATTAATGACAATCGCTGGCATCAAATTGGTTTTTCAATTGATAAAACCACCAATATGGCAAAAACCTATTTTGATGGTAAGATGATGGGAATTATTAATCTGGATAATTTAAGCAGCTTTGAAGCCGATTACCACCTGCACATTGGTTGTAATCCAGGTTCAACAGATTATTCAATGGATACCTTTAATGGTATGATAGATGAAACTGGCATTTGGGTAAAAAATCTTAGTGAAGAAGAATTTAGAGATAGCTATTTATATTTCAAAAATGAAAAACTTCCTGAGCAAGAATATGCCGAAGAGGAGTTTAAAGTACTTACCTGGAATATTTGGAACGGAGGCAGACAATTAGGTAGAACGGCAGGTGTTCAACAAATTGTAAACGTAATTAAAAGCTCTGGTGCTGATATCATTTCTCTTCAGGAGGATTTTGGATCAGGGGAATTCATTTCAGATCAGTTAAACTACCACTTTTATAGATGTAGTAATAACCTAAGTTTGTTAAGCCGTTTTCCCATAAAAAATACCCATCATATCTATAAACCCTTGAATTCCGGAAATGCCGAAATAATGATTACGCCTGAGGAATCTGTAATGTTTTGTCCCATTTGGCTCTCTCACAATCCAAACATCAAAGGCTTATTGGTTAATACCAGTGCAAATACAGATACCATTTTAGATATTGAAAAAAATTCAAGAGGAAACGAAATCAAGTTTATTCTGAGCGAACTTAAAAAATTTAACTCTATACAAAATACAAAAGCCATTATATTAGCCGGCGACTATAATAGTGGTTCACATGTAGACTGGACTGAAGATAATATCAATAACAAATACAATAAAGCAATTCCATTCCCCACTTCAATATTAATGGAAGAAAATCAGTTTATTGATGCTTATCGAAAAATCTATCCTGACATTTATACCAATCTGGGAAATACCTATTCGCCTCTATTTAGAGAAGGATATAACGACAGAATTGACTATGTGTACTACAAAGGAAATTCTATAGAAGCGATCAATGCCAGTGTTATTGACAGTACATCCTCATTTTTCCCTTCCGATCATGCAGCTTTGTTGGTTACTTTTAAAAGAACCAAAAATTAATCGTAATTTAGATAGGGGTAAAACTCCATACCAATTGTCTTTATTACACAGCAACCAGGTTGCTCATTAAAAAAAGTTTTGCATGCCAGTTAAACAACATAACATAGGCACAGATGCACTAGTTTTTGAAAAGATAAAAAACGGTGACGAAAAAGCCTTTGAAAAAGTATTCAGAGACAACTATGTACATTTAGTTGCATTCGCAAATACTTTTTTACATGATATTGATAGTGCTGAAAATATTGTACAAAACATATTTGTAAAGCTTTGGGAAAACAGGAAGCAATACAATATTAGTTCTATTAAAGGATATCTGATGATATCTGTTAGAAACAGTTGCAACAACGAAATTAAAAGAATCTATCACGAACGAACTTATCAGCACTCAATAGAAAATGATGAAATGATAGAAAGTATAAATTATTCGGACAGCAGGGTTATGGATAAAATTTCATCTATAATAAACCAACTACCGGAGCAACGAAAAAAAATTTTTAAGCTTAATAGATTGGAAGGTTTAAAGTATAGAGAAATAGCAGTAAAACTTAATATCTCTCCCAAAACAGTTGAAATACAAATGGGTAAAGCATTAAAGTTTTTAAGAGAAAATTTGTTAGAGCTAAAAAAACAAGTATATCATATGTTATGGTAAAGATGAACTAAAATGAAAAGATTCAAGTAAATCCTTAAATGAAGGAAAATTAAAAGTTCGCATACAAGATTTCCATTAGTCAAGTGGAAGAAAACTAAAAACAAATGAAAAAGTACAACGAACATATAAATTGGAATCTGGCTGGGAAAATAATCTCAGGTGAAGCTTCTATATCCGAACAAGATGAATTTAGCAATTGGCTAAGAAAAGACAACCATAATGTAATGTGGAGCCAAATTCAAAATGAAATTGAACAAGCTGAATTTGTTTTAACCAAAGAAAAAATTGATATTAACAAGGCCTGGCAAAAAGTTCAGATAAAAACTACAAGAAAAAAACAAAGCCTGAACAAGTATTACGTTTATAGCGCTCTGGCTGCATCTATATTAATTATTATCGGAATCTTTTTATTCAATCCATTCATCAAAAATTATAACAACTTTGCTTCTATTGAAACACATTCAGCTATTGAACAATTACAATTAGCAGATGGAACTTTTGTGGATATTAACAGAAATTCTGAATTTAAGTATCCTGAATTATTTAAATCAAAAGAAAGAACTGTAAATTTAAAAGGTGAGGCTTTTTTCAATGTTGCCAAAGACCAAGAACACCCGTTTATTATTAAAACAAAAAACATTAAAATAAAAGTTTTAGGAACTTCGTTTAACGTAAAAGACTATCCTGAGATAGCCATTAGCGAAGTAACTGTTAAAACCGGTATAGTTGAGGTTTCTGCATTAAATGATACTGCACGCAAAGTATTACTTCATGTAGGCGAAAAAGCCACTTACAACTCACAACGTAATGAGTTAATAAAATCAAATAATAACAACAGAAATTTTATGGCATGGAAAACACAAGAAATTACCTTCAAAAAAGATAAACTTATCAATGCCATAGAACTACTTGAAGACGTTTATAACATAGATATCGAAAACAAAACACCTATTGATTCTGCAACAGAAATAACAGCAACATTTGAAAAAAACACCATTGATTTTATATTAAACACTATTAATAAGTCGCACAATCTGGACTTAGACTACACTATCAGGGAATAATTCTGTTTCATTTATTGAATTATTCCTTTATTTTTAGTGTAAAGAATTGTTGATGAAAATCCACTACATAAAAGTTTTAATTATTCTATTTATTATACATACAAATACTTTGTATGCCCAAAACGCTACAATAAATCCACTTGACTCTGTTCTGATTTCTACTCAATATAAAGCTATTACAATAGAACATTTTCTTGACTCATTGCATGAAAAATATAATATACATTTTGCTTATGATCCATTAATCATTCCATACGATTCTGTGATCAATGCCAATTATTCAAAGCAAAATATATCCTATATTTTAAATAACATCTTTCAAAATCACGATCTACAATTTGAAGCATCTGATAAGCAAATTATTATATCTCAAACATACAGAAACACTAAAATCACAAACTACCTAACACTGGAAGGAAACATTACTTCAAATGAAAATGACAAACCTCTACCTCTTGTAAACATTGCTATTATTGGTGAAACTATTGGCACAACCACAAATTTTGATGGTTATTATAAGTTTTTGATTCCGAAAAAATTCATTGGAGATACCATACATTTTACATCTATTGGATATGAATCCCATGATATAATTATACCTAAATCAGACTCTCTTATTAATGTTACCTTAAATACTACATCAATTAAATTAAAAGAAATTGAAGTTAAATATTTAAAGGCTTCACAAATCATTGAAAATACAATAAATAGTATTCACAAAAATTACCCTGATCATCCCATGTTATTAACAGCCTTTTTTAGGGAAACCATAAAACAGGATGATAAATACATTGAAATTTCTGAAGCTGTTTTAGATATTTATAAAAGTTCATATTTATCAAGTGGTGATATTGAGAAAGCCCGATTTGTGAAAGGAAGAAAACATGTTGATGATGAACAAATTGCTTTAGCCAGATTAAAACTGGCAGGTGGTCCGAGTTTATTTGCTTCTTTAGACATTGTTAAACATCCTGATTTTCTGGGGCTCAATGATGATGTAAAATATGTATACAACTATATTGGTAAAACAATTGAAAGAGATCGCATTGTGTATATTATAGAGTTTAAACCTCTGTACGAAACAGAAAATATATACTATCAGGGCAAATTACATATCGATTCAGAAAGCTTTGCTATCTTAAGTGCAGATTTTAAAATGACGAAACAAACGTTAAAAGAAGGAGCTAAATATTTAATTAAAAAGAATGCTAAAAAAATTAAATCAACTCCAATTTATACGCAATACCATATTGAGTACAGACCAATGGGTGATAAATGGATCTTAAACAATATTCGGGGAGAATTAAAAATTAAAATCATCGACAAACGAAATAAAAAGACAAAGTCTTTGTACAATACCACTTCTGAACTATTGGTAACGAATGCTATAAATGGTAAAGGACAGAAAATTAAATATTCAGATACGTTTAAATCGAGTTATGTTTTAGCTGACTGGATCACCAACTATGATGAAGATTTTTGGAAAGACTATAACATTATAAATCCCGAAAAAAGTCTTTCAAATATATTCAAATCTACAGCAGTAGAAATAAATGTTGTTCCACTACGCGAGAAAACCAAGCCGTAGCCTGGTTTTTCCCGGTTATTTATAATCTGACATTAAGATGTATTAGGCGCAATGCTTTTGTAAAAATTCTATAGTTGAACCCACAGATTGTAACATAGGCAACTCCGAATTTTCAATTTCTACTTCAAATTTTGTTTCTAAAAGAAACAAAAAGCAAGTAAGATCTAATTCATCAACTAAAAGTTCTTCTCTTAGAGTGGCTTCCTCACTAATTTTTTCCCTCGGCACACCAGTCTTTCTTAAAACTTTATATAAGTTTCTTCTAATTGTTTCCTGTTTCATAATGATATAAATTTCAGCTACTAATTGTGCTTATTTATATAACAGACAATTAACTTTTATTGCACACGTACATAAATTTGAATATTTTTTAAAAAAAGTTTTTTGACTGTATAAAATATATTCATACAGTCAGATAGAACACTTAAGTAAATACAGTTCCTCCTATGACGTAGGCATTATAGACGTTCTGAATGATCATCATTTATTAAAAGAAATTAAAAATATCTCCGCCTATTAATAAATAACACTGTTATATTTGCAACTTCTGAAATAATAAAATAAGAAGTTATGAATACATGGTTTGAGTGTAAAGTAAAATACGAAACAATAGATGAACAAACTGGTAAAGAAAAAAAAGTAAACTTGCCATATTTAATTGATGCAGTATCATATACTGAAGCAGAAAGCAGAATACATGCTGAAATGGAGCAATATGTAAGAGGTGAGTTTTCTGTACCATCTATAAAAAAAGCCAACTATACTGATTTATTTTTCTACGATGATGGAGATAAATGGTACAAGTGTAAAGTTGTTTATGTTGCTATTGATGAAAACGCAGGCAAAGAAAAAAAAGTATCAAACCAAATGTTAGTTTGTGCATCTGATTTAAAAGAGGCATACGATAGAATTAACGAATCAATGAGCGGAATGACTGTTGATTATGATATTGCTGCAATTATTGAAAGTACCATAGCTGATGTATTTCCTTATTTTAAAGATGAAGTGAACGAACCTATTCCTGATCATTTAACTCCGCTTAGCGAATATGAAGCTAAACAAGAAAAAAGTGATGCTGATTTTGTTGAAGAAGATGATGTAAATAGTTATTCTGAAGATATATAATATATATAAGGTGAGAAATTGTCAGCGTATAAATGGCAATTTCTCCCTTTTCAATATCTCAAAATATTTTCCTTTCTTATACTTATTGATTACCATCCTCAATATTAAAGCCTTCCAATAAACTCTATCGATTAACTAGGAGATTCAACCTTCCGATTATAGTTTAATTCTTTTACTTTATAGTAATTATTAGTTAACTTTACTTTCTGTTCGCGCATAGTATATTTGAAAAATCTCCTAAACGAATCTAACTATGTTCTATTAAACATTTGCATATACTTAAGTGTTCTACTACGATGAATAATAAATTAAAAGCAGATCCATTTACATTTTTTAATAAAACATGTTTTTAAACAATATTTTATAACAAATCGTAGGTATTTAGGGCGTTTTTGTAATAAAAACGTAAAAATTTAAGTTTTATTTTAATTTTAAATGAAGAAAAATATCTTTAATTGATTATTTTTGCTGCTCTTAAAATAAGAAGATTCATAAAACCGAATGATAATGAAAGAGGAAGTGTTCAACTTAAAACCAACCAAGAAGGATCGTAAGGAAATGATCCAGTACATCAACCTTCAATTGGCTGCTCTTGGGCAACCTCTGTTTCAAGATGAAACAGATGCTCAAAAAAAACTTTCCAACACTAAATTTTTAGAGTTAACGGAAGGTCTAATCAGCAGTTTTAGAGAAAAATCGAGATTGTTGTCTGATCACCTTTCACCGGTTGATTCAAGGATACAAAACTTTATCGATGATTATTTAAAGGATGTAAACATTGACAAATCATTGCGCATACCTAATAACACATTGGTGTTAAACCAAAAAGGTATGGCAAGAGAAGTAAGTTTACCACCCAATGGTGATACCTTTAAAAATGATCTTGTAAGTTCTTACAGAGTTAAACAGGGTATACTTAATAACCCAGCTAATGACAAAAGAACAACCAAGGGAACCTTCCACATTGTTGCTGGTGGATTACCTGTTCCTCTTGACAAAAAAGAAGTGCCAAAGGAAACTTTTGCTCATTTATTAAATGCGGCTCTTAATCCATCTGACGATTTTAAAGTTCTTCCTTTTACTGCGAATCAGGATAACCAGGCAAAAGTTATGGTTTCATTACTTCTTCGTCCGGTAGTATGTCCTAAGGTTCAAGGTGTAATTGAAGAAAAAAGTATGGAAATACGTTTCTTTGCACCAGGCTGTTTAGCAAGTAACCTTGATTTCGTAGAAAACATTTTTGGAAATGCAGGAGATCACAACCTTGCTGAAAACGATGCTGCTCTTGATGTTGAGCACTGGACTGGTCATACTGGATGTATTATTCTTGCTCCACAACTAACAAAACTTAAAAAGAAAGACATCGGATTACCACATATTTCAGAAGCTACTGAGCGTCAGAAAAAAGATGGAATGTGCTGGGAAAATGAAGATGAATTATATAACGAAGGTGGCGCATTTAAAGTAACATGTCGCGATGACAGAGGCGTTGTAGTTACTTTAATTGCTGACAACTACTACGGATACTCTAAAAAAGAGGTTAAAACTCAAATTGGATACTCAGCTAACTTATTTGGATTAGTTGAAGAAGAGCATGCTGGTGGAGCTATTGCTTTCCCTCGTGGAATTATGAGTGAAAACGTATTTGGTAAAAACTTTTCTGAGAAATTTGACTATAGCTTTAACTTTAAAGAAGCAATGGATCTTCTTGGAGATAAAGTTGATATCAAACCAGAAGGTTATGCTACTGATAAAAAATACGATAGCATCGTTTATATTCCTGAAAATGCAGATATCGACATTCAAAAAAGTTCAGTATCATGGGATATTAATGGAAAAGAGTTTGCTTTAAAATTATCTCCGGAAAAAATTTATGTTCACCCATCAGGAGATAAATTCCAATTAGTTAAGCACCCGGCTCAACCACTATGGAGAATAATCCATACAAGTGCAGAAGGAATGTTCTGTCATAAACCTTGTACTGTATCAGGTGGTGGAAAATCAGAAATTTCCAAGTCGTTACAAAACGCAATTAAATACGGAACATTTAACATCCTAAATCTTGAAGAAGACTTTAAGTTAGCTGATGAAGTAATTAACAAAGACTTCTCTACCAGATGGAAGGATTACAAGCCAGGTGCAGTATCTCACGATACCCGTAGCTTTTTAAGCCCTGAGCGTACATTAGGTTCTGCTGTAAAATTATTAACTCCATCAGATCAATACAATGAGGAGTATAATCAGTTCTTAAGAAATATTCCAGAGCATATCCGCACTTTGGTTCTATTCGTAAAACGTTTATACAGAAACGATACAGAACAAGGTAACTGGAAAGACTACATGTCTGTTGAAATGGTTAACGGACGTGCCGGAACAACTCTTTTATATAAAAACAACCCTGTAATTGGTAGTTATGTACGTATCGGATTTAGTAAAGATCAAGATTGGTTAGTACATAAATTACGTTCTGACTTTGTGCCTAGTCATAAAATTCAGATGGAAGATGATATTACCGCTTCTATTACAATTCCAGCGTCAAGAGTTAAATATCTTAACAAAGAATATAAGAACCTTTCATTAAAAGTTACTGCAAACTGTGAAAGTCACTTATTCCAGCGTCCTGATGAAGCTGTAATCAGAGGTTATGATTTAGAAGCTGAGTATGATATTGTTCAAAATGGTACATTCTTAACTAACTACGAACCATTGCGTAAGGCTGATGCGATTGAGTTAATTGAAGATGCTATCAACTTTGACAAATATACTCAACCAGTTAAAGATCATATTTTAAAAGTAGCTAACAGTGAAAAAGATTGTTACTTTGTAACTCCATCTCATACTCGTATTGTAGAGGACGGTCCGACTAAGAACCCTAGATATCTACAAAAGAATATTTATGCTGTAGAGACTGAGGATAGCTATCTTGCTGAAGTAGGTATCAGACTTAGAAGAAGAATTACTCCTGAAGAACCAGTTGTTCACATGGTAAATGCAGTTCTACCTGGTCGTAGAAATAACCCTGCTGATAAAGAGAATGGAATCAGACCACTAAGTGTTTACAATCCTATTCACTATCAGGAATTACCTGAATTATTTATGGACTTCATCTGTAGTTTAACAGGTAAATCTCCATCAACAACAGGTGCAGGATCAGAAGGAGCCTTAACTAAAGGACCTTTTAACATGCTTGCTCCTACTTCAGACTTAAATAACGCATTACTTTCTTATATTCTTACAGAATACCAAGGATTTAGTTCTGCTGCAGGATATATCGGACAATCAAGATTCGATCACGATATCAGCCTTTTAATTCCTGAAATCTGGGCTCGTTTAGTACCTGAAGACAGAGATCCTAAATTATTGATCGAAACAGGTTGTTTAGAAAAACTTGAAGACTTTGAATACGAAGGTAAAAAAGTTCTTGCAAGCCGTTTAGGATACAGAATTACTGAAAACTTTGCATTTAGATGTATGAACCGTCTATTTGATGAACCTCAGGCTGTATTTAACGACGAAATGCTTAAACCAGAACTTCAAGGAATGGACGACTTTGTTGATGGTATCAATAACATTGTTGAAGCACAACAAAAAGTAGCGTTGGCTTACTTTGAAGATGGCAGTATTGAGGCAGCAATTCCTCCTTTAAAAATTCTTCTTAGCATTATGGCTTATGGAGAATATGAAGGAAAAACAATTGATAATCCTGAATTACGTAAGTGTTTTGATCGTGAAACAGTTATCAATAGCGATTGGTACAAAGAAAGATTAGCCTTAAAGCAAAAACAAAATCTTGCATTCATTCAATCTCAATTAAACAACCTTGAAACTTTTGCGGCTGCAAAAGAAAATGCTGAGTTAGTTGAACAAATGGATATTGCCAACAGAATTCAAATTGCAAAAGATAAAATTGAATATATTAAGTCTGAGCAATATATTATTGATATTACTGGTACAATTGGCGCTGACCCTCTTTATAAGAAATAATCTTGTAAATGATATAAAAAAAAGAGGTTACTTTTTGGTAACCTCTTTTTTTTATGCCTTTATTTTTTATTGCAATACTTATCCAGGTTTTGTTTTGAAGCTTCATACCCCATATCAAGTGCCTGCTGCCAATCTATACATGCATCTTCTTTCTTCCCTTTCATATATAAACAAACTCCCCTGTTATAAAAAGCAGCAGCAAACTCAGGTTTTAACTTAATGGTATAATTATAATCCTGCAATGCACCATCGTACATTTTCATCTGCATAAAACAATTTGCTCTGTTGAAATAATAATAGTGTACTAAATAAAAATCTTCACCGTTTCTCTTGGCATAATTTGTAGCATTGGTATACTCTAAAATGGCTTCGGGTAATTCTGAACTATCTTTAAATATTTCGGCCAAATAAAAACAAAGCTCATCATCATCAGAAAATATTCGTTTCCCTTTCTCTAGTGCCCTTACAACTGTATCTTTATTGCTTTTGTCACTGAGCCATACCTTATAAATCATTAAATAAGTTTCTCTTAAAACGGAATCAACAGAAAGTGCTTTAACCAACGAGGTTAGTGCTTCCTCACATCTTTTATCTTCAAGGTAAGTCTGGGCTTTATCCATTAGGTCCAATGCCAGGTTCCTGTTATCCATATCAACAACATAACTTTTTTGGCTTTGGATATTCATCCCAATTAAAAACAATATGATTACTCCAACCCACTTCATTATAAATTGTTTAATTACAATTATCATGAACTATCAGAACCGGGTAACAGCAATATCAAACTAAGTTTATAATAAGGTTCAAAAAACTTTTACTCCTGCCCTATACTCCACAAATAACAGTATAAAGTTAAAGCAGAAACCATTTTTATTCAATACTCATTAATAGTGAAGTGTGATTTAAAGTATTTTTTAGGATGTTTAATTATTATAAATTAAGATGCCACCTCATACAGTTCTACATCTTTTTCTTTACCTTTTAACTTGATTTTATCCACAAAAAGAATCTTGTACCGGTCTTGATTACTCATGATAACATTAGCAAATGATTTGGTAACCAGTAACTCTTTTTTATAAGGTTTACACTGCTTCTGTATTCTGGCAGCTGTATTTAAAACATCACCATGAAAGGCCAGTTCTGTTTTTATTTCACCCACCTCTGCAGACATAACTTTACCGGCATTTATTGAGGCTGAAAACACAGGATATACACCATATTTCTTCATAAAATACTTTTCATGCTCCTGTAACTCCTCTTTAAACAGAAAGAAGAAATCTACGGCTTTTTTATAATTTTGAATTTTGGATGCATTCCATGTAACAACAACTTCATCTCCTACATATTGATAAACTCTCCCACTGGTCATCAACAATGAATTGGTTAGCATTTTAAAACAATCCTGTATAAAATAACTGTATTTCGCATGACCTAACTTCTCTGCAAACTCCGTTGAGGACTGAAGATCCAGAAACATAAATATTAAATATTCTTCCCTCGGACGTTGATAATACCCCATCATTACCCTACCTAACTTTCTAAATCCAATTTGCTTAAAGAGGGTAATAAGCAGCTGATAAACATAACTGCTGGCAAACATTACAATAAAGAAAAACAGCGTAGTAGAATTGAATAAAAATCTGGATAAATTAGGTTTAACTTCTGAAAAATCCAGCCCCTGCTCTACGGTATAATGAACTACTGCCAACAACAATCCTATCACCACAAATACTGCAGTATCAAATAATACCACAATTACAGTTAGCCTTTTTATATGAAACTTACGTACCAGTTTTGGATAAATAAGAAACTGCATGTACCAGCTTATCAGAGCAAAAATGGATATTATAATAGACGAAGCCAATAAACGTTGCTTCATAAAAAGCATACCTTTACTAAATGCATCTGCAATATCTACACTTTTATATCCCAAAGATTGAATAAATATGGCAAAACGAATCGCTATATTCCAAAAAAGCAGAACATTTATAAACTGACCAAAATGGAATTTTAGCTTGGCTCCTGCATATTTACGTTTTAAAAATGTCATTTATACGAATCTCTGTATGTAATTTTGATTACGGAAGAACAAATATACTAATGTTCGAAGGTTTTTAGCCATCCAACTTTATATTATAAGAAAAGCCTCCCGAAGGAAGCTTTTATATTACAATATTTTTCTGATTACTTGAACCCTAAATTAAATTGCATACCAACTTTTACCCATTTGCCGGGTTGATAAAGCTGACCGATATCTGTATATTTTTTATCAAACAAATTCGTTACTTCAGCATATAATCGGTAAGCTGGTTGTGACCATACAATTTTTAAGTCAACAACTTCAAACGGTTCATATTCTTTTGATGTTTCCACACCTGTTGTTATATCATACTCAGAATAACCTCCTACTCTATCCTGATACTGTAAAGTCCATGAAGCACTTAGCTCAGAAAATATTTTATGATTCAAAGTTGCTGAAAACTTATGTTTTAAGTAGTCAAACACGTAGCGAGAATTATATCCTTCAGGAATAGATTTGTCCTGATTTAACCAGGAATAATTCATCTGGAAACTTTTTAAAACGTCCTGACCTTCAAACAACTTCACTAAATTTAAATTTCCATTAAACTCAATACCATAAGTTTGTATGTCATTAATATTCGATGTTTTCCATTTCTCATCAACAGGAGCATTTGCCGGTTTACCCCAATCAATCATATTTTTACCATTACGGGTAAATGCAGATAAATTGAATCTGACACCATTGGCATTATTAAACTTAACTCCACCTTCATAGGTTAATGACTCTTCTGGTTTTAAGTCCGGATTACCCTGAATAGTTGAACTGTTATAAAATAAGTCAGTATAAGTTGGCATTCTCATAGACTTATTAACGCTTCCATATATTTTAAAAACATCATTAATCCAATAACCTAAATCAATACCTGGAAATACATCAAACTCCCACCCCAGATCAGAGTTTACATATGCCATTAATCCTGCTGAAATTGAGAACTTATTGTAAGAATAACTATGCTCTAAAAACAACGAAGTATTTGACCTGTTATATTTTTTTGTGAAAAAAGCATCTTTTTCTCCAGGTACTGATATCTTATCATCCATATCTTTACCCAAAACATTACTCCAGATACTTTCTGATCTAAAATCGCCTCCTAATGCTGTTTTACCGTACTTCCATTTTATAACCTTATTGGTATTTAACCCGAAAACATCAGTTAAATGATAGTTATGACCACCATACCAGGAAGCAGCATTTACAAAATCGCGGAATAATTCGAAACGATCCTGATGACGACGCCAGTAAATAGAAGATTTGAAAGGATTTTTGCTTTTTGAAGAAAAACTTAAACTTGCGAAAGTAGTTTTTGTTTGTTCATATTGGTTGGGATAACGAGCTGAATAAAAAGAATTGGAGCCAAAACCTTTGTCAGTATATCCAACTTGCAACTCTACCTGCTCATTATCTATATTAAGTTGACCTTGATAGAACAAATTATAGGCACTAAAATCTGTATTATCAATATATCCATTACTTGCCAACTTATTTGCAGCGATAAAACTCTTAAACTGTTTTGTAGCTATTGTTGTATTTGCTCCAAGGTTATATAAACCATGGTCACCTCCCATTAGGTTAGCTTTAACCCCTGTTTTATTGCTAGTTCCGGTAATAAAATTTATTGCTCCACTAAAAGCATTTGCTCCATGCACTCTAGCACCCGGTCCTTCTAAAATTTCAATTCTTTCAATACTTTGAAAATCAACAGGAATATTTAAACTATGATGTCCAGTTTGCGGATCTGTAACATTAATACCATTAAGTAATATCATTACCTGATCAAAAGATCCTCCACGAACACTAATGTCCGACTGGACTCCCAATGGTCCTCTTTGTCTCACATCTACCTGAGCTACATATTCAAGTAACTGATCGACACTTTGTACCGGTAACGCTTCTATTTCTTTTTTGGAAATAACCGTTACTACTCTCCCTATCTCTGAATACAAGACAGGTGTTCTTCTTGCCGACACTTCTATTTCCTGCAAACTTACTTTTTTGTTTACAGAAGAAGTATCCGTTTGTGCAAATGTTTGTGTATATCCAATAAATGTAAAATACATAATAGACAACATTCCTATTTTGATACATCTATTTAAAGAATTAAATACGGCGTATCTTGAACCTTGCCATTTCTTAAACATTATTGCGACATCACAACCAAAAATTGAATTTAATCGCATACTCTTATTTTAATTAATTTTAAATAAGGCGCAAAAATAATAAAATTATAACGGTAAAATAATGAGAATACAATTATTAGAAGAAGAATAAGCTATAAGACTAAGGGGATATAAATAAAAAAGCCGCTGTAAAACGTTCATACAGCGACTTTCAATCTTTAACCAAACCTAACCCTAAACTATGAGTTAATACAAAGATGAATATTTTTTTAATAACTACCAAATTTTTCAACAACTTTTTGTTTAAAATTTTACATTACAAAAATAAACAACACCTACTTTTAATATCCAGAAACCTAATTGCCAATATCTTACAAACACCCTCTGCTAAATAAAAAAAAAGAGTCATAATTAAAAACTACGACTCCTTTCTATTTTCTTTTGAAATACAGTTTAAAGATTTGCTTTTATTTCTGCAATCATTTGATCATATTCTTCATCTGACAAATAGGTCTGTTGTGGATTCATTTCAAAAACACCACCAAATTTATATCCATCCTGATACTTAGGCGCTATGTGCATATGAATATGAGTTAAGGTATCAGAATACGCTCCATAATTAATTTTAGTAGGATTAAATACTTTTTGTAGAGCTTTACCAACTGTAGCAACATCTTTCATAAAAGCATTACGATCTTCATCTGATAATTCATGAAATTCTACTCCATGATCTTTATAAACCACATTACACCTACCTTTATAAGATTGCTCTTTAAATAAGAATAGTTGCGACACTTCTAAATCACAAATCTTAATCATTAATTCATCTAGGATTGGCAATTTTTGACAATACAAACATTCTGAAACAGGACTAGTCATAATTTTTATTTTTAGTTATATAAATACTTTATTTTGGGATAATAATTTTCGTTTAGATAAGCTATTTCTGCATCTTATTCATTACCTCTTCCACTTCTTCAATTGTAACCTGATTGGAATCACCCTTTACTGTATGTTTTAGGCAAGATGCAGCTATTCCAAAATTTAATATCCGATTACAATCTTCCGGCCACATTAATAAACCATAAAGAATACCTGCTGTAAAAGCATCTCCTCCACCTACACGATCCACAATATGTGTTATCGAATAAGTTGGTGTTTCAATCAAGCCTGATCCATCAAAAACAAGCCCTCGGAGTGTATTATTGCTTGCATTAATATTTCCTCTTCGTGTAGTAATAATCTTTTTGATTTTTGGATAGGTTTTCATTACTAGCTGAGATGATTGAATAAATGAATCATTGGTAAACTTACCTCTAATACTATCATCAACTTCTATACCCATGGCATGCTCAGCATCATATTCGTTTCCAAAAACAATATCGCACATTGAAACAAGTGAAGGCATTACATCATTTGGCGTTTTACCATAATTCCATAGGTTTTCACGAAGATTTATATCGCAAGAAATGGTAATCCCCTTATGATGAGCCACTGTTATTGCTTCTTCTAACACACTGGTTGTATCAGCCGACAAAGCAGCACTTAAACCAGACCAATGAAACAAGTCAACGCCCTCAAATACAGTTTCCCAATCGATCATTCCTCGCTGTAGCGTGGCAAAAGAAGAATCCTCTCTATCGTAAACTACTTTTGAACCTCTGTGAACAGCGCCTGTTTCCAAATAATACAATCCCAAACGCTTACCTCCATAAACGATGTCTTTTGTATCTATACCAAATTGTTTGATATAATTAGTACAGGCACGCCCCATGTCATTATCTGGCAACCGTGTAACAAGACCTGTATGAATATTGAAATTATTAAGCGAAATGGCCACGTTAGTTTCTCCTCCACCGTAGGTAACATTCAGTTTTTCAGCTTGTGAAAAACGCTCATGCTCCTCTGTGGCCAACCGTAACATGACCTCTCCAAAAACAACAACTTTTTGCATTTTATTTCAAATAAATGATTAAATCAAAAAGTCTCTGAAGAATTGTTTTGTGAAGGTCAAATGTAATACCTAATTCTAAACTGAACAAGTTTTAACCTGAATAACGAAGATAAATAATACAAAAAACGCCATAAAGAATCTTTATGACGTTTCATCTATATTTTTTAAAATTATATAATTCCTTCAAATTGTATCTGGAATTGCTTAAAAGGAATATCCAACTCCTACCCTAACATTTAATCCTTGCATTGGATATCCATTCCATTGATAGTATTTAGAAACAATAGCATTATTTAAGTTGGCAAACATAGTCCACTTTGAACTAATTGTATATTCAGCACCCAAATTAATATCAATAACTGACTTAAGCTCCTTTGCCTCTTGAGTCGCTGCATCGTAAGCAAAACGTTTTCCCATAGTATAAACACCCAAGTTTACCCATAAGTCTTCTATAGGAGCATAATTAGCTGTTAAACCAACTTCGACTTCCGGTTTATGCCATGCTTCCTCAATTTGATCCAGGTTATAACCGTTATACTTACCCTTAAGCAATACATTCATCTTTTGAGATGGCTCATATTTTAATTCACCCGATAAAGTCAACAGACTTCCATCACTATATACCACATCAAATATATTTGTTTGACTATAAGTAGAGATCGCAGAAGATGTTGCTAATTCGGTGCTATACCATCTATTAACATAAAAATGCTCATCATCAAACATTGAATAATCCACTCGTGCAACAAAACTGGTTTGCGAACTGAAGTTTCCTTTTAAACCACCAAAGAAATGCAGTCCGTTAAAACTATTTCTAACATTTACATCAGCAGCTACAAACCTGTTTTCTTTTTGTATTTTTTGATAGTTATTGATATCATAGTCTCCTTGCACACCTGCAAAAGCACTAACAATTCCATCAGCAATAACCAGGTTAGCCTCTACATGTGGTGCAATATTAAAACCACTTTCCTCATCTTGTCCACCTAATAAACTATACGTATCTAACCCAACTTTAAAATCAATTCCCTCAAAAACGAATCCTAAGGCAGGAGAAATATTTAATACAGTCATGCTTCTGTCCATGAATCCATATAACGGACTATTAGAGTCTGGTACCGAGGTTCCATAGTAATCAAAACCTCCGGCTATATCCAAAAACATATCATTAAAATAGATTTTAGCTTTAGCGTTTAGTCCAACACCATTTTCACCAACTCCTGTAATATTACTGAATGTTTGATATTTCAAATTGGCTTTAAAGGCAACATCATCCGGTTCCACAACTTTATTTCCAAAGCCAACATTTAATCCAAATGAACTTAGCCTTTGCTTTCTATCCGCCATCAGATTGCTTCCTAATGTACTAGAAGCAGGATCCATCATGTCAGTATAATAAGCCAACGTTTCATCAATGTTTTGAAAACCATAATAATCGTAAATATTATGATCAAACTCTGCATCTAATGAAAGTGTATAATCATCCCAAAACCTTCTGAAATAAAGTGATGCATAAGTGTCATGAATTGGAGCTTCCGATTTACTGTCATCTTCCAATTTTATATCTCCATTAGATGTTAAGTGTCCCACATTTAATCCTAATGCGTACTCTTCTGATCGCAACACATTATAATTTAAATCACCAAACAAAGTTACGTAATTACCTAATCCTCCTTTGATATAGGATTTATCCAATACGGTCTTTCTTTCCGGTTTTAATCTTGCTGCAGTTATAGGTTCAATTGCCAATCCTGAAGCCATTGCCTTTGAAAGAATATCATAAGAAAAGCTTGGATTAAATGTAGCTGAATCTACTTCATCTACTGGCAATTTATTAATTTTAAATGCATCGGAAATAATTGGATTATATTCTCTTACAACCTTTACATCTTTATTTAATTCCTGTGCATTAACAGAAACAAATGATATTATAAAAAGTATAAGTAGTATATATATATAATTTTTCTTCATCGTAAGTACAATTTCTATTTACAGAATTAAATTATTGAATATTTAAGGTGTCTACGGATTCTTTAGCCGAGGATACTGCCATTTTCTCTTCCACAGTTTTTAGTCGAGACTGAACCAAATCTTTAATATCATCATCTCCTTTATAATTTTCTACAATACTTTGCAGGTATTGTTTTGCCTGAAAATATTCATTATTGGAAATATAAATATCTGATAATAACACAAAGCTTCGGGCTAACCAATATTGATGAGAAGTACCTTTATTAGCTAATTCAAACACTTCATTTTCTGCCTTACTCTTATCGCCTGAATCGTAATAATACTGAGCAATAATATATTTTGCTTCGGCACCCTGGGCACTTTGTGGATTTTGAGCTAATATTTCGTATTCCTTAACAGCCAACTCTTGTTGTCCTTTAGCCATTAATGCTCCAGCCTTGTAATATCTGGCCTCTCTAACTATTTCTCCTGCTACCTTAGGTGAATTCATCACCTCCTCTGCAGCACTAATGGTTTGATCCAAATCATTCAGCTTATAGCAACAACGCATTACTCCAATACGAGCCTCCATACGGTTTTCTTTAATCTCTGCCACTTGTTCCAATTGCTCAAAGGCTGTTAGCGCTTCACTATATTTATCCATGCTATAATTAATCTCTCCTGAACGAATTAAAGCATCTTCTGTAAATAAGTTTTTACCGGAATTGGTAACTTCTGTGTAAGCTCTTAATGCATCATATTTTTCACCATTCTTATAAAGACAATCGGCCATATAATAATTGGCATTCAGAACAAACATCCCCTGTGGATATCTGTTCAGATAATTCTGGAAACTCTTAATGGCAGGTTCACATTTCCCTTCCATATAATATCGTTCTGCAGTTACATAACTTAAAGAATCCTGCTCACGGACATCAACCTGAGCAAAACTTCCTAATGTTTTAGTGTAAGCCACATAACCATCCAGATCGTTTCTGTCCATATAAATATTTCGGATACCTAACAATGATTCTATAGATTCCTGAGTTCCTGGAAATTCATTCACAACTCGCTTATAAAAAGACATTGAATTATCATAATCATTAGAATTATAATACACCAAACCTAATTGAAGCATAGCCTTTTTAGAATAACTACTGGTTGGATATTTTTCTTTGATCGTCTTGTATTTTCTGATGGCATTATTTAAATCGCCCATGGAAACATACGATTTTCCCATTTCATACAAAGCATCATCCACATAGTTTGAATTAGGATATTTGTTAATCAAACCATTAAGTTCGGAAATCTTTGTTTCGTGCTGTTTTAAAATACCCAATGAGATTGCTTTCTGGTAAATAGAGTAATCCGGAGAAGCAGCTACAATCATACTCCCTTTTTCGTAGTAATTGATAGCCTGTTGAAAATCTCTTTGTACAAAATAACAATCTCCAATTCGGTTATATGCATCACCAACTGTTGAAGTTGACTTATTTTTTTCAATATTAATATACTTACGCCACCAGCTTTTTGCAGACTCATAGTTCTTTTCTTTAAACTCTGCGTAGGCAATATTATAGTGAGCCAACCCAAAATAATCAGTACCAAAACTTCCTGAAGTAAGTATAAATGTATTGTAATCCTCTACAGCATTGGCATATTGACCTAAACGATATTTTGCTTCACCACGCCAGTAATAAGATTTAACTTTTAATTCCTTATTATACTGTCCGTACTTTAAACTATAATCAAAGTACTTAATAGCCTCACTAAAACTCAAATTGGTAAATAAATCAATGGCTCTGTAGTAAGCAACTTTTTGTAAGGCCTGATAAACCCGTGCATTTTTAATTTTAATATTTTCAAGAGCATCAAGCGCCTGCTCATAATTTTTTGTGGTTAAAAATACTTTACCCAAATAATCGTAGGCCAAATCAATTTTATCACTTTCAGGGAATTTTTCAATAAAACTTAAAAATGAATTGATTATTTCATTAAATGGAGAATAATTCAGCTCATAATTTAATTTGATGGTATTAAACAATGCATCTTCCTGAATATCCTTATCAAAATCTAATTTAGATGCTGCTTCAAAAGCCACTCTGGCTCTTTTCTTATCTTTTAATCTTAAATGACAATCTGCCAAATGATAATAAGCATTTTGAGCCATCTCATCATTTAACGAAGTAACCATACTCAAATATTCAGCTGCTTTATCATAATTATTCTGATAATAGTAGGCAAACCCTAAATGATAATAATCTTCTCGTCGTGGTTTAGCTGATAAGTTAATGGTAGTTTCAAAATACTCTGTTGACTGAGCATAGTTTTTCTTAGCAAAATACGATTCACCAACTATTCTTGCCATATCAGCTTTTCTTTCCTTTGAACCTTCTTCCATCAATGGCAAAGCGTAATTTATTGCCTCATCATAATCACCTTTTAAATAATGAATCTGAGCAATATAAAAAGGCACTAACTTTTTAAAGGAAGGAACATCTTTTAATCTTTCGAAGCCCTCTAAAGCTGTTTCGTAATTTCCTTTTTGATATTGAATATGTGCATAATAATAATTCGAAGCATCGTAATACTTATTATCCACATCTTTTAAATCGTAGAAATATCTGTTGGCAACATCGTACTCTTCCTCCATAAAATGGGCATATCCTTTTTTAAAGAAGAAAGCATACCTGGTTTCCTGATCCAGTTTAGCCTCATCCACTTCTTCAAACTTACGAATAGCCTGTTTATATTTACGGTTACTTATTTTCATATCGCCCAAATGGAAGTAGGCAAATGAACGTTTATTACTCTCAGGAAAATCAAGGATAAACTTTTCAAATAAGTATTCGGCATCTCCATTTTCCAGATTTTTAGCACACACTGCCTGATAGTAACATGCCATAGCGTATTGATTGGATTCGCCGGGAACCGATTGCCTGATAATCTTCTCGAACTGGTCCCTTGCTGAACCAAATTTATTCAATCGATATAATTCCATTGCCTTTTCAAAGGCTCTTTCCGGCTGTGTCAATCCTAGTGATTGCTGGGAGAATAAAGATAGGCTTATAAATAAAGCCAGAATGGTTGCAGATAGAAATTTTGTATTTATCATTAATAATATCTTTTTCTTCAGATTACAGTAATTTTGGCTTACAAGTATTATACCAACTTATAACCATTATATTTTCCGGCCTTAAAGATATAAAAATTAGACTTTGGCCTAGTATAGATTATTAGTTTATAATGAAACGCCATTAAATCACAATTTATTTTTCTATTTTCACAAAATATTTAATATCAATAAATCTTTAGATTTTAGATAAAAGACAAAAGACTGATTTACAAAATGCTTATTATCAAAAAATAAAATTAGCTCAAGCTTTTTTATAAGTATTAGAATCAGCTTTATAGCAAAATCTACTGAAGTGTTGAAATAGCGGAACTATTTAAAATACTTTCAGGAAAGTTTATTTTTAGTCTAAAACATAAACTTTTCTGATAATGTTGTTTTATTCAGATTTATCTTAAAATGAGTTTCAAAAAAAACGTACCAATAGAAAATAAAAACGGCAATATAGTTGAATTAAAAAACACTGTAATCAGACACAGGGAAAACATTGTACTTAAAGATGTTAACCTGGAAGTAAAAAAAGGTGAATTCATCTATTTGATAGGTAAAGTTGGAAGTGGAAAATCCAGTTTACTGAAAACTTTTTATGCAGAAGTAACTATTTCTGAAGGTTATGCTTTTGCTGTTGGTTACGACTTAAAAAAGGTAAAATCAAAAAATATTCCTTTTTTAAGAAGAAAAATGGGAATCATATTTCAGGATTTTCAATTATTAAGCGATCGATCCGTTTATGAAAATCTTGATTTTGTTTTAAAAGCAACCGGCTGGAAAAACAAGAAAGAGATGGATACTCGTATTCGTGAAGTTTTAACCCAGGTTGATATGCTTCACAAGGGATATAAAATGCCACACCAACTTTCTGGTGGTGAACAACAGCGTATTGGTATTGCCAGAGCCTTGCTAAATGAACCAGACCTTATTCTGGCGGATGAGCCAACAGGTAATTTGGATCCAGAAACAACAAACGAACTGATGATTCTTTTACAGAAAATTTCGGAGATGGGGAAAACTGTAATTATGGCCACTCATAACTACGGTATGATTGATAAATACAAAGGGCGTATTTTAAGATGCGAGGACGCCAGACTAAAAGAAAACGAGTAATTAGTCGGCAGTTCTCAGATAGCAGTATACAAAAGAATGTAAACTGACAACTGAGAACTGATGACAAAATATTACTGAAGTCGATCTAACGCTATTTTAATTCTCTTCATTGCTTCTACTAACAAATCATCGGCAGTTGCATACGAAAATCTTAAACACTTAGGGCTACCAAAAGCCTCACCTGTAACGGTAGCTACATAAACGGTTTCTAATAGATACAACGCCAAATCAGAAGCACTGTTTATAGTATAGTTTTCGTAAGATTTTCCAAAGAAACTATCCACTTCCGGAAACAAATAAAACGCACCTTGAGGTTTATTTACTTTTAATCCATCTATCTCTTGCGCCATCTTAACTACCAGGTCTCTTCTTCTTTTAAATATTTCTTTCATTTGCATAGAAGGCTCCTGTGTTTCATTTAAGGCTGCAGCCGAAGCCATTTGTGAGATAGAGCAAGCTCCTGATGTAAATTGTCCCTGCAACTTATTACATGCATCTGCAATCCACTGTGGTGCTGCCATGTAACCAATTCTCCATCCTGTCATGGCATATCCTTTTGAAACACCATTAACCACCACAACACGATCCTTTAATTCTTCAAACTGAGCAATACTTTCATGCTTTCCATCAAAATTAATCAGTTCGTAAATTTCATCTGAAACAATAATTACATGTGGGTATTTTACAAAAACTTTAGCAAGAGCCTCTAATTCCTCTTTAGTATATGAACTTCCTGTTGGATTAGAAGGAGAACTAAACAAGAAAATTTTGGTTTTATCTGTAATAGCTTCTTCCAACTGCTCTGGAGTAATTTTAAAATCCTGCTCTATTCCTGCCTCAACAACAACACTTTTAGACTGAGCCAGATTAACAATTTCAATATAACTTACCCAATAAGGTGCCGGAATAATAACCTCATCGCCCGGACCAGTTAAACTTAGTAAAACATTGGCAATCGATTGCTTGGCTCCATTAGAAACAACAATCTGCGATGGGTTAAAACTTAAATTATTATCTCTCTTAAATTTAGTGCAAATAGCTTCCTTTAAAACCGGTAATCCTGCAACTGGCGTATATTTAGAAATATTATCATCAATAGCTTTTTTTGCAGCTTCTTTAATATGGTCAGGAGTATTAAAATCTGGCTGACCAATACTCAAGTTAATCACATCATGACCTTGACTTTGAAGTTCACGACTTTTTTGCGACATGGCCAAAGTAGCCGACTCATTTACATTAGCTAATCTTTCCGAAATATTCATAGGTTTATCTTTTACTTCTAATTGCCTTATGGAACTCACAAATAAATTTACTATTCACTTATTTTCACATTCAGAGTTGATCATGAATACACCATATTTCATCCTCTTATGAGTGAATTTAGATCGTAAAATTTACATGTTCGTTTCATATGTTTATCTTTTCTAATTTTACCGTTACATTACAATGCCTTATATTTATATTTAAGGCTTGTTGCAAATCATAACAAATACTGCTATTTTCACCCAATATTTTGGTATGAAATAATTTCATTCCATAAACGAGTGCAAAAGTAACATTTTAAAGATTATGGATGTTTTTCTTGAGGTAATAAAATACATTTTGCCATCACTTATTGTTTTTTTTACATCAATCTTTCTGGTAAGATGGTTTTTAAAAAGCGATCTGGAGCGCAAACGACAAGAGTTTTTATTGGGTAAATTTAAGGAATCATTACCTACTCGATTAGCCGCCTACGAGCGTCTTACTTTATTTCTGGAAAGAATTAATGCAGAATCAATTGTTATCAGAGAGCAATCTCCTACTTTAAACTGTAAACAGTTTCAGGCAAATTTATTATCAACTATACGAACTGAATTTGAACATAATATTGCCATGCAGGTATATTTACCTTCAGCGACCTGGGATCTGGTAAAAAAAGCAAAAGAAGAGATGGTTCGGTTAGTTAACATCTCAGCAGGCTATGTTAAGCCGGAGGATCCTGCTATTGCATTAGGAAAAACACTATTAGAGCAATATCAAAATGAAACTGCCTATCATTTCAGAAAAGCTTTGGAAGCTTTAAAAAATGATGTTCAGACCTTATACATCTAAAGCCTTTCGTCTGTTTATTGCTCTTTATTCATTAAAATTAACCTTGTGGAAAACAATACCAAAAAACATAATTACACAAATCAAAACCAAACAAAAACGGATGGATTACCAGATATCAGAAAAATATTTCGACTGGCACTCTCAAACTGGTATTTGTTTGCTATATCCATTCCCATATGTTTAACCGTATTATTTTTACACAACAGATATACACAAAATACTTATAGAGGAACAGTAACTGTAATGCTCAAAAGTGATGAACCCAAAAGTATTTCACGAGCTGAATTAATTGAAGGTTTTGGATTATCACCTGAAATGAAAAGTCTGGAAAATCAGACCATCATACTGCGTTCTAAAAAAGTAGTTAAAAGAGCTATTGATCAACTTGACTTTGCGATAGATATTTATAGCAATGGCGTATTGATGGATTACGATATGTATAGCAGGAGTCCTTTTTCTGTTGAAATGGATTCAACTCATGCGCAAATATTAAACACACCCATTTTTATTAAGCCAGAGGCCAACAACAAAGTTACCGTTACTATTGAAACAGAAAATGCCTTACTCCATTCTTTTAAGGATGAAAAGAATCATGGAGGTAGCGGACATATTTCATTTAGTAAAACAATGAACTGGGGAGATGAAATTAATACTCCATTTGGCAATTTTAAAGTAATTAGTAACCAATCAGAATTAAAACCTGAGGTTGAATATTACTTTTATTTCAGATCTCATGATTGGTTAGCAAATTATTACAGAGGTAAAATTTCAGTCTCTCCTTATAAAGAAGGTAGTTCTATTATTTACATATCCAGTACTGGATTAAATACACAAAAAATAATAAACTTCCTGAATGCCTTGTCCAAAGTATATTTAGAACAAAGTTTAGAACGAAAGAATGAAATTGCATCCCGAACCATTCAATTCATCGACAACCAACTTATTAAGGTTGCGGATAGTTTAAAATGCGCACAGGAAAAATTAATGAATTTCAGACGCTCAAATGTATTTAGTGCTCCAACAGAATTAACAACCCGCTTGGCTGACCAATACTTTGAATTTGAAAAAGAACTTAACCTGATTAAACTGCGTGAAGAATATTATAAAAATTTAAATAATCAGGTTATCAATAATCCTCTGGGAGAAGATTACCTCTTGCCTGCTTTTTCTGAAAATGCCAACAGTTTAATTTCTAATCTGGTAATTGAATTACTTGGCTTGATAAACGAACATAAACTAACGCAGGCCGATGGAGCTGAAATCAATCCTTACCTTGACGAGTTGGAAAGAAAAATTGAAGTCAGTAAACAAAACCTTTTGACTGCTTTGGATAAACTAATTGAAAACATAAGCATAGAAAAGAACAAGATCAAACATCAAATGCAGGAGTTGGCCTTGAAAATGAATCAACTACCTGAATTAGAAAGAAAATACCTTGATGTTGAAAGAGGATACAAATTAAATGATGCCATCTATACCTTTTTATTACAAAAGCAAAGTGAAACACAAATCACAAAGGCATCTAATACTCCAGATAATGAAATCATTGATGAAGCTGCAATAAGTGGGGTTGTTTCTCCAAACCGAAAAAAGAATACCCAACAAGCGCTAATGCTGGCATTTGCTTTACCTATCGCAATCATTGTGTTAAAAGAGTATTTAAACAATAAAATCAGAGATAAGCAAGATCTTGCCTCATTATGTTCTTCTATTCCTGTCATTGGTTATATTCCTCAATACAAAGGAGCTCATAACAATGTAATTCACGAAGAACCACTATCCAACATTTCGGAATCATTCAGGGCATTAAGAACAAAACTTAAATTTATGTGCCCCGCAAAGGATGCACAGGTAATAACAATTACATCTACAAATACCGGCGAGGGAAAGACATTCTGTGCGCTAAATTTAGCTTCGGCTTTTGCCATTTCCGGTAGAAAAACTGTATTGGTTGGATTTGATTTAAGAAAACCCAGACTAACAGAAATATTTAGTCATCACAATCATGATGGCTTATCCAATTACCTGATTGGTCAATCTTCTGTTGATGATATACTATATTCTGGTGAAGTTGAAAACCTAAGTATTATACCTTCAGGGGCAATACCTCCAAATCCATCTGAATTAATTGCAACATCCTATACTGCAGAATTATTCAAAACACTGAAAGAAAGATTTGATGTTGTTATTGTAGATTCTCCACCTATCGGCGTTGTTGCAGATTCCAGAGTATTAATGGAATACAGTAGCTGTCATCTTTATGTGGTGAGATCAGCTAAAACGAATAAAGAACACTTTAAACACACCATACAAAACCTTCTTTCTGAAGGCATTGACAATATTGGTTTCATTTTAAATGATTTAGCCAATAATGCTGGTGGTTATAATTATTATACCGAAAGGTATTACATGGAAAACAAAAAATAGGAAACTATTACATGATTATTCAGGAAAACTTCTCGCTAAAACAGTATAATACATTTCATTTTGATGTAAAAACAAAATATTTTTCTGCACCTCAAAACACCAATCAATTAACAGAATTGATCAATGATAACATTGTTGACAAAGCTGATATTTTAATTCTGGGAGGAGGAAGCAACATCTTATTTTCAAAAGATTATCAAGGATTAATAATAAAGCCTGCTATTGATTATATTAAAATTCTTGATTCAACTCCACATAAAGTCTGGGTAGAAGTTGGTGCAGGCGTTGAGTGGGATGCATTTGTTCATTGGGCCGTGTCGAACAATTATTTTGGCATTGAAAACCTTTCTCTAATTCCAGGTACAATTGGAGCTTGCCCGGTACAAAATATTGGAGCCTACGGTGTAGAAGTAAAAGATGTTATTACTCATGTTAACGGCATTTTCTTAGATAGTGGAAATCCTTTTAGTTTAAAAAATAAGGATTGTAACTTCTCCTATAGAAATAGCATTTTTAAAAACGAACATAAAGGAAATGTAATTATTACTTCGGTTTGTTTTGAGTTAAGTAAAAATGAGGATTTCCATGTTAATTATGGAGATGTAAAGGCTAAAGTTGAAGAACTAGGAGGTTTAAGCTTAACAAATATCCGAAAAGCGATCATTGAGATAAGAGAATCTAAATTACCGGATCACAACTTGTTTGGAAATGTGGGTAGCTTCTTTAAAAACCCAATTATTGAAAAAACACTGAGTGAAAATATCCAACAAAAGTATCCTGATGCTCCAATATACACTGTATCTGACACTCATGTAAAAATAGCTGCTGGATGGATGATTGACAAATGCAATTGGAAAGGCAAATCAATTGGAGATGCTGCAGTTCATGAAAAACAAGCCTTGGTTTTGATTAATAAAACAGGAAAGGCCAATGGTGAAGATATTTTAAAATTAGCTTCTGAGATTGAAAATTCAGTTTTGGAAAAATTCGGAATTTCAATTGAAAAAGAAGTCAATATTATTTAACTCACTAAATTTTAACAGAATAAAATTAATACAAAAGTGCAGTATTAGATAGCACAAACAAAACATAAAAGCTATCGTAATACTGCAACTTGAAATAATAGGAAACCCAACCTTTCCCATAAATTTTTAATACTAATTCCTTTCAAAGGATAGTGATGCTTCAAACTCTTTTTCCAAAACTTTAAATACAAAATCAGGCACCTGCATAGGTACTCTGGTTTTCCTGTTTACAAACACAACCTCAGAATTTGCTTTGCTGACTAACTTCCCTTCCTGGTTTCTGATCTCAAAATAAAACTGAAATCTCACCTTTGGTAATTCTTTTATGGTAGTTTTAATCGTTAAAAGCTCATCATACCTTGCCGGTACTTTATATTGAATATTGAAAGAAATAACTGGTAACATGTACCCTTTCTCTTCCAATTCAAAATCATTTATATTAAACTTACGCAATAATTCTGTACGTGCCTGATGACAATAAGAAACATGATTGGCATGGTATACATATCCCATTTGATCGACTTCGTCATACCTTGGTCGTAATTTAAATTCATCTATAATCATCTCAAATACTTAATCTAATTCTCTGTTATACTCTTCCAAACATTTTGAATCTGCTGGCTTAACTCTGATTCAGGTGCAAACTCAACAATAGTTTTACCTGCTACCATAGATTCAACCCACTGCCTATTGAAAGGAACTTTGGCCAATAGAGAAATATTGTTTTTATAAAAAAAAGTCTCCAATTGATGACTTATCGTTCTATTAATATCTGCTTTATTAATTATACCCACTACAGGAATATTAAAAGATTTTACCAGCTCCACTAACCTGCCGGCATCGTTTAATCCTGACTTAGTTGGTTCTGTAACCAATACAACCAGATTTGTTCCTGAAATTGATGATATTGCAGCACAACCTATTCCGGGAGGTCCATCATTAATAATAAAATCTGCATTATTTTCCTTGGCTATTTCTTTGGCCTTGCTCCTGATTTTTGAAACCAGCTTACCAGAATTTTCTTCTCCTGGTCCCATTTTGGCATGTACCATTACTCCATGACGGGTTGATGATATATACCAGGAATTATTATTATTCACTTTTGTAGAAACAGCCTGTTCCGGACAAATTCTTTCACACAATTTACATCCTTCACAAAGGAAAGTATTAACAGAATAAGAACCATTCTCATGTAAATCAATTGCTTTAAAACGACAGTTTTCATAACATAAACCACAACCACTACAACTCTCATCATTTATAATTGCATAACAGCCACTTTCAAAAGCAAATGATTCCATTACTTTAGGTTGCAACAACAAATGTAAATCAGCAGCATCCACATCATTGTCGCACAAAACAGCATTTTGAGCCACACTTGCCAATGCTGCGGTAAATGATGTTTTCCCGGTTCCTCCCTTACCGCTAAGAATGGTAATTTCCTTCATTTACTAAAATTTTTTGCCCTAAAACATTTACAATCTTTATGAAATCACTTTTTAGATCTTCTGACATATGATCCCCCAATAAACCTTCTGCATACAATTCTGCAAACTCACGTTTAAAAGGAATCTCACCCAAAATTTCAATATTATTTTGAACAAGATATTCTTGTGTTTCGCCTGATCCCAAACCCGCCTTATTAATAACTACTCCAAAATCTTTGTTCAAATCCTTCATCAACTCAATAGTTAATTTTAAATCATGCAATCCGAATGGAGTTGGCTCTGTAACCAGCACTACAAAATCTGCATCAACAACTGTCTGAACAACTGAACAACTAGTTCCAGGAGGCGCATCAAATATCAGAATATCACAATTGGAATCAGCTCTGCTTTTCAGTTCCTTAATCAACATAGTTTGCATTGCAGAACCTATACGTAATTTACCTTCAAGTAATCCTTTACCCAAACCCAAATCATAATTTGTTACTGTACCAATAGAATGCTTCACTTCTTTTAAAGCCTCCTCAGTACAAGCTACAGAACAAGCTCCGCATGAATGACATAATACATCATTTACCTGAATAAACTTTACCGGAGGTATAATAGTTAAAGCATTAAATTCACAATACTCAGAACAATTTCTGCAATAAGTACAAAGCTCCGCATCTATTTCAGGAATCAATTGATTTATGGTTTCCTGCAAACCCTGCTTATGTTCTGTAAAAAACAATAAATCATTGGGTTCTTCTACATCACAATCCAGAATTTGAATATTTCCGGTAAACTCACGAGCCAAAAAATGATATAAATTGACTGCAACAGAAGTTTTTCCAGTTCCACCTTTTCCGCTTGCTATTGCTATTTTATAGCTCATTGATGATTTTTCTTATTATACTTTTACAAATAAATTACTTTCTATGATTCCAAGACTATAACCACAAACCTACATTTCTACATCAAGACGTTACAATCGCCCAGAGTATTAGATATAAATTGAGACGAAAAGATTTCTTAGATATCACATCTGTCCTAAATAAAAAGAATATTTCATTTCTTTAGTAGGTTCTATATCGGCCTCAGCCAGTGAACCAAAAAACAAGATTAGCTTGACGATTAAAAATCGTTTTTGTTTGAGTGAAACGAGTTTAAACGATTTCAGTCAAATAATCGTAGTTTTTTGAGAGAAGTGGATGCAGCCTAGCCTTTTTTTGCTTCTGTTTTTTGTGGTATGACAAAAAATGAAGTCAGGTCTGGGCGAAGCACCAGTTAACCAATATAATTAGGACAGCTCTGCTTAGATATATAAGTCTTAGTGAAGATATTTGGGACCCATATTATTTTTGTGCACAGAATGCCTTGATTACAGAAGTTCTGTAACAATTAGTGATCACAGTAGTTGGCTGTAAATGACAACGATTCAGTTAAAAAACCATCAATCAATTCTGCTACTGTAAGTTGAGGAGCTCCCACAAACGCATTTACTCCATTGGATTGAAACAATTGAATGGCTTTTTGTCCCATACCTCCTGCTACAATATCCGTAACACCTTTATCCGATAAAAATCGAGGTAATAAACCTGGTTCATGAGGTGGTGGAACAATTTTTTCTTCTGAAACTATTTCACCATCAACAACTGAAACCAAAGCAAAAAACTTACAATGTCCAAAATGACTATCTAAAATTCCTGCTTCATTTACTGGAATAGCAATTTTCTTATTCATCTTTAAATATTTTTTGATTTTTATATGGCAAAAGAAAAGTAACAGAGTGTTTGGTAGCAAAACCGTAAACTATCATATTATATTTTGTAAGCATCAATAACTTATATCAGACAACATTCTATACTATCAGAAAATGAAGAAGCCATTTGAAAGCACTAGAATTATAAAGTAAATGCTTATAAAAAATTACTAAACACCCTGTCACATCGATATAAAACACGCTACTTTAACTTATCTAAAATATTTTGAATGGTAGCACCTTCATTTTGAAGGATAACCATCTGAATATTAAATTTATCCAGAAGATCCTTTGCTTTTGGGCCAAAATCTCCACTTATCACCTTACCAACTCCCAATTCAACCATTCTTTCCGACACCTTTAATCCTGCCCCATTGCTATCGTCAGCATTTACATTTTCAATAAATGTACATTCCCCACTCTCTTCATCATGTAAACAAAACCATGCTGCCCTACCGAATCGTAAGTCAAAATCGGAACCTAAAGAATTCCCTGTGGATGTAATTACTGTCTTCATGTATTAAAATTTTAAAGTACAATTGAAAATGATTTATTCAGGATATTTACCCTATAAAAAATTTCAACTCCACTTATTATGGCTAAATAATTTTTTAATCTCTTATTGATTAATCATCTCCGTTAAGGATGATTTACACACCGGGCAATTGGTATTTTCAACTGAAGAAGGCTTTGTAAATTTTGCATTGCATTTGGTACATAAAAACCAAATTCCATCTAATTCTACATTACCATAAACAGTTATTATTTCTTTTGCCTCAGTTAATGCTTTTGCAACTTTTCGTCTGGCACTTTCATATATTCGTGCAAACGTTGGTCGAGATACTCCCATTAATTTTGCAGCCTCATCATGATTCAGAAGATCATAATCAGCTAATTTAATCGCTTCATATTCTTCATAAAGTAACTCTACAACTCCATTTGAATCACCGTTAATTCCAAAAGGTTTATAACCTTGAAATTTTGGTGGAGCAACAATTTTTCTTAAAGTCTTTCTTCTTGGCATGAGAACTAAATTCAAAACTTATTGAGAATATTCTCCCGACAAATATAAAGAGAATATTCTCAATAAAAAGTTATTTAATATATTTTAATACAAAAAAAGTAAATTCCATCTCATCTTAAGTCCAGAGGAGGTAGAAATACATCCTCCAGACTTAAATTAATATAATGGTAAATCTTGGGTAAGATAATAATTATTGTAGTTTCTGACTATTCAAGTCATCCTGCTGTGCAATAGCACGATTGAGTTTCTTAACCTCACTGAATACAAAATACAAAGTAATCAGTCCTGCTAAAGTATCGGCAATTGGCGTTGATAACCAAACACCTCGAAGCCCCATAAGATCTGGTAGAATAAATAAACATGGGATTAATATAATAACCTGGCGCAGTAAGGATAAAACACTAGCTAAACCAGCTTTTCCTATGGATTGATAGTAATTTCCGATAATAATCTGAAATCCAACTAAAGGCAAGGCCAATAAAAACAATTTTAACCCCTGAACTCCTATTTCTAACAATTCTTTATCATCATCATTAAAAAGCATTATAATTTTTTCAGGAAATAACTGACTGACAACAAAACCTAATATAGAAAACAGAGTTGCAGAACCAATGGCAATTAGCAGCGTATGTTTAACCCTTTTATAGATTTTAGCTCCATAATTAAATCCTATTATGGGCTGAATTGCCATGTTGATGGCTAAAATAGTCATTACAATTAGCATGGTAACACTCATAATAACACCCAACGCACCTACTGCCAGGTCATTACCATGCTTTACAAGCTGAATATTATAGATACCAAATACGGCACTGGATGCCAATTGCATACTAAATGGAGCAAACCCAATAGTGATAATATACCAAATGATATCACGCTTTAATGCCATATTACGAAAATGTAATCGTATAACCGAACGACTACTTTTAAAATGTGCAATAACCCAAATACAAAGTACTATTTGAGAAATAACTGTTGCATAAGCAGCACCTTTTACACCCATCCCCATTTTCATGATAAAAAGCCAATCGAGCACAATATTTACTCCGGCACTTAACAACATGGAAACCATGGCAATTTTAGCACTACCTTCCGAACGAATTAAATTATTTAAAGCATACCCCACAACATTAAATACAGCTCCAGCCAATATAATATTTAAGTATTCCTTCGCATAACCATATGTTTCAGCATTAATACCAAAGAATTTCAATAAGGGATTACTGATAGCAAAACCTATTGCTGTAATTAATCCGGATACGATTACCATCAATACAAAAGCATTTCCCAATACCTTTTCTGCACGATCAAAATCCTTTTTACCCAGGTTTAAAGAAATCCTAACTCCGGCTCCCATTCCTACCATCATCCCAAAAGCCATCATGATAATCATAATTGGGAAAATAGCACTTAGTCCTGCCAGTGCCAGAGATCCAACCCCCTGACCTATATAAATTCTGTCAACAATATTGTATAGTGAATTTATAATAACTCCTGCAAATGCCGGTAAAAAGTACTTCCACATTAATTTAGGAATGGACTCAAACTCCAATTCCTTTACATTCTTACTCTGTCTACTCATTGTAAAATTTTAAGGGAACAAAGGTAGTTAATTTCATGCTTGAATAAGATGAGATTAAAGACTATTAACATAGAAACTCTGGTTATCATAAATAAAGACTCCCGCTTTGAAGAAACAAAACGAGAGTCAAATCTCAAAACCAATAAAATAAATCGACAACATTCCCGACGATTTGATATTCAATAAACAATATCTTTATATCTCCTTCATTTTTTGCTTTACCTCTTCAATTGATTTCACAGGTAGGTGGCAACAATTATTCTTACATAAATGAAATACAAGTTCTTCACTAGCTTTATTCTTTGAAAGTGGAATATGATGATCACCGGAAGCGATCAAAAGATATGGATTATATTCTGAGATCAGCTCCTTATGAGCTTGCAACTGTCCCTTCCCAGAAAGCACCAGTTCATGGTTTTCGTATATAAAAAATAACTTTAACCGCTGCCAGTTTGAATAATATTTTCCGTGTTGATCAATTCTGCCACTTAAATTCTTCAGCATCTGCAAAGATGTTGAGTATGCCTCTTTATTTAAATAAAACTTACTCAGGCGATATAAATTCATAGCCATCACCGAATTTGAGGCAGGAATTACGTTGTCTGCAGTATCACTTTTACGAACCAGTAATGGATCATCTTTTACTGATGTATAATAAAACAATTGGTTGTCATCATTAAAAAAGTACGCTATGGCATACTCACATAAATCGTTTGCTAAAATCAGCCATTGTTCGTCAAAACTAGCCATATACAACTCAATCCATGCATCTATTAATAAAGCATAATCATCTAAAAATGCATTGATTGTACCCTTTTTACCCTTTAAAATTCGCCATAATCCACCATCAGACTGATAAGCTTTACGCTTCACAAACTCCGATGTTCTTATCGCATCATCAAGATATTCCTTATTGCCAGTAGCCTTATAAGCCGCAACCAAACCTTTAATCATGATGGCATTCCAGGATGTCAAAATTTTATCATCCAAAGCTGGTTTTTTTCTAAGCTGTTGCGCTTTATAAAGCAATAATTTTGATTCCTTAATTTTACCAATCAAGTCCTCAACCTCCATTCCCTTTTTCTGTGCAAAATCCTCTATGGTAGAAGTTTTAAAAATGACATTTTTACCCTCTTCCCAATTTCCATCTTCGGTAATGTTATATAATTCGCAAAAAAGCTTACAATGCGATCCTAAAACACTTTTTATCTCAGCCTGTGTCCAAACATAATATTTCCCTTCTTCGCCATCACTATCTGCATCCAGCGAAGAGTAAAATCCACCTTCAGGTGAAGCTAATTCTGTTTTTACAAAATGAATCGTTTCATCAACAACCCTTTTAAACAATGGCTTACCCGTCATTTGATAAGCTATCGAATATACTTCTATCAACTGCCCCTGATCATACAACATCTTTTCAAAATGTGGTATTTTCCAATTGGCATCCACAGAATAGCGGGCAAAACCACCTCCCAGATGATCGTATATTCCTCCCCACGCCATTCTTGTGAGGCTCAGGTTTACATATTCACTAATCTTGCAATCAGCGTTTTTCTGAAGATAGGCAAGTAAGAAATGATGTTCTACAGGCATTGGAAATTTAGGAGCACCTTTACTTCCACCCCATTCCAAATCCAGATTTTGTTTCCAGTTTTCGATGGTTTCATCCATCACTTCACTGGTAAAGAGAACCGAATCCTTAACCAACCCAACAAAATCCATTCGTTCTATCCCTGCTTTTATCTGTAATGCCAAATCTCCCAAACGTTCTTTATCATCATCAAACAAATGTTTAATCTCCCGTAAAAGATTCATCCATTGTCGTTTCTGAAAATAAGTACCTGCAAAGAATGGTTGTCCATTAGGCAGTGCAATGATATTTAATGGCCATCCCCCTCTACCAGTTGTTAAATGAGCTACATCCATAAAAACCTGATCGAGATCCGGACGTTCCTCCCTATCTATCTTAATAGATACAAAATGCTCATTCATGTATGCGGCTACTTCATCACAGCTAAAACTCTCCTTCTCCATCACATGACACCAATGACATGCTGCATATCCAATTGAAATAATAATGAGTTTATTTTCCACCTTAGCCCTTTCCAGAGCCTCTTTTCCCCAAGGATACCAATAAACCGGATTTTTGGCATGCATCAATAAATAAGGACTTGTTTCATTAGCTAAAGCATTTATAGCTTGTATCATAAATTATTCTTAAGTTTTTTCACGAGTTTATTATATATTTCTAATGTCTGCAGTTACTCGCCAAACCTTATCGTTTCCCTGTGTAAGAAATATTTCTCATGGCTTGTTTCATACATTAGATATATGTCAAAACACATTAAACAACCAGAAGGTTTAATTATTTAACCATAAAAAATAAAGAAATTCCCGTCATCTGTTCACTAACATTAAAACAACAAATAGAATTACAAGGAACTTTCTGGTAGAATTAAATCTTCTAATAACTCATAGAATTAATGATTTTATGGTCTGCCTAATAGATCACACAAAAGAATTCTCACACATGAGGATGATTTAATTGGCGGGTTCCTTGTGGCAATAAAAAGCAAATTTAGACTTATGAATAAAATATCTCTATATTTGCTCAAAACATAAATTAATGAACGAAAAACTATTACTGGACCTCGTTAGAACACGCATGCCTTATGGCAAATATAAAGGCAGAATTTTATGCGATTTACCTGAACCTTACCTGGTTTGGTATCATCAAAAAGGTTTTCCGGAAGGGAAATTAGGAATGTTATTGCATACCCTTTACGAAATTAAATTAAACGGTTTAGAATATCTTTTAAAACCGCTCCGACAATTATAAAATGCTTTTATAAGTAACACAACACGATCTGAATTACAATATTTTACCAAGGTTTAACATGAGCATTTTAATCATTTAAGACTGGATTTTTTGCTGTTAACATTTTTGTTCACGCAAACGATGTTAAAAAAGATGAAATTTGTCATTATTTTTCATCAGCAAAGAATTGTGTTTCCTTTGATTTATTATTTTTGCTTACAGAAAACATTACAAAACTCATGGCTAATAATAGAGAGATCATTCTTGTTAATATCTCCGGAGAAGATAAACCCGGATTAACTTCATCTTTAACAGAAATTTTATCACATTATAACGTACAAATTCTTGATATTGGTCAAGCTGTAATTCACGATGATCTTGGATTAGGAATTTTATTTGAAGTTCCCCAGGCATACGAATCAGCCCCTATTTTAAAGGACTTATTGTTTAAATCATATGAAATTGGTGTTAAAATTAAGTTTACCCCTATTTCAGAGCAAAGATACGGTGAATGGGTTCTTCACCAGGGAAAAGAAAGATACATCATTACTTTATTAGCCAGAAAAATAACTGCTGAACACTTAGCTAAAGTAACTCGCGTTATTTCTTCTCAGCAATTAAACATTGATACCATCACTCGTTTGTCTGGTAGAATTGACCTGAATAACGCTCCAACACAAAACAAGGCTGTTGTTGAGTTTTCGGTAAGAGGTACTCCTATCGATGCTGAAATTATGAAAAGCGACTTTATGGAGCTTTCCAGTAAAATTGGAGTTGACATTGCTTTTCAGGAGGACAATATTTTCAGAAGAAACCGTCGTTTGGTTTGTTTTGATATGGATTCTACCCTTATTCAAACGGAAGTAATTGATGAACTAGCTGAAAGAGCTGGTGTGGGAGCTAAAGTAAAAAAGATTACAGAGGCTGCTATGCGTGGCGAAATTGACTTCAACGAAAGTTTCATTCAACGAGTGAGCTTATTGAAAGGCCTTAACGAAAATGTAATGAAAGAAGTTGCTGAAAATCTTCCCATTACAGAAGGTGCAGAAAGATTAATGAATACATTAAACAAATATGGCTATAAAACAGCCATTTTATCAGGAGGTTTCAACTATTTTGGAAATTACCTGAAAGCTCGTTTAGGTGTGGATTACGTATTTTCTAACGAATTAGAAATTAAAAAAGGTAAACTTACTGGTAAACACCTTGGAGAAATTGTCGACGGAAAAAGAAAAGCCGAATTACTTAAATTACTGGCATTTAAAGAAGATATTCATTTAGATCAGGTTATTGCTGTTGGTGATGGATCAAATGACTTACCTATGCTTCAGTTAGCTGGTTTAGGAATTGCTTTCCATGCCAAACCCAAAGTAAAAGCAGGTGCTGATAATTCTATTTCAACAATTGGATTAGATGCCATCCTGTATATGTTAGGTTTCCGCGACAGAGAAATCAATAAATAAAAAGCTTTAAGCTCAAAAAATAAAAAAGCTACACCTGGAATTCAAGTGTAGCTTTTATTTTATCTATATGTAACGACTTAATTACTTTCAACTCGTTACTATTAACTTTTATCTATCTAAACTTAATAATCTTTTTCATGGTACCATCATAAATATTAAACTTATGATAACCACACTCTAAAGCACCATTATAAAGTCTTAATTTTTCTAAAGGTTTTAGACCTACATTTTTCAATGCCTCTTTATTCGAAGTAATGATCCAGGCATCATAACCCGTAAATGTATGTTTAAGCTGATTTCCGATCATGCGGTAAAAATCAACAATATCCTTATCCTTCATCAATCTTTCGCCGTAAGGAGGATTCATAATAATCATTCCTTTAGGATAATGCGGTTCTAATTTTTCAAATGATGAAACTGAAAAATTAATATCACGGTTAAATCTAAATCCTAAGGCCGACTCACGAGCAATATCAATTGCCTTAATTGAAGCATCACTACCAAAAATTCTTAATCTTGGATGCTCAATTTTATCTTTTGCTTCTTCTACAATTTTGTTCCATAATGCTTCATCATAATCTTTCCAGCTCATAAAACCAAAGTTCTTTTTATGAAGACCCGGAGGATAATTTCTTGCATACATTACGGCTTCCATCAAAATAGTTCCGGAACCACACATCGGATCAATCAAAGCCATTTTTTTATCCCAACCCGATAGCAAAACCATTCCGGCTGCTAAAACTTCATTTAATGGAGCTTTATGATTTCCAACTCTATAACCACGCTTATGTAAAGAATCGCCAGAACTATCCATTGAAATGGTTACATTTTCTTTTGCAATATGGATAACCAAACGAACCGATGGATTTTCAACATCTACAGACGGACGTTTCTCGAATTTCTCTCTGAACTGATCAACAATGGCATCTTTAGTTTTTAATGCCACATATTTTGAGTGTGTAAAAACTTCTGAGTAAACTACTGGATCGATAGCCAATGTATCTTTTACATCCATTAATTCCGACCAGTCAAATTGTTTTACACCATCATATAACTCCTGATCGTTTTTTGCAGTAAATTGGTGTATTGGATGAAGAATTCTGATTGCAGTTCGCAATAACAAGTTTGACTTATACAAAATTTCTTTATCACCTTCAAACTCAACGGCTCTGTTAACCTCTTTAATATTCTGAGCTCCTATTCCCTTTAATTCCTCTGCCAGAACACCTTCCAGCCCATGAAAAGTTTTTGCAATCAGCTTCAATGTAGTATGTCTTTAATGAATAATATTTAGGCGTATCGTCATCGCCTTTCCGGCTGCGAATTTAGATTAATTTGATTGTTTTTACAATAGCTTTTAACAAAGTTTGGCAAAGTGTACAAACAAAAAATACCGCCATGTTGAAACACATCTTCTTAGATTAAATCAACATAACGATATTTTATTTGCAACTATAATCGTAGCTTAAAATCCTTCTTTATATACTTTTAACTTATAATTTATTCGCCTACTTGCTCTTCATTCAACTTTTCTAATCTCTTTTTAATTTTTTTAATTACAGATTCAATACTAGCTTCTGGCTCAATCACATTGTAATCACCCCAAAACTGAGGATCAGAAAATCCTTCAATCTGATCTTGCAATACTATATTATTTTTCAACCTTTCATTCACTTTAAAAGCTTTTTCGGTAGCCTTACGCCAATCTGTAACAGCCATTTCTAATGTTGAAGTGTAAGAGGTATTAAACCACTTTTTCTTCCAGTTAATTTTAAATGTAATCTGACCTCGGGAATAGCTATACATCCATTTACCATCTTGTTTACGGTAATTTACCAAATAACTGGCTTCTGTAGGATAAACCACAGCACCTAAAGGTTTACGCTTAATAAACATTGCTGAAGCTTTCTCCTTATCTTCTATATTAATACTATAGTTGGCACTGGTAACTGCCATCGATTCTGCATCAATATATAATTTACCATAAAATAAGGGTTCATCGATATACGATTTCTGTACAAAACTGATTACATATATAATTTTATCATTGACTTTAGTTATGGTTTCTAAATTAAAGTCGTAGTACTCCATATCCTGAACATTAATAATAGAAAATGGCTCTTTCATAATATCCAACATCAAACTTGAATACGGACCTCCTTGCAATTTAAATGTAATTGTATCCATTTTCGAATAGTCGGCATCTTTTCTGGCTTTATACAACTTCATTCCATCCAACTTGTAATTTGAGTAAGCTTGTTTATGCACTTCAAGCACAGCTTCAGCCAACGAAACATAATTCTTTCTTCTTTTTATGGTTTCTCTGTAAAAAGTTGTCATACGTAAAGGTTCCTGAATATAATTATCCTTTTTGCGTGCAATCACCTCTCTTACAATCTGATTGGCATCTTTAGGTAACACATTCACTTCTGCTAACGAAACTGTTAACATATCCAATTTAAGCTTATTCCGGTCTGATTTTAATTCCGATAACAAAAACTCTTTATTCTTATAGCCCAGATACGACACACTCACCTTACTGTTTAAAGGTATGTCTTTAGGTACTTTCAATAAAAAATTACCTTCAGAATTGGAAACTGTGGCTATGTTAGTACCTTCCAGAGTTAACGTAGCAAAAACAAGAGGCGCTCCGGATTCTCCATCAATAATTTTTCCTCTGTATTGAACAGTATTCAAGGTATCAGGTAAAATATCTTCCTCAAAAACAGGATTGGCGAACATCGAAACAGGTACAACTCCAACCATAAAAATTATGGCTATAAGGATTCTGAACATCCTTTGCTTGGTATAATCATTTAAAGTTCTCATGGCGTTAAAATTTTGGGTATTATTATTTACCGTTATCATATTCTCTTTCTAAATTAAAGACAATGTTGAAAATTTTTACCCCTATCGTAATTTCATTTTTCTGTTCAATCATTTTAATTTTAAGTAAGAAGTGGGCAGATCACAGTAGGCAGTAGGCAGTAAGCAGTAGGCAGTAGGCAGTAGGCAGTAGGCAGTAGGCAGTAGGCAGTAGGCAGTAGGCAGTAGGCAGATCACAGTAGGCAGAGGGCAGTATATAAATGGACTGAAGACTGCTGACTGCTGACTGTTGACTGAAGACTGAAGACTGAAGACTCTTGACTGTTGACTGCAGACTGCTGACTGGCCTACTGCAGAATTGGCCTGAACATTGCACCTTATTCCATAACAAACACACTAAAACTGGGGTGAATCATTGCTTAACAAGACTTTACATACTAAAAGTAAGCCTTGTAAATCCTACATAAATGTAGAAAAGCAATTAAAACACCACATTTTGGTACAATTAATTAACCTCTAAAAATAAATTGTTATGAAAGTTTGCTTACCAGTATTAGGAGACAGTGCATTGAAGAAGGAATTATTGGCTAACGATTTTTACAAAGCCCAACATTATGCCATTTACGACATGCTAGATAAAAGCACAACCATCTTTTCGTTAGCGGATACAGATGCGATATATTTATCAATGAGCGAAATTAAAAAATTAGGAATCGGCATCGTTATAACTCCCAACCTTCGTCCAATGGCCGCAAAAATTCTTTTCGATAATGAAATTGAAGTTTATAAAGCCAGCGCATCTTTAGTTGAGGAAAATATTTCTTTATTAAAAAGAAGTTTATTAAAAGACTTTACAGAATCAATGATTGAAAACAAAGGCGGATGTTCATCTGACGGATGCTCATCTTGTTCTTCATCATGCAATTAAAATATTTATAGTTTTCAAAAAGCAGTAGGCAGTTCCCAGTAGGCAGTAAGCAGTTCTCAGTAGGCAGTAGGCAGTAGGCAGTAGGCAGTTCCCAGTAAGCAGTAGGCAGTTCCCAGTAAGCAGTAGGCAGTATCTAAATGTACTGAAGACTGAGAACTGTTGACTGAAGACTGAAGACTGATGACTGAGAACTGTTGACTGAGAACTGTTGACTGTTGATCATAAAAAAAGCCACACCTTAAAAAAGATGCAGCTTTAAAAATATTCTAATAATAGCTAGTAGCTAAATTTACTTCATATTTGCAAAGAAGTCATTTCCTTTATCATCAACGATAATAAAAGCAGGGAAATTTTCAACACGTATTTTACGTACTGCTTCCATTCCTAACTCTGGGAAATCAACCACTTCTACTGATTTAATATTTGTTTTAGCCAGAATTGCAGCTGGTCCACCAATTGATCCTAAATAGAAACCACCATGCTTTTTACAAGCATCGGTTACTGACTGGTATCTGTTACCTTTAGCAACCATAACCATTGAGCCACCTTTACTTTGGAAAAGATCAACATAAGGATCCATACGACCAGCAGTTGTTGGACCGAAACTTCCTGATGGCATTCCTTCCGGAGTTTTAGCCGGACCAGCATAATAAACCGGGTGATTCTTCATGTATTCAGGCATTTCCTTACCCTCATCCAATAGCTTTTTGATATTTGCGTGTGCAATATCTCTGGCTACAATTAATGTTCCGGATAAGTTTAATCTGGTTTTAATAGGATATTTAGTCAGCTCTTTCAATACATCTTCCATTGGCTGATCCAAATCAATATCAACAGCTGGAGCCAATTCAGGAGCTCTTTCTGGTACAAATCTGGCTGGATTCTTCTCTAATTGCTCAAGGAAAATACCATCTTCTGTAATCTTAGCTTTTACGTTTCTGTCTGCACTACAACTTACGCCTAAACCAACCGGACAAGATGCAGCGTGACGAGGTAAACGAATCACCCTTACATCATGTACAAAATATTTACCACCAAACTGAGCACCAATCTCACTCTCCTGACAAATTTTAAGTACTTTTTCTTCCCACTCTAAATCACGAAAAGCCTGACCTGCATCATTTCCTTCTGTTGGCAGGTGATCCAAATATCCTGCTGAAGCTTTTTTAACCGTAGCTAAAGTTGCTTCTGCCGAAGTACCACCAATTACTAACGCCAAGTGATATGGAGGACAAGCTGATGTACCCAAATCTTTAATTTTCTTTTTAACGAAGTTGGTTAAGTTTTCTTCTGTTAAAAGACTTTTTGTTTCCTGATAAAGGAAAGTCTTATTACCAGAACCTCCTCCTTTTGTTAAAAACAAGAATTCATATTTGTTACCTTGCTCTGCATAAATATCGATTTGAGCAGGAAGGTTATTTCCTGTATTTTTTTCTTCGAACATAGACTGAGCTACCACCTGAGAGTAACGCAAGTTACGTTCGTTGTATGTTTCATAAACACCTTGCGATAAATATTCTGCATCACAAGCACCAGTGTATACATCCTCACCTTTTTTAGCTACCACAATAGCAGTACCTGTATCCTGACAAGTTGGTAAATCACCTTCTGCAGCAACCACCTGGTTCATTAAAATAGTATGAGCCACAAACTTATCGTTATCAGAAGCCTCATTATCATCTAAAATTTTAGCTACCTTTTCAAGGTGTGCCGGACGAAGATAAAATGACACATCAGAAAAAGCTTCTTTTGCTAATAACTTTAATCCTTCCGGATCCACTTTAAGAATTTTTCTGCCATCTACTTCAATTGTAGAAACATAATCCTTAGTCAGCAAACGGTATTCTGTAGTATCCTTTAAGATAGGAAATGGTTTTTGATACTTAAAATCAGACATGACTTATTAATTTATTGATATTTTTTTGAGACACCAAAGATAACAAAGATTACAACCTTACAAGTCCTAATGCCAGGATTAATACAAATGTTATTGAGCAGAAAATTAGTTCTTAGTCGGCAGTCAGCAGTCAGCAGTCAGCAGTCGGCAGTCAACAGTCGGCAGTCAGCAGTAGGCAGTCAACAGTCGGCAGTCAGCAGTCAGCAGTCAGCAGTCGGCAGTAGGCAGTGGGTAGTCAGCAATAGACAGTGAGCAGTAGACAGTAGGCATTTTGAAGTAGGCAGTATGTAGCTGGTATTTAACTGAAGACTGTAGACTGAAGACTGTGAACTTCATTTAAACCGATCTGGTTCTTTCATCATAAAATAAAGTAATCGTCCAACTTCCTCTGACTCTATAATTAATTCTTCGTATTTTACTCTTGTTATGTAATTAAAATTTAATGCAAAATCTAACCAAACCTGAGTTTCCGTATTTTCACTATCAGAATCTGATAACTTGCTAATAAAGTGTTTTGGATATCTTCGTTTACGATATGCTTCTCCAATATTTGCGCAAACTGATCTGGATGATCTTCTTATTTGATCTGTTAACGAATATTTTTCCTCCAAAGGAAATTGCTTTGATAACTCATAAATCTTAATCGCTAAAACAAAAGCCTTTTTATATGCAAGTAAATCTCTAAATCCCATAATTCATGTTTGTTTTTGGTTAAGATATTGAAATTAAACAATTCATATCTCTTAAACAATAGCATTCAACTCAACTTCTATATTACTTTTTGATTATGCACCAAGGCATGAAAACAGCCGACTGAAGACTGAAGACTGATAACTGCCAACTGTTGACCGAGAACTAAACACTGTAGACTGCCGACTGCCGACTGAAGACTGTAGACTGCCGACTGCCGACTGAAGACTGAAGACTGCTGACTGAAGACTGTAGACTGAAAACTGCCAACTTTTTCCCTAAACAAAGCACTCCCGTTGAAAAAAAAAACTATTTTTGTTAAGCCCAAATAAACCGAGAGTATTTTGAAGGAAAACACGACATGTAATTGGTATGCTCTGTACACAAAGTCAAGAGCAGAGAAGAAAGTAGCAGAAGAGTTAAACAAGCTTGGAATAACAAATTACTTACCCATAAAACGAGAACTTCGACAATGGAGCGATCGTAAAAAATGGGTTGAAGTACCTGCTATCAGTTCCTATATATTTATCCACATACCTTTAGATCGATATCGCGACGTATTTCAAGTCAATGGAATTGTTGCATACGTCTCATACAAAGGGAAAGCAGTAACAATCCCAGATCATGAGATGCAAGCCATGAAGCAAACCATCGAAAATAAGATTGCATTTAATGTGGAAGCTACCAACATTAAAAAAGGTGAGGAAGTTATGATTACATCCGGACCATTAAAAGGTATTAAAGGTATTGTTCAGAACGTTCAGGGAACAAAAAAACTATATCTAAACATTTCAAATATAGGTTATACACTTGTTGTAGATCTTGATGATGCCAGTTTAGAAAAAGCGTAATCAATAGTTCACTAATCCTAAATCTTAACTTAAGAAAATGATCAAGTTATTTTTCAAGTAAGAATCTCATTGATTGTAGGATTATGAGCGCTTTAAACAAGTTGCTCTGTAATGTTACGTATTACACTTTATCTAACACTTCATCATTGAATGGACATTAAATATATCTATTCAACAAAATAGGCAATAGCTCATTGTACTTTGCCAATCATCGATAACATCATTCTACTCACCCAATGAAACATGGGACTGAGAGTGGCGAAGCTGTATCATTACCCTTGTAACCATTGACCTTTAATATCATTGACTAATGTCAATCAAGGGTTAAAAGTAATGGTTTAAAAGGCTGAAGGCCTTATACATCATAACTTGGGGTATCACCCCAAGGCTTTGAAGAAATACACATCAGGCTGTAAGTCTGAAATATCAACCATATATTTCTGGCTTTGACTTCGTCGATTTTCAATTCAGTATTTTGATAAGAATAAATCCAACCCTTAATTGGCATGACTAGCATATTTCAACTAACAATTAAATGAATCAGGATATAAAAATTGCAATTATTGGATTAGGTTATGTAGGACTTCCTTTAGCCGTAGCGTTTGCAAAAAAATACCCTACTGTTGGTTTTGATATTAATACAAAAAGAGTTAATGAAATAAATAAGGGTAAGGACCTTACCATGGAGGTTGACCTTGAGGCTTTAAATAATGTTCTTTTCAGTAAAACTGAAAATAGTGGATTATCAGTAACATCAGAAATTCAGGCCATTAAAAAATGTAACTATTATATTGTTACCATTCCAACCCCTATCGACAAAAACAATTATCCTGATCTGACTCCATTAACAATGGCCACTAAAACGGTTGGCGAAGTTTTAAAAAAAAACGACTTTGTCATTTACGAATCAACAGTTTACCCGGGAGCAACTGAAGAAATGTGTATTCCAATCCTGGAAAACAAAAGTGGTTTAACATGTAATGAAGATTTTCATGTAGGCTATTCTCCTGAAAGAGTTAATCCTGGTGACAAACACCATACGCTCACCAAAATTTTAAAAGTAACTTCTGGTTCAACTCCTGAAGCAGCAGAAAAAGTAGACCAGTTGTATCAATCTGTAATTGTTGCCGGAACATACAAAGCACCTTCTATAAAAGTAGCTGAAGCAGCCAAGGTAATTGAAAATTGTCAACGCGATATTAACATAGCTTTTGTAAACGAATTGGCAAAAATTTTTAATACACTAAATATCGATACACATGACGTACTGCAAACAGCCGGCACAAAATGGAACTTTCTTTCTTTTAAACCTGGCTTAGTTGGTGGGCACTGCATTGGTGTAGATCCTTATTACCTTGCTCATAAAGCCCTGGAGTGTGGCCACAACCCTGAAATAATTCTTGCAGGCCGAAGAATGAACGATGGTATGGGTTCATGGATTGCTGCTCAGGTGGTAAAATTAATGATACATAAAAATCAGGCAATTAAAGATAGCAAAGTGCTTTGTTTAGGAATTACATTTAAAGAAAACTGCCCGGATATCAGAAATACCAAGGTTATTGATGTAATTAACGAATTAAAAGATTTTGGTTGCAACGTTGATGTCTTCGATCCATGGGCTCAACCTGAAGATGTATATGATGAATATGGATTTAAAAACATCAATAATCATAGTGAATTAGAAAAAAATACGTATAATGCTATTATATTAGCTGTGGCACACACCAAATTTCAAGATCTTGAGCTTGAAGCTTATGTGAAAAATAAAAATGCGGTGATATATGATATAAAATCAGTATTACCTAAAAATATCGTTGACAATCGTTTATAAATTTCACATCTCACCTCCTGTTCATGAGGAACATCCAAAGAATAAGAGAGAAATGGTTCATAATCCAAAATAAAATAACCAAATTAACAAATCAACGAATAAGCATATAACAAATAACAGTCTGTATAATCAACAACATACAAAAATGGAAAAAATACTAATTACAGGAACAGCAGGTTTTGTAGGCTTTCACCTTACACAGGAGTTAAGCAAATACAACTTTGATATTGTAGGTATCGATACCATCAATGCATATTATGATGTAAACCTGAAATTAGATCGCTTACAACAACTAAAAAGCCTTAGTAATTTCCGTTTTTATACCATGAGCATCTGCGATAAAGATGCTTTGGATGATTTGTTTAAGAAAGAAAAGTTCGATTATGTAATTAACCTTGCCGCACAGGCAGGAGTACGTTACAGCATCGAAAAACCTTATAAATACATCGACAGTAACCTGATTGGTTTCATCAACATACTGGAAGCTTGTCGTAATTACCCTGTAAAGCATTTGATCTATGCCTCTTCCAGTTCGGTTTATGGCAATTCGGATCAGATTCCTTTTTCCACAGAAAACAAAACTGATGAACCGGTTTCTCTATATGCTGCTACCAAAAAAGCTAATGAGGTAATGGCACATAGCTACAGTAACCTATATAAAATTCCAACTTCTGGCTTACGCTTTTTTACGGTATATGGACCTTGGGGACGTCCGGATATGGCTTATTTCTCCTTCACTAAAAACATTATTGAAGGAAATACCATCAAAGTCTTCAATCATGGAAAAATGAAACGTGATTTTACTTTTGTAGATGACATCACTAAGGCCATTAAAGAACTGATTTATGTAATTCCTCAAGGAGAAACGCCTTATGAATTATACAACATCGGAAACCACAACCCTGTAGAATTAGGATACTTTATTGAAACACTGGAAAAATTGATTGGAAAAGAAGCCAATAAAGAATATCTCCCCATGCAAAAAGGAGATGTGGTGGCCACCTATGCCGACACAGAACAACTCCGAAATGCAACAGGTTTCAACCCCAACACTCCTCTTGAAGAAGGGTTGAAAAGGTTTGTAGATTGGTACCGCGAATACTACAATTGTTAATTTGCCTATCTGTTGATTCGCCAATTTGAAAACAAATGAACAAATAGACAGTGAAACGAATGAACAGTAAAACAAATATACGCATCAACTAATAAGCATATAACCACATTACAATGTCCAAACGTAAAAAAACAAATAAACAACCTCAACAACTAAGCCCGGAGAAATATATTCGTCAAAAAGCCCGAACGCTGCCTGTATTGGAGTGTTGGGTAAATGAAGATTGGAATCAAACCAAAATAGCGAATATTACTGTCGCACGTAAACATAGTAATGGAAACATCTCATCGGCGAGTTATTTAGTTGATCTTTATTGCTTAGGAGTAAAGGACACTGGATTTCAGTTTAATATCAGCCCACTTGATTACGAAGAGTTTCTGGAAGAAATGCATAGCGTTTATGAGTTTATTAAAATAGACTACAAACTGGCACATAATATTATTTTTGCAGGATATGAATTTGCGCTGAATATAGACATAAATCCACACGCGGAATTTTCTAAAACAACCATGTACTTCCTCGAAGAGGACAATGATAATGTAGATTTGATTGACATTGAATGTGGACAAAATGGCAAACCTGTCGTTATCAAAAACTCAGACAATTTTAAAGAGGCTAGCATATTATTCAATCGTTTAAGCGAATCATTAGGTTCTGATCAGATCATTCTAAAAGATGAAAGCAGCCCTTTTGATGGTGATCATGAATGGGACGATGATTCAGATGAAAAAGACGATATTTTATACGACTTGATATACGATGATCCCGAAACAGAAAGGGAGATTGACATCAATAATCTCAAGAGACTCCTGAATAAGGAATATAACGACAATGAGGAAGAGGAATCAGGTAAAGATTTGGCCATTATAACAGACCGACTGTTTTACAATTACTTTGGTATTGACCAGGTTGAAGACGCCAGAGATCGCATCTTTGGAATGTTCGATATGGATATCATGGCTACTTTTCCAGAACAACTCATTGGCTTTGATCAGGATAATTCTCCGGAACAACTTGAAAAACTATTAATATGTATTGATGAGATTGAAGAAGCTGAAGATCCGGAAGTTATCAAACAGAAGATTAAAGAATTTCCTGATATTCCTTATTTTAAATACATATTAATTAAAGAACTGGAGTTTAGTGCAACAACAAAAGAGGAAGTTAAGGAGTTATTAACTCAAATCCAATCCTATAGAAAAGAGCATCCCGATTATCGTCTACTTGAAGTTCTCGAGGATAAAGTGATCATGATGAATGAGGGTGAAAGCAAACTAATAAAACCACTCTTAGAAACAGAACAGGAGGATATTCTCTATGCGCTTTATAAGGAACGAGATGCATTGCACCCTATTGAATTTTTTGAAATCATAAATGCCATTGCAGAATACTATATTTCACAACAGGATTTTCTAAATCTCGATGCCCTGCTATACGCTCTGTATGCAGATTTCCCTGATTCAGAAGATCTCTATCATCACCTGAGCATCAAAAACATCTTTATGAAAACACTGCTTTGCTCTTCGGTGTATATGGACAAAGAATAATCTATAAAATAGGGTAACCTCAAAGTACAATAAGAAAAATATATTCAGTAGAAAGGCAGCAGTAGGCAGTAGGCAGTAGGCAGTAGGCAGTAGGCAGTCAACTGAAGACTGAGAACTGAGAACTGAGAACTTAATTCTCCTCGAAGCAAAACACTCCCCTACTTTTAAAGGAGGGGTGGCAGATACGAGGCACGAGTTTCTGACGGGGTGGTTTAAAAAAGTTGATCTGTGAAATTTCGCATTAATTGACTAAGTCGAACATTGTTCCACGGATAAAACAAAATTGCAGAGCAATTAAAATCCTGTCAATCATGTTAATCCTGTCCAGTATAATTGCGAAGCAATATAATCTGATAAATCTGTGGACAAGGTAAACCGCAAAGAACGCTAAGACATTTTCGCAATAAACACTAAGAAAAATATATTCTGTAGACATTCAGCAGTAGACTGATAACTGTAGACTGTTGACTAAAGACTAAAGACTGAGGACTGAGAACTGCGAACTGAAAAAGAACTACTTAGAACAACAAACCTAAACATTGAAAAACTTTAAAGTCAAAAACAACATAAAAACCTATTGTATATAACGAAACAAAACTATTTTTGCACCGTATTTTCCCGGAGAGTCGGTGTTTTTTATGTAATTCACCATGCCGGAGGCGTGCCCATGAGTAAGTGAGCAGAAGGCTGTCAACAGAAGGCTGTGGACAATAGACAATAAGCTATTATCTAAAACTGAAGACTGAAGATTATAAGCTGTTTGCAGATAAATAAACAGATATAAAATCAACACATAATCAATAGTGATAAGAAAAGCTACACAAAACACTTTTGACTAATTTTATGTATCTTAACCAACATTAAATCTATAGTTATGCATACTTTAAAATTAAAGATACACGACAAAGCTTATAAACATTTTATTTGGTTTCTCAGTAAGTTTAGTAAAGATGAAATAGAGATCATTAGGGAAGATGAAACCTATTTTGAAACACAGCAATTCTTACAAAATGAATTAAATGAAATGAATGAAGGTAAAGTCAATTATCTATCAATTGATGATCTGGATTCTTTATTGGAAGATAAAATTAAATCCCATGAAAAGAACTTGTAATCATTTATGATAAAAATTATTTAAGAATTTCATGTGGCAATAAAAATCAGATTTTAAACAGATGAAAATAGTATTTAAGGAATCATTTGTTAGTAGATTAGAGCATCAGGTTGATTTTATTGCATTAGATAGTCCGTCAAGAGCACGTAAATTTAAAAATGAATTAATTAGTAAACTAAAAGGTATTTCTAAAAATCCAAACCTTTGTAGGAAGTCAATATATTTTGAAGATGCTAACATAAGAGATTTCATATTTAAAGGATATACTATTGTTTTTCGTATCAACAATGAGGTTATTGAAGTATTTGGATTTGTAAAATATCAGGAAAAACCTTTATTGTAATCTGTGTAATCTATACAAGGTAAACCGCAAAGAGCTCGAAGATATTTTCACAAAGCACACAAAGCACACCAAGCAAAAAATTCGTGACTATTAGTGCAATTAGTGGACAAAAAACAAAATTGCAGAGCAATTAAAATCCTGTCAATCACGTTAATCCTGTCCAATATAATTGCGTTGCAATATAATCTGTTAAATCTGTGGACTAGGTAGACCGCAAAGAACACTAAGACTTTATCGCAAAGTACACTAAGTAACAAGTTAAAAGTTTAATTAATTCGTGATAATTAGCGGTAATTGACTACGTCGAACGTTGTTTCGATGACCAACACAATATTGCGAAGCAATAAAAATCATGTAAATCCTGTCTAATAAAAAACAGTCAATAGGCTTTCAACAAACTGACAAATCAACAAATTATCATTTTTATTAATCTGTGAATATTCGTGTTAATTCTATGACCAACACAATGTTTCTAAGCAATAGAAAAAGTATCTTTATGAATTACAGTTTAATTTAAATGCTAAGCCATGAATGCAGCCGAACTTAAATTAGAAATATTTAGACAAGTTGATAGATTAGACAAATCAAATCTTGAAGCTATTTACGGAATACTTATGAATTACATTAATAATCAGTATGATATATCTGAATGGAATTCACTATCTGACGAACAACAAAAAGGTATTTATACGGCTATTGATGAATTAGAAAATGGCAGGCATATTTTAAATGAAGATATAATCGAAAAATATAAGAAAAGATACTCCAATGAATAAACAAATAATCTGGTCTCCTTCATCTGAAAAAGATTTTGAAGACATATTGGATTATTTAAGTAGAAAATGGAGTAAAAATGTTGCATACCAATTTATAATAAAAACAGAAATACTGTTAAATCAAATTGCCAACAACCCAAAGCAATTTCCAATAATAAATAAACAGTTAAAAGTTAGAAAGTGTGTATTAACAAAACACAATTCTTTATATTATAAAATTACAACAAATCATATTGAGATTATTAGAATTTATGATACCCGACAAAATCCCAACGATTTAATTTTAAAATAGCTAGGTAAACACCAGGATCAGATTCAATAAAATTGAAGAGTAAAATGAAAACCTGCTAATCTTGTTATTCCAGTCTATTAAAAGTGCGCAGCAATATAATCTGACTTATCTATGTAATCTGTGGACAAGTTAAACCGCAAAGAGCTTGAAGACATTTTCGCAAAGAACACAAAGCAAAAAATAGTACTCAAAAAATTCGTGATTATTAGTGTAATTAGTGGACAAGAAACAAAATTGCAGAGCAATTAAAATCCTGTCAATCATATTAATCTTGTCTAGTATAATTGCGCAGCAATACAATCTGACTTATCTGTGTAATCTGTGGACAAGGTAAACCGCAAAGAGCTCGAAGACATTTTCACAAAGCACACTAAGAAAAAAAATATGCAGTCGGCAGTAAGCAGTAGACAGTCAACAGTATGCAGTCGGCAGTAGACTGTGAACTGAAGACTGAAAACTAGAGACTAAAAATTAGCAAATAAAACAAATGGAAGATTACGACTTAATCATACGCCCCAAACGCCATGCGTTCGACATTAACTTTAAAGAAATATGGGCATACCGCGACTTACTACGCATGTTTGTAAAGCGTGATATCATCACCGTATACAAACAAACTGTACTTGGCCCCATCTGGTTTATTGTGCAACCCATCATGACAACATTAATCTATATCGTTGTATTTGGTAACATTGCAAAAATATCTACCGATGGCGTACCACAACCACTATTTTATTTAGCAGGAATCACCATTTGGAATTACTTTGCAGAAAGCTTTAACACTACAGCTAAAACCTTTACCGAAAATGCCAATATCTTTGGAAAAGTCTATTTCCCTCGATTGATTATGCCATTTGCCAAAGTAACCAGTGGCCTTATCAAATTCGGCATACAGTTTATACTGTTTATGGGTGTATATTCATATTATATTTTCACAGGTAACGCTACTGTAAATCCGAACTGGAATATTGCTTTATTGCCAGTTTACATTATGCTTATGGCAGCATACGGTCTGGGAGCAGGTATCATCTTTACCAGTTTAACCACCAAGTATCGCGATTTAACATTTTTATTGGCTTTTGGTGTACAATTACTCATGTATGCCAGTCCGGTAATTTACCCGGTCAGCACAATTGAAAGCCCTAAATTACAAATGATTGCATTATATAATCCCTTTACCCCTATCCTCGAGGGCTTTAAATACGCCTTCCTTGGAGCAGGACATTTCAGCTGGATGAATTTAATTTACAGTATAGTAGTAGCCATCGTTTTATTGGTTAGCGGCATCGTCATCTTTCATAAAACGGAAAGAAACTTTATTGATACTGTATAGGGTCCACAGATTAAGCAGATTTATCAGATTAATACAAATCAAGATGCCAAATCTATTAAATCATGAATTCCCTCTAAAAAAAGAAACCTATACAATTATTGGGGCTGCAATGGAAGTTCATAAAGAACTTGGCTGTGGTTTCTTAGAGAATGTATATCAGGAAGCTTTTGAGTATGAGTTAAAAACCCAGAGGATTCCATATAAAAGAGAAGAAAAACTAGAGATAAAATACAAAGGCCTGACACTTACAAAACACTATTATGCAGACTTCATATGTTATGATAGTGTTATTATTGAACTAAAAGCACTTTCTGAATTATCAGGTGAGCATGAATCACAGGTGCTTAATTATTTAAAAGCAACAAAGAACAAAGTAGGTTTATTAATAAATTTTGGCGAAAAAAGTCTCAAATATAAACGACTTATTTCTCCTTTTGTATAATTCATAGAAAATCAGTTAAGCTAATTTTAATCCGTTTAATCGGCTTAATCTGTGGACAGAAAAACTACGCAAGTAGTTCCAATTCGCATCCATTAGCGTAATTTGAGGACGAAAAAAAAATTGCATAGCAATAATCATCCGTTTAATCCGCTTAATCCGTGGACTAAAACAAACTACGCAAGCAGTTCCAATTCACATCCATTAGCGTAATTAGCGAACGAAAAAAAATTGCGCAGCAATCATTATCCGTTTAATCCGCTTAATCCGTGGACTAAAACAAACTACGCAAG
>NZ_JAPDPJ010000360.1 GCF_026013605.1 Plebeiibacterium sediminum
CATTTCTGGTTTAACCTTCTCATGAGTAAATAACATTTTTCTTTCCTTAACTAACTGCCCTCTTAATCTAAAGAGTTCCTTTAATTCTCTCATTTGTTCTTTAGCGTAAATAGTACTTTCTAACCGGTCTCCAAACCTTTCTCCATATTCACGTATACGAGATGCATCAACCTTATCTGTTTTCCCTTTACGAAGCCCTAAACTATGTCTTATTTCATAACCAGTAGCTAAAGCAATTGGTACATTAAACTGATTACAAAGAAAAACTAACAACTCTCCATAAACACCTGTATATTCAGCACATAGAAGTGCAGTTTTAGGCAAACTAGTTAAAAAGGACTCTATCCCATTAAGATTATTCTTAACTACTAAATGAGCCATCTT
>NZ_JAPDPJ010000361.1 GCF_026013605.1 Plebeiibacterium sediminum
CATTTCTGGTTTAACCTTCTCATGAGTAAATAACATTTTTCTTTCCTTAACTAACTGCCCTCTTAATCTAAAGAGTTCCTTTAATTCTCTCATTTCTTCTTTAGCGTAAATAGTACTTTCTAACCGGTCTCCAAACCTTTCTCCATATTCACGTATACGAGATGCATCAACCTTATCTATTTTCCCTTTACGAAGCCCTAAACTATGTCTTATTTCATAACCTGTAGCTAAAGCAATTGGTACATTAAACTGATTACAAAGAAAAACTAATAACTCTCCATAGACACCCGTATATTCAGCACATAGAAGTGCAGTTTTAGGCAAACTAGTTAAAAAGGACTCTATCCCATTAAGATTATTCTTAACTACTAAATGAGCCATCTT
>NZ_JAPDPJ010000362.1 GCF_026013605.1 Plebeiibacterium sediminum
AAGTCTCTTTCTTTGCACCCGCTTTGAACGAAAGGCGAGATAAAAAGATGACATAATGATAACTTTATAAGGGATGAAAAACCTAATACAGAGCAAGTTTTAAGGGGTTCAATAAAGAAGAAAAAAAGAAAAAAATTTTTTGATTTTTTTATTTGGATTTAAAAATTAAAATCACTTATCTTTGCAGCCGCTTAGAAAGAAGGGCAAAAAGATAAAATAATGAAGCTTTGAGAAGGGTTTAAGTTGTTGAAAAATAACTTTTTAGGATTAGGAATAAGTTTAGAAAAAGAAATAAAAATTTTTCAAAATTTATTTGGAAAAGAGAAAATAAAGTTGTTATCTTTGCATCCGCTTTTAGAGCGACACTCAACAGAAGGTTGAGG
>NZ_JAPDPJ010000363.1 GCF_026013605.1 Plebeiibacterium sediminum
GCAACCGACACAAGTGTAGCAGAAGGTACTACAGCAGTTGAAACCGTAAGCGCAACAGATGCTGACGCAGGAGATAGTAAAACATACTCAATTAGTGGAACTGACGCAAGTTTCTTTACTATTGGAGCAACTTCTGGTGTGTTGACATTTACAACTGCACCAGATTATGAGAATCCTTCTGATAGTGATGCTAATAATGTTTATGTATTGAATGTAACAGTAACAGATGGGGCAAGTCATACAGATACAAAAACCATTAATGTAACGGTAACAGATGTAAAAGATAATAGTCCAGTACTAACAGCAACCGACACAAGTGTAGCAGAAGGTACTACAGCAGTTGAAACCGTAAGCGCAACAGATGCTGACGCAGGAGATAG
>NZ_JAPDPJ010000364.1 GCF_026013605.1 Plebeiibacterium sediminum
AATTTTTTGATTTTTTATTTGGATTTAAAAATTAAAATCACTTATCTTTGCAGCCGCTTTTAAAGAAGGGCAAAAAGATAAAATAATGAAGCTTTAAGAAGGGTTTAAGTTATTGAAAAATAACTTTTTAGGATTAAAAATAAGTTTAGAGAATGAAATAAAAATTTTTCAAAATTTATTTGGAAAAGAGAAAATAAAGTTGTTATCTTTGCATCCGCTTTTAGAGCGACACTCGACAGAAGGTTGAGGAGTTGAAAAGATTGAAATAAACATTTACTGAAAAGAAGTTTTAGTAAAGTTTACAAAATATAAGAATTCGAGTCATTTACGCCTTGATGCTGAATGACGAGAAAACGTTCTTTGAAAATATTGAAATGCA
>NZ_JAPDPJ010000365.1 GCF_026013605.1 Plebeiibacterium sediminum
AGAAGCATTCCAATTGAAGTTATAATCTTCTGAATTACCAGAAGCAAGAACTCTTTCATTGAAAGATGCTATGTCAAAATCTGCAACTTCATCGGTACAATAAATTGCCTCTACATCTTTAACCTCTGGATCTGGATTTACATAAATGGTTAAATGAGCTTCACTGGTACAGCCGGTTGTAATTCGAGTAACCACAACGTCGAACTCATTAGTCGTTTGTAATCCTCCATCTTCAGGTATGTTCAAAGCAGATATGTTCCAGTCAAAAGTGTATCTTTCTATATTTCCAGAAACCATAACATCATCATTTAATGAAGTTATTTCAAAGTTTGCAGCTTCATCAGCACAATAGGTTACTTCCATATCCTTAACCTCTGGA
>NZ_JAPDPJ010000366.1 GCF_026013605.1 Plebeiibacterium sediminum
TTTTTTTATGCAGACCCAAATATCGTACTTGAGTATACTTTATACTGCCGACCGTTGAATGACAATAACTGACTGACTACTGAGTACTGCTAACTGAAGAATGACGTTTGTCTCTAATGAAGTTTCAGACCTTCAGCCTGATATTTACATGATGGCTATTACAAGGGGCGTTGCCACCTTGCTGTGATGTTAAAGGCTTTCAGCCTTAATTATAATATTGTGATAAAATTATTGCTAAATCGTTGATTAATAATAGTAACATTTCCTAACCGCTCGGCAAAGTGTCTCGCTTCGTTGTTTTATAACAGGCCTCTGGCCTTTTAATAATACATGACTAAGTTTATACACCTTTTTTTATGCAGACCCAAATATCGTACT
>NZ_JAPDPJ010000367.1 GCF_026013605.1 Plebeiibacterium sediminum
GCTACTAAGCCTCCTTTTAAATCCTGGAATTGAACCGGACTATTCGAAATAACTGCTTTTGTATTTTTATTGATGAGTTTACCCATTAATCCCTTCTGAAACGAAACATCTTTCAACACAGTAAATTGGTAAATATCATCATCACCTTTACCTCCCTCACGATTGGAAGAAAGATATCCATGTTTTCCTTCTGCATCCAGATACACGCCAAAATCATCCTTTTCAGTATTTACAGGATAGCCCATGTTTTTAATCTGATAGCCATGAGCTGTTTTTTCTGCAATAAAGATATCCAGTCCACCAACACCTACATGACCATTGGAAGCAAAATATAAACGACCACTCTGATGAATAAAAGGAAACATTTCATCTCCTTC
>NZ_JAPDPJ010000368.1 GCF_026013605.1 Plebeiibacterium sediminum
GAAGGAGATGAAATGTTTCCTTTTATTCATCAGAGTGGTCGTTTATATTTTGCTTCCAATGGTCATGTAGGTGTTGGTGGACTGGATATCTTTATCGCCGAAAAAACAGCTCAGGGCTATCAGGTTAAAAATATGGGCTATCCTGTAAATACTGAAAAGGATGATTTTGGTGTGTATCTGGATACTGAAGGAAAACATGGATATCTTTCTTCCAATCGTGAGGGAGGTAAAGGTGATGATGATATTTACCGATTTACTGTGTTGAAAGATGTTTCGTTTCAAAAGGGATTAATGGGTAAACTCATCAATAAAAATACAAAAGCAGTTATTTCGAATAGTCCGGTTCAATTCCAGGATTTAAAAGGAGGCTTAGTAGC
>NZ_JAPDPJ010000369.1 GCF_026013605.1 Plebeiibacterium sediminum
TTCACCTTCAGCTGTTGCAATGAGTAATAATCGGGATTTATACGTTTTGTCAGCAAGAGGTAGTATGTTGTTGGTTATTGGCTTTAATTCTGAAATAAAAGAAATTACCTTTTTGAATCCAAAGTATTTGCCTCAGCCGGAGGGTATTTGTTTTGATGATGATGGAAATTTGTATTTATCAACAGAAGGAAAGAAAAATAAAGGTAAACTATTGTATTATAGAAAGATTCAAAAATGAATAAGGTGTTTAGAATATTTAAGGTTGAAATAACACAACGAATGAAATCATTTACATTCATTTTTTTGATCCTGTTATTTGGAGCATGTGGCACACTCAAAGCTCCATATTATTCAAAGGCAAATCTTGATTGGAATC
>NZ_JAPDPJ010000036.1 GCF_026013605.1 Plebeiibacterium sediminum
GTTCCACCTCTTCCCATTCCGAACAGAGAAGTTAAGCCCATTAGCGCCGATGGTACTGCATATTGTGGGAGAGTAGGTCGCCGCTGATTTTAAAGCAAGAGCAATTGAACAAGTTTCAGTTGCTCTTTTTGCGTTTATACACTTTATGTTGAAAGTATTATTTATAATATCTGTTTAAATCTATTTCAGGGTGTATTTCATATTGTGGATGTTCCATTTTATTTATGAGCTGATTTGCTACCCAGGAGGAAAGAAGAATACCTTTTGAACCAAGTCCGTTCATAATACCTAAACAAGGATTGTCTTTCAGAAATCCAATAACAGGTCTTCTGTCATTTGTTGTTGGTCTAACACCTGCCTGATGGTCTTCTATGATATAATTGAAATCTGCTATTTTATTTAGTTTTTCAGTAATTTCCTGTTTTGCATTCTCCGATGGTTGAGAATCATTAAAATCCCAACGAAAAGTTGAACCTGTTTTAAATTTGTTGTTCTGAATTGGTAATATGAAAATATTTTTAGAAACAATGTGATCGTTACTATATTCATCACTTTTTATTGTAAGTACATCCCCTAAGGTATTTTTAAATTTTACTTGTTTAAATACATTGTTTTTCTCTTCAGCGCTTCCTGTACAAAGAATTACTTTATCATAATTGTTACCTTTCCAATCAACCTTATGAGATGAAAATTTTAAGTCATAGGAAATATCAATATGTGCAGATATTAATTGCGAATTTTCCTTTAAATAGTTGTTATATGTACTAATTAAGGTTTGTATATCAAACCAACCTCCAACTTTTACTTTACCGTAGCCAAATGGTATTTTTAAATATTTTGAAATTGGGAAATATGCCGGTTCTCTATCTATATATTTTTCTAATCCATTGTCGATATATTTTTTTTGCCAAAATGAATCTTCATCTTTACCTAAAACTCTAAATATTGTTTTGGGATAAAACAGTTGTACATCTAAAAGCGTTTCTAATTCCTCACTGGTTTTAATAAACTCAGGATATAATTCATCAATCATCCATGATTTTGTAAGCCTTCTAAATACAACCGGGTTAACCATTCCTCCAGCTACAAGAGATGATTTTTTAAGAGAAGGATCATCAACAACTGTTACGTCATGTCCTTTTTGAATTAATTTAAAAGATAGTATTGTCCCCGCTAATCCTTGCCCAATAATAAGTACTTTCAATTTTCTCTATTTAAGTGATTTTACGGTACAAAAACAGAGGAAAATGAAAATTGTTTTAGCGTTTAGGTTCTACGTATTAAGATGAAAAGAGATGGGTAGCGTAATCTTATAAGGTTGAGAATTTAGGGAATAGATATTTCACTTTTGATTTTTGTATTATTCAAGTATTAAATGCTTACTTCACAGCTGTCTTCAATAAAACTTTTGTAGTCCAGAATAAATCTTCCTTTAAAACTCCCTCTAGTTAATTTTTCCTCATAACCTTCAATAACGGTGCAATTAAAATCAGCATAAACATCAATTATTCCATCAACTTCATCACTATAATAAATATAACTATCATACACGTTATTCAGGTCGGTGCCAAATACCTCACAGTTTAATTCTACACTATTAGGTGAAATAATACCTTTTAGTTTTTCATTAATTATTTGTTTGATATCATATTCAATATATTCCATGCTGAGTTTTCTTTTTTTGTAAGAGAACAAAAATAAAGATTTGAGGTTAAAAAGGAATATTTTGATAATTAATTAGGTATAAAATGAAGTAAACCTGTTATTAATCAATTTATATAAAAGTATTAAATTTTAATTTTGATGTTAATTTATTAGGGGTGACTTTGTTATAAGGTTGAAATTAGAAGTATTATATCAAAATATTAATAAGTATGTTTAAACAATTACTAACATTAGGGCTTGTGATTATTGTGTCATCATTGAATGCGCAAAACAATCAGGACAAAGCCAAAATTCAGGTTATCGAAAAGGGAAAAGGCTATTATTATGAATCTATTTTAAAGGATGTAAATGCAGTAAATGATTCATTGGATAACCAAGATCAGGATTCATACAAGCGTTTTATTATGGATCAGTCTAATATGGATTTACCCAATGATCCATCTTTGTATACTGCAGCTTGGTGTCAGCCTCTCGAATCACAAGGCAATACTGGTACTTGCTGGTGTTTTTCAACTACCTCTTTTTATGAAACAGAAGTATTTCGTTTAACAGGTAAGAAAGTTGAAATTTCTGAATTATATACAGTTTACTGGGAATATGTAGAAAAAGCTCGTCGTTTTATAGAAAAGCGAGGTGACTCAAATTTTGATGAAGGTTCTGAAGGAAATGCTGTAGCTCGAATTATGAAAGAATATGGGGCTGTTCCTAAAGAATTGTACACCGGGTTAATTGATAATAGAAAATTTCATACTCATGCAAAAATGTTTGAGGAAATGAAAAGCTTTTTATCATCATTAAAAGAAAGTAATACATGGAATGTAGATTTTGGTTTAGAAACCATTAAATCAATTATGAACCATTATATTGGTGTACCTCCAACTTCATTTAAAGTTGAAGGTGAAGCTTTTACTCCTCAAAGCTATTTAGCTGATTATTTAAAGCTTAATCCTGATGACTATGTAGAAATTCTATCATATAAACAGGAACCTTATTGGCAGTTAGTTGAGTATAAAGTACCTGATAACTGGTGGCATAGTAAAGAATATTACAATATTCCATTGGATGATTTTATGAAAGCAATTAAAACAGCAGTTAAAAAGGGATATACATTAAGCATTGGAGGTGATGTGTCAGAAACAGGTTTTAGTCGAGAAACCAATTGTGCTATTATTCCAGATTATGATATTCCATCTGCATATATAAATGAAGATGCCCGTCAGTTTAGATTTTCAAATGAAACAACGACTGATGATCACGGAATGCATTTAGTAGGTTATTTAGAAAATTATAAAGGAACAGGAAAAGATTGGTATTTAATAAAAGATTCCAGTTCTGGGTCTAGAAATATTGGTCAAAATGATGCACGATTTGGATATTATTTTTTCCATGAGGACTATATTAAATTAAAGATGATGGGTTTTACAATTCATAAAGACGCCGTAAAAGACATTCTGAAGAAGTTTAAATAATAAAAAAAGGAGCTATCGTTATAATAAACAATAGCTCCTTCTTTTTTTGAGGAATATATTTTAATTTGCCAGTTGTAAATTTTTAATGTTATCCTCAAAAGCTGATAAAGCAGCCTTGGATCCTTCACCCATTGCAACTACAATTTGTTTATAAGGAACCACCGAAACATCTCCGGCAGCATATATACCGGCAGTATTAGTCCGGCAAGCAGCATCAATTTCAATTTCTCCCATTCTGTTGGTTTTAACAATATCTGCGAATACGTGGCTATTGGGTTTTAATCCTATTTGCACAAATACTCCATCCACATCCAGAAATTTTTCTTCCTCAGTATTTCGTTTTTTATATTTAATTCCGGTTACTTTTTGTCCGTCACCTTCGATATGTTTGGTTTCAATACCTGTAAGAATTTTTACATTAGATAATGATTTTAACTTATCCTGAAGCACCTGGTCTCCTTTTAGTTCGTCCATAAATTCAAATACAGTAACTTCCGAAGCAATGGATGATAAATCTATGGCAGCTTCCAGGCCTGAGTTTCCTCCACCTATAACTACTACTTTTTTATTTTTATAGAAAGGACCATCACAATGTGTACAAAAAGCAACTCCGGATCCTATATACTGATCTTCGCCTGGTACACCCAGTTTTCTCCAACTTGCACCTGTTGCAATAATCATTGCAGGTGTTGTGATTACTTCGCCTAACGATGTTTTTAATTGTTTATAACCATCAATGATTTCAACTTCTTCAACCAATCGATTTTCCAATACATCAATGGGGTAATCTTTTAAATGGCTCATTAAATTTGCCGAGAGTTGCGAACCTGTTGTCTGAGGAATAGAAATCATATTCTCAATAGAAACAGTTTCAGTTACCTGACCACCTACTTTTTCTGCAATAATGGCTACAGAAAAACCTTTGCGGGCAGAATATACTGCGGCAGAAACTCCCGCGGGACCTCCTCCAACAATGGCTACGTCATATTTTTTATGTATAGTAAGCGGTTCTGCATTTTCATCGGAACCTACTAGTTTCTCAAGTTTATTTAATAATTCTCCTAATGAAGATCTGCCAACATGCAATTGCTCACCATTGGCATAAACTGTTGGCACTGCCTGAATTTGTAATTGTTCAACTTCTTCCTGATTTATGGCACCATCAATAATTTGATGCGAAATATTTGGATTGATAAGTGACATTACATTTAAAGACTGAACTACTTCAGGACAGTTTGTACATGTTAAAGAAATATAGCTTTTAAGTTCAATCTTTCCATTTAAGTTTTCAATTCTTTTAGCAATAACTTCATCAGGTAAATTCTTACCTATGCCATCTGCATTTAAAATAGCAGCCAAAAGTGAAGAAAATTCATGTCCTGTAGGAATTGCTCTGAAAATGATATTTAAAGGCTTGTCTTCTTTAAAAATTCTGAAAGATAAGTCATCGCCATCATTAACTTGAGTGGTAATTTTATCGGAACACGATGCAACTTCATCTAATAACTCAATCAATTCTTTTTTTTGAGAATGATTTTCATCTGCGTTTACTTGCAAAGTAAAATTACTTTTAAGATTACCAAAAACGGTTTTCAATTGATCTTTTATAGCTTGTTCTAACATGTCTTTAAATTTTAATGGGAGAGGAAAGCCTCTCCCTAAGTTTATTAGTGCATTTTCTTGTGGTGATTAAATTACACCAACAAGATCAATACTAGGTTTTAGTGTTTCAGCACCTTCTTTCCATTTAGCAGGACATACTTCTGAAGGGTGTGCAGCTACAAACTGAAGTGCTTTAAGTTTTCTCAATAACTCATCTGCATTTCTACCTACATTACCAGCAACTACTTCGTATGAAACAATCTCTCCCTCAGGACTTACAATGAATGTTCCTCTTTCGGCCATACCATCTTCTTCAATCATTACTTCAAAACCTCTCGAAAGAACACCTGTAGGATCTGCTAACATTGGGTATTTAATTTTTTTGATGGTATCACTTGCATCATGCCATGCTTTGTGTACAAAATGAGAGTCTGTTGAAACAGAGTAAATTTCTGCTCCGGTAGCTTTAAATTCATCATATGAATTTGCTAAATCTTCCAACTCAGTTGGGCATACAAAGGTGAAATCTGCAGGATAGAAAAAGTATACTGCCCATTTTCCTAATGTATCTTCTTTTGATACAGTTTCAAAATTATTATTTGCGTAAGCCTGTACTTTAAAGTCTACTACTTGTTTTCCAATCTGTGACATAGTCTTAAATTTTTTATTTGTTAAACATTTTCTTATTGTTTCTGAAACAAATGTAGAGCCCTTTGCAGTATAAATCAAACAGATATTATCTATATTTGTATAAGTAATATTTATATACTATGACTATTCAGCAGTTAGAATACATTGTGGCCTTAAATAAATACAGGCATTTTGTTACAGCATCAAAAGAATGTGGCGTAACTCAACCCACATTAAGTATGATGATTCAGAAATTGGAAAACGAATTAGATGTTTCTATTTTTGACAGAAGTAAGCATCCGGTAGAACCTACAGAAGTTGGTTTAAGGATAATAAATCAGGCAGAGGCTACCTTAAGAGAGTTGAAAAAGGTTAAGCAGGTAGTTATTGATGAAACAGAATCATTGTCGGGACCTTTAAATATAGGTGTTATACCCACACTTTCTCCATATTTGATTCCTCAGTTTATAAAGGAATTTAAGACAAATTATCCTGAAATTCAGTTAACTATTTCAGAGATGAATACAGAAACTTTAATTCAGGCTTTGAAACGAGAGAGTGTTGATATGTTTATTGCAGCTACGCCTTTAGAAGAAGAGGAGTTTTTTGAAATTCCACTGTACTACGAAAAGTTTTTAGCTTATTTTTCTAAAGACCATCCATTAAGGGACATTCCTTTATCTGCAACAAATTTACCCCAGGAAAATCTATGGATATTAGAAGAAGGTCACTGTTTAAGAGATCAGATTTTTAATTTTTGTCAGCGCTCACTACCATATAATCATACGTTTGAGGCAGGAAGTATTGATACATTAGTTAGAATTGTAGATATGAATGGAGGATATTCTGTAATTCCGGAACTGCACATGGATTTTTTAAGAGAAGAACAGCAAATAAATGTTCGGGAGATTAATGATCCACCTGCAATAAGAGAAATTTCGATAGTGATTAAAAATAATTTTATTAAGGAAAAGATGATTAATGCAGTTGCTGATAGCATAAAATCAATTATTCCTAATCATATGCTGGATGAGCGATTGAAGAAGTTTTCAATTAAATTATTGTAGTACTAATTAATTTGAATATGTATATGGTCATCATGTCGAACTGAACGACATCCTTGAAATCGAACCCGGGTATCTTTTATTCCCATTCGATTTTTGAGGTGTGGTTCAATAAATATTTTACTGATTGTTTTCTCTTTTAAAAGGGCTAACAGCAGTTGTTTGGTTCCTTTTTCAGAGAACTTTAAATTAGAATTTATTCTCCCTAATGTCAGATATTTTGGGAAATCATATTGTAAATACCCCTGCTCAAAACATCTTTGAGTTTGGTTAAATTCGTTATTTAAGGCATTTTCGAAAACACCATATCCGCTAATGGACTTACTTTTATTAATAATTATACCATCCTGATTTTCGTAAACTAAACTTAAATCAATCTTTTTTCCATCATTATGGCTAAGGTGTGGAAGAAGAGGGAAACCATTAATGAATGGAAAACAGGCATCAAGATATCTGATTTGAATGGAACTGTTTTGATATTTTAACTCATAAGCAGCACTTCTCAATAATTTATTGACTTCTGGTAATACATAATTTCTATTTAAAATGACAGATATATAATTTGCTGGTTTAATAGATGATGATTGTATGACTTTTTCTCTGCCTGAAATTTTAGCAATTTTGGGTACAAGTAAAAAGGTAGCAGTGCTATATAATATGATGAAAACCAACAATGTTTTAAATGGTAATTTATATTTTATTGTTTTCGAAAGTAGCAGTGTTATAACAAGTATAATACCTCCAATTTGTGTAAGTACAGTTAAAATAACAAATAGTAATACCAATAGTATATAGAAAAGTAATTTGTAAACTGTTTTCATTGGTTAGAGTATTTTTGATGCTTTTATACTGAATTAAAAAGATTGGTAATTCATATTGCGATTACTCTTAAGTTTGGCTAAAACAGTTTGCATGGCTTTTAATAAATAATAGCGTCTTTCTTCCTTTAAGCCTATTCCAAAGCACACTCTTCTTTTTCCCTCAAGGCATAATTTTATATTTTGTCTGCCGTTGGTTCTAATGTTACTTGTAGTTTCTCTAATGGTTGAAACTTCATCCCAAGTAAATGTTTTTGTAAAACCAATATTGCCAATTCCTGTAAAAATTTTACCTCCCTGTTTATTTAATTTAAGTTCAACCTTTCCTGCTATAGCCATTGCAGTTATGCTCCAAAAAAATATTGAACCAAGTAAAAAAGGTATTCCAAATAACGACATACCGATATTTAATTCTCCTGATGCAATTTGAGAACCGTAAATACCACCTAAAGAACCGCCCGACCAGACAAGCATAAATGGAACTAAGAAGAATGCGATAGGTGATTTTGTAGAAGCTCCAAGAATAATGATGTCAAAATCTTTTTGAAACCAAGTTCCTTTTGGTGTATCTCGAACATCAAAATCATCGTTTACAACCTGAATATGTTCAGATATTTTAAATATATGATCACAATTAATGCATTGAGCAATATCTGTTTGAATGTTGATGTTTTCTTTAAGAATAACAGAACCACATTTCGGACAATCCATATTTTTAGCGTTTAATAGTTTGTGAGTAAAAATAGTAGAATATTATTTAGATGATTACAATTCAAGAAGTTCTTGTATTTCATTCATATGAAGCAATAAATGTTCTGGATATCCTTCTATCATTTGTTTTAGCGTTGTAGTTTCACCTTCAAAATTTTTCCAGGTATTATTTAGTTTTTTAATATCTACAGCATCAATCATCTGTATAATATGTAAATTATAATATTTCCATAGTTGAATGAGGTTAAACCAATCGGCTTTTTCATATTGCTGCAATTGAATCCATAAATCATTATCCTGTTGATAATCCGGAAAAACCAACTCTTTGGAGTACTGCAATCTTACCATACGTTGATGGTTGTTAGAAGCAGAATCTATCAAGTGACCTAAAATTTGTTTTATATTTCGGTGTTGTTTATTCCGGTTTTGAGTAATTTGGATATCATTTAATTCAAGTAGTGTTTTTTCCCAATGACTAAGGCATTTGTTTATCGTAGTCTTGACTGAAGTAAAATCAGGTTGAGTATTCATAAAGATAGATTTTATTGTTGAAGTATATTCTTTTTCCATTGATTTCTTCGGATTGAGTATATCATTTCATCATGATAAACACCTTTTTTAAATATTGTTTTCTCAAAGGAGGCTTCCAAAACAAAATGGTTTTTTAACAATACTTTTTGTGAGACTATATTATTTCCAAATACTGCTGCATATATACGGTTTATATTATATTTTCTAAAAGCATAATCAACAATCCGTTTAATGGCTTTAGATGCAATTCCCTTACCCCAATATGGTTCGGCCAACCAATAACCAATCTCTGCATTTTTACAATAAATGTCACTTTGGGGCATAATTCCAATACTGCCAATAGCTTCTCCGTATACCTCAATGGCGAAGATACTGTCACTTTCATCATTCATAACGGAGTCAATAAATATTTTAGCGTCATTTTCCGAATAGGGGTGTGGATATCTGTTACTCAGGTTTTGAGCTATATTCCAATTATTTGCATGAGCCGCAACAGCCGGAGCATCAGGAATTTTCCATGGACGAATTTTAAATTCTATTTGTGCGTACAGTGTAGTCATAATTGGTTAAAGATGGAGTAAATAATTGCAGTCATTATTTGTCTTTTTTTAAGTAACCCAGATCAATTAAAAATTGATTCATATCGGTTAATGTGTGATTGTAATTTGAAGTATGCTTGTAATTAAAGAATCCGTGTTTCTGATCTTTATAAAATTTTATTTGACAAATGCTTCCAACACTATCCATCTTTGTTTTATAATTTTCTATAGTCTTTACTGGAATGAGTTGATCTTTTGTTCCGATTAGAATAATTGTGGGAGGAGCTCTTTTAACAATATTGTGCATTGGCGAAAAATGCTTGTATTCATCACCAATTCTTTCAAAGCCATATCCTTCAGGGCCATTATCTATTACCGGGTTAAACAATATGAGGGCATTAGGTTTTGGACTAATATTTATATTATCCGATATTGAATTATAGCTATTGATTAATGCAGTAGCTGCTGCAAGATGACCTCCAGCAGATCCTCCACAGGCTATAATTTTTGAAGTGTCAATTCTGAGCTTTTGGCCTTGTTGTTTTATGTATCGCATGGCCGATTTTGCATCCTCTACAGCATCAAATGGTGTGGATCGATGTCGTTGTTCAACCCGGTAATCTACTAAAATTGTAACAAAACCTTTCTGTTTATAGTATTCTGCATGAGGAGCAAACTGATTAATTGAACCATATTTCCAACCTCCACCGTAAAAGAAAACAATTGCCGGCTTCTTTTTACATTTATGTTTCTTGGGGAAGAATATCTCCAGATGTAATTGAGTTGATTCAATGGTTTTGTATATAGCTGTCTGATCAGGTCTATATTTATTATCTTCATCTTTAGGTAATAAGGTAAAAGAAGATAATGTTAATAAACAAAAAAGTACAGAAAGGATCTTATACATTGACGGAATAGTTAGCTTAAATATATTCCCAAAGTACTTACAATTTAGTATGATTGCAAACTACTTTTTGCTTTTTACAACAGCTAAAACTACTCCCATTAGTGCCATTACTGCACCAATTATAGTTAAAAATGAAAATGTTTCAGGACTAATCCATGAAACATGGTAATAACTTAAGAATATCATGGCGCCGAAAGTGATCAAAGGATTTAGTGTAACAATAACACTAACTTTGTTTGCTTCGGTGTATTTAAATGCAAGTGCCAAAGAACCATAGGCCAGCAAAGTGTTTAAACCCAGGTAAGCCATGAGTAACCATTGGCTTATCGTTAAATTAGCAAAAGCATTAAATTCAGCTACCGGAGTTAGTAATAAAGCCGGAACACCAAATATAATCAGGTTTAGTTGTAATGGATCAAAGTCGTTAACTACCTTCTTTTGAAAAATAGCATATAACACCCATGTTAGTGCACCAAAAATCAGAACTAATACGCCTATTTTAAACAGTTGTATATCCTCATTCAGACTAATCATCGACATTTTATCTTTATAAAATACCAGCATTCCAATAATCACCACAATTAAGCCGGTAATTTGTCGCAGACTCATTTTTTCTTTAAAAAGGAAAATGGAAGAAAACGCTAAAACGGCAGGACCAACTTGCGCAAATACCTGCGCAATTGTAGGAGTTGTCATTTGTACTCCTGAAATAAAACCTACATAATTACATCCTAAAAACACTCCGGCTAAAATGGCAAACAGGGGAGGTCGTTTTATAATTGAAAGCTTTTCTTTTTGTTTGAAAGCATAAAACAGAACCATTGTTGCAAAGGCTAGTGCAAACCTAAACCAAGTAACAGTTATTGGAGGAACTATATTAACAGCAACTTTTAAACCAATAGCCAGAAAGCCCCATAAAAAGGCAGTGAAAATAGCGTAATATATTCCTTTGTTCATATTGTGCAAATTATCTGGTAAAGGTAAAGTGTATCTGTAATAAATACTCTTAAATAAACTTTTTTATTGTTTAATAAATTTGAAACTATTCAACTACTCATTCCATTAATAAGGAAGAGTTGTTGAATAGTTTGCCAGAAATTTAATAGTAAAGAAAGAAGTTAAATTCTATGGAAATATCTTTTTACTGGTCTATAATTATGTATTTGATCCAATTGAATACGTGTGTCTGTATTTGCTAAAACATATTCTTTACATTGATCAGAACAAGTGTGCTCATATTTTTCAGCACAGCTAGTACATTGAATAAACAATAAATTGCAGCGAATGTTTTTACAATTTGTATGTGTATCACAAAGTTCACCACATTGATGGCACCGACTAATTACATCTTCACTGATTCTTTCACTTAATCGATTATCAAAAACAAAGTTCTTACCCTTAAATTTATTTTCAAGTTGATTTGTTTCTTTGATTTGTTGCTTGTAATTGATGATACCTCCGTACAGCTGATTTACATCATTAAATCCATGATGCTTTAAGTAAGCACTTGTTTTTTCGCAACGTACGCCACCTGTACAATAAAGTAAAATCTTCTCATCTTTTTTATCCTTTAAAATATCAAGTACTTCAGGAAGTTCATCTGTAAAGGTTTCAGCTTTAGGAAGTATAGCTCCTTCAAAATGGCCTATTTCACTCTCATAGAAATTACGCATATCAACCACAATAGCACCTTGTTCCATTGCAGCATTCCATTCGTTGGCATCTAAATGTTTACCTACATTGGTAACATCAAATTCATCGTCATTTAGTCCATCGGCTACAATCTTATGACGAACTTTGATCTGTAATTTTAAAAATGATTTACCATCATCTTCAATGGCAATTTTAAATGGAATATCTTTTAAATAAGGATTTTTCTGAATACCTTCTACAAATTGTTCCCAGTTGTGTTCAGGAACATTCATTTGAGCATTAACGCCCTCATGGGCAATGTAAATACGCCCTAAACAATCTAAGTTTTTCCATTCGTTATATAGAGCATCTCTAACTTCATGAGCATTTTCTATAATAACATATCTGTAAAAGGATACGGTTTTACGTTTGAATGTTTCGTTGTTTAGCTTTTCCAGAAGTTGTTCAGGACTTAATCTGTTTATTAAATGAGTTTTGCCTTTATTCGGATCCATTATTATTTTTTTTCGGCAAATATAATAAAAGATAAATAAATCCGAATATCTAAAATGTGGTAATGGAGGTGTAGAAACTTAAAAGACATTGCTTTAATAAAAGAATTTATTAAAGCAATGTCTTAATTATAATAGTTTGGTAAATTTTTATGACTATTTGTGGTTTGATGTGCGATATTTATAAATTATTGATTTTAAACATCATGAAAATGAGTCTATAATCAAGGATCTAAACTCTAATGATCTATTGAATTAATATAATTATAGATTTAATTGAACGATAGATTATATTTCAATGCCAAACAAATGTTTTACAGCAAAACCAATTCCAAAAGATAGGGCAGATACGCCCAAACTGATTAATGCCATTTCAGTAAAACGTTGTTTAAAATTTAAGTCCTTGGCAATTGAGATATAGTAATTAAATCCTAAAATAATAAGAATGGCAATAGATAAAGTAATACCTAAACAAACCAGATAATTATCTAACAATAGATAGGGGAGAATAAGTAATGCAACAGTAATAATATATGCAACCCCTGTATAAAGGGATGATTTAAGCGCATCTTTTCCTTCTCCATCAGCTTTTTGAGATAAATAATCAGATGCAGCCATCGAAAAGGATGCCGCAATACCCGTAATTAGTCCAGCCATGGCTATAATTTTTGAGTTTTGCATAGCTAAAGAAAAACCAGCCAAACTACCTGTTAATTCTACCAGGGCATCATTTAAACCAAGTACAATAGAACCAACATATTTCAGTCTTTCTTCATTGATTAAATCAATCAGTTGTTTTTCATGTTCTTCTTCGTGTTCAATAATTCTTTTAAAGTCAGGAATGGTTTCTACATATTGTAAATATCCAGCTTGGGCTTTTTCCTCTCTTCGTTCAAGTAGCTTTACGCCAAAGGTAATTCCAAATATTCGTGCGATTATAAAGAACCACCAAATCTTAAATTTATTAGGAGCAATGTCTTTCCCGCTGTACCTTTTAAGCAATTCGTAATGCAATTTTTCATCATGAGCAATTTTACTCAGAACCTTTGCATTTTCGGGGTTCTTAATTACTTTGGATAGTCGTAGATAAGTCAGGTGGCCATTTATTTCGTCTTTTTGAAAACGTTCAATTGCTTTTTGTTGCTTGGGTGATAATGATATTGACTTCATTTATTTTTATTTATTGAAAAGATCTGTCGTTAAGGAATTTTTATTGTTTGTGATTTAAAGCTTCATTTACCAGATGGTTGTTTATTCCATTTTCAACATAAACAGCATGAACACCAAGAGAACCAACCTCGCTGATGTTTCTCATTTCGTCGTCAAAAAATATCATGTCTGAATATTTAAAACCACGGGCTTTTTGCAATCTTGAAAAATGAAGGATTTTGCTTCCTGGATATATTTCCTGAAGTTCAAAAAAGTGTTCTATTTCAAGCAAATTTAATAATTGTCTGGCCCAGGATGGTGCACTGGTCCTTGAAGCAAGAGCCATTTCAATCTTTTGATCCTTCAATTTATTTAAGATGTCTAATACATCCGGATATAATTTAATTTTACTTCCGGAAGCATCAACTACATGATTATTCACCTTTTTATAAGGTGGATTTGTACAATCACACCAGGTTCCTCCTGCGTCCCACAAAGTAAAGTCTAGATCAAAAACAACTAACTTCTTCATATTAAAATAGGATTTTGAGCCTCAAAATTAAATAAATTAAGACAAAATCATCCTTTATATAGAAGTTAGATCATCGCAATTTTTGTTTTCTGCCATTTTAGGGCATTGTAATAAAGCATCTACATTTATCCCTTTAATTAAATCAGTAGCTAATGAGCTGTCGAATCCGCAACCAAATTTCTCACCGTACTGAATCAATGGACGTTTAATTAAAAATGGATCTTTTATCATTGCTTCAAATGCAGATTGTTCATCAAAATCATGAATAGAAACTTCACCATTTTTTATCCGAGGCGCACTCATATTAAACCTTTCTTTTAATGGGCGATCCTTCATGAAAGTTTCCAGTTTTTCTGCAGTCCATTTATATGTTAGAATGTTTTCAGCAATTACAGTATAACCTTTTTCTGCTAAAATTCTCTTCTGTTTGGTATTATTAATACAACCCGGTTTTTCGTAAAAATGAATTTCCATAATATTTTTTAATAGGAGATAAAACAATGGTTGATCCATTTTTGTTATATGTTTTATTAATAATGATTTAGATATGCATGTTTATACAAAAAAGTAGGATTGTGATATTTGAAATTACTTTATTGTTGTTTAAATTATTACGCTTATTTCCCCAATTTAGATTAGAGGAGAAAATGTAAGTAATTATTGTGTTTATGCTTACAACTATTAATTAAGATTTCTTTTTTTAAAAGATTTTCTAAATTTGTCCGGTGAGAGGGGAAAATAAAAATGAATATTAAAAATGAACAAATATTAAAGGGAGTAAATGAAAAGGATAAACAATCCTGGCAATTCCTGTTTGATCATTATTACCCCTCACTATGTTCCTATGTTGAGCGTTTTTTAAAAGATACAGAAATGGCTCAGGATGTTGTTCAGGAAGTTTTTATTGGACTTTGGAAATCGCAACAACAATTTGATGATGTTAAAAATCTCACCTACTACTTATATAAAAGTTGCTATCACAGATCACTAAATCATATTCGTAATCAAAAAGCACGCGATAATAAATTAGAGTCTATCGACGATAAGAATGCGTTTGAAAGTGAGGAAGTGTATGAAGAAACATTAAAGGAGGAGATTGTACGGTTACTTTATCATCATATTAATAAATTACCTACACAGCAAAAAGAGGTATTGCTTCTTAGGTTAAAGGGATATGGATGGACAGAAATAGCCGAAGAGCTGGATATTAGTATTAATACAATTAAAACTTATCGACAAAGGGCATTTAAAAGTCTAAGCGCTCAAATGAATGTGTCGGAACTATTTGTTGCTATACTATTCTTTTCGGTTCAAATGTTCTCAAATCATTAGCAAATAGCTCTTTGGTATTCTTCTTATTACTTGCTTATAGTAATACACTATCACTACTTTTTTTCTTGCTTTTTTAATTAAGGTATTATTATTATAAACATATAGATTATAAAAAAGGCCCTGTTAATTTTAGTTACAGTCTGCTAAAAATGTATCAAATAAAGTTACTGTTTGTTGTTAAAAATAAGGGTCAACTAAAAAAAAAGTAATTTTTTTTTATTCAAATGACACCCTTTTAATTTTTGAGGGTGTCTTAATAGAAAACACAGGCATGAAATGAGCCATGAATGTACTTTTTTCGTAATGGAGAATAACAAAAATGGTAAGTTTTATAGAGCAATTAAAGAAATTTTAGATTAGACATATGAAGAATAGTCAGAAGCTACATAAAGAGACTCGAAAAATTGGTGAAACAATTATTAATTCATTAGAAAAGGATAATAATGCCGATTTGGGATTGAAGAATAAGCAACTGGAAAATGTGTTTAATTATTTTTTGAGTAATAACAATTTGGTGAATCATATAAATAAATACAAAAAGTATTCATCAAAAGAAGGATACGAAAGATTTTTATTAGCCATTGAAGATTTACCAGCAAATGTTAATCGTAAAAGTTTAACATTAAAATATTGGATGTATGGTGCAGCAGCATCAATTATATTAATTATAGGATTTAGTTTGTTTTTGATGCAACCAAAACAATACCAGCATCAGGCCAATATTAGCCATGGTATTTCAAAATCAACATTAATATTATCGAACGGAAAAACAATTACAGCATCGGCAGAAGATTTTACATACGAACAACAAAATATGAGTGTAAAATACCAACAAGGTACTTTCTCATATTCCAATGACGTTAGTTCGGATGAATTAGTCGAAAATACGTTGGTTGTTCCTGTTGGAGGAGAAGCTAATATGACTTTGAGTGATGGTACAAAAGTATGGGTAAATGCCGATTCATATTTGAAACATCCTGTTAGGTTTATTGGTAAAACAAGGGAAGTTACTATTAGTGGAGAAGTGTTTTTTGAAGTGGCAGAAGATAAAGAACATCCATTTATTGTGCATACAAATAATGGAGACGTAAAAGTGTTGGGTACAGGTTTTGGAATTAGTTCGTATCCTGATGAAAATGCTTATGTGACTTTAGCTCATGGTAAAATTGCTTTTAGTGATAACAGTCACGAAACAATGTACTTAGAGCCAGGCGAACAAATTAAAATTGTAGGTGATGAGTGGGAAAAAAGAGTGGTGAATGTAGATGAATATGTAGGATGGAAAGATGGAAAATTTGTTTTTAACGACAGGCGTTTGAGTGATATTATGAATACAATGGAAAGATGGTATGATGTGGATGTTGTGTTTGATTCACCAACGTTAAAAGACATTCGTTTTTCTGGAGATATCAAACGTTATGGATCGATCAATGTTTTACTTGATGCTCTTGTTTTGACACGAGAGATGGAGTATTCAATAGAAGATAGTACGATTATTTTATATCAGAAATAGCATACGAATAAAGAATATCTTAATCTAAATATTAAATAATAAACAATTATTTTTATGGGAAACTTATGCAAAAAAAGGTGGAAAAAAACTTTGCTCTATTGTTTTTTTCTATGGTTAGGAGCCGGAGTTTTTGCAGCTCAACCAGTGCGTAGTCAGCAGGGTAATACAAATGCCAGAACCGTTTCAATAGAAACAGTTATAAGCTACGTAAAGGAAAAAACCAGTTTAAACTTCTTGTATAATTCAGACGTGCTGAAGGAGTTATCTGAAGTTAGTGTTAATTTTGAGGAGGATTCGTGGGAGTCAGTTTTAAAGCAAGCCCTTGAGCCTAATGGTTATACCTATCAGGTAAAAGATGATATTGTAGTCATTAGTCGTGAGGTAAAAGTTAATATTCCGCAAGATCCGCAAAAATTTAAACCAAGAGACATCGAAGGTACGATCAGAGACCAGGATGGAGAAACGCTTGTTGGTGCTACTGTTGGAGTAATGAAAAAAGGTGGTAGTTCAGTATATACTATTACTGATTACAATGGTCGTTTTAAAGTTCAGTTAAAAGGTGACGAAACACTTATTTTTGTTTCATTTATTGGATTTAAGGAAAGTAAGGTTGCTATTGATCCTGAGGTTTCAAACTATAACATTGTTCTAGAATCGGAGATCAATGATTTAGATGAAGTTATTGTAACAGGTATTTTTGATCGTCCTAAAGCTAGTTTTACTGGTGCTGCTACCATTATTACTAAAAAAGAGATTCAGGCATCAGGTAACAGAAACTTGTTAAGAACACTTTCTAATATCGATCCTTCGTTAGATATTCAGGAACAAAATGATTTTGGATCTGACCCTAACAACACAAACTTAAATATTCAAATCCGTGGAGCTTCTTCTATTCCTGATGTGAATCAACTTCAGCAAGAATCAAGAGGACAGTTAAATACTCCTTTGTTTATTTTAGATGGTTTTGAAGTTAGTGTGGAGAGAGTTTTGGATATGAACCAAAATGATGTGGAATCGGTAGTAGTTTTAAAAGATGCCAGTGCCACTGCAATTTATGGATCAAGAGGTTCAAATGGTGTTGTTGTAATTACATCAATGCGTGCACCTGCAGGTAAATTAAGAGTAACTTACTCAGGGGGTGTAAATTTTGAAATTCCGGATTTATCCTCTTATGATTTGTTAAATTCTCGTGAAAAGCTGGAAATTGAACAAATTGCTGGATTATATACAGATGAAGATATTGATGAGCAGTTAAGATTGAATGAATTATTTAATCAAAATAATAAAGCTGTTCAGGAAGGTGTTAATACTGATTGGTTAAATATTCCTACCAGAATTGGTGTAGGACAATATCACAGATTAGGAGTTGGCGGAGGTGACGAGCAGTTCCGTTATAACTTAAATGTTTCTTATAACAGAATTACAGGAGCCATGAAAGGTTCTAATCGTGATAACGTGAATGCCGGGCTTAATTTGCAGTATAATTACCGAAAAATTAATGTTTCTAACCGTTTAGAGTTAGGTTTCAATAAAGGAGTTAACAGCCCTTATGGTCGTTTTTCACAATATTACTATATGAACCCATATTGGCGTCCATATGATGAGAATGGTGATCCTGTTGTATCATACGAAACATTTGGACCGGATAAATATAATCCATTATATGATGCTAAGTTGGCTAGTTTTTCAACTTCTGATTATACTAACATCCGTAACCAGACTTCTATTGTTGTAAACTTTACACAAAATTTAAAATGGGATTCTAGTTTAGGTGTTACACTTCGTAAGGGAGGTACTGATAATTTTGATTCACCTCTTGCTTCAAGTAACATTATTCAAAATATTCACCCAATGTCAAGGGGTAGATATATGAAAGGCTCAAGGGATGAAAGTTCTTATCAAATCATGTCTACATTAAGCTATGGTAAAACCTTTGATAAACATTCGGTTTATGTTGGTGTGAGTGGACAGCTTTTAGAAAGTCAATCTGAATCAATGAATATTATTGTAACAGGATTTACCAACGAAAAGTTAAATGATATTTCAAATGGTATAAACTATTATGGGGAGCGTCCAAGTACATCAGAGTCTACAACTCGTAGCGTAGGTGTTACTGGTATATTAAACTATAATTATGATAACAGATATTTTCTTGATGTTTCAGGTAGGGTAGATGGAGCTTCTTCTTTTGGTGAAGAGAGTCGTTTTGCACCATTCTATTCATTAGGATTAGCTTGGGACCTTGGTCAGGAACGTTTTATCAAAGAAGGTCTACCATTCATTGATCAGGTTAAGTTTAAGTATTCTTATGGTATTACCGGTTCATTAAACTTTTCTGCTTATCAGGCATTAACTACCTATAATTACGATACAGATCAACAATATACCAACATTACTGGTATGACTGTTGCTGCCATTGGAAACAGTAATTTGAAATGGCAAAATAAGAAAGAGCATAACTATGGTTTAGATATGCAGCTTTTAAATAATCGATTAGGTGTTACGTTTAACTATTACAGAAATACAACGGATAACTTAGTATCTCAAGCAAGTTTGCCATTTTCTAATGGATATACTTCATATACGGAGAATTTTGGAACAACCAGAAACGTTGGTTACGATGCTAATGTAAGTATTAATATACTAAGAATACCAGCAAAACAGATTTCATGGTATATTAAATTAGGTGCTTACCACAATGATAATAAGTTAGTGAAACTATCCCAGGCTATTAAAGATGCCAATGAGCTTTTTGAAGGATCTAACTATAGTGATGGAACATATTATCAGTACAGAGAGGGAGAATCAATGGAAGATATGTATGTTTTAAAATCTCCGGGAGTTGATCCTTTAACAGGACGAGTTATTTATGAGGATGCTGAAACTGGTAATATTACAACGACTTCTGCAGGAGAAATTAGAAAGATTGCAGTGGGAAGTACTTTACCAAAGATTAATGGTAGAATAGGTTCATCACTTCGTTATAAGAGTTTAATGGTTGATTTATCTTTTACTGCAAGATATGGTGCTAAAAAGTTAAATAATACGCTCTTAAGAATTGAAAACGCTTATGTTATAAATAACATGGATAGAAGAGTTTTAAATACAAGATGGCAACAACCAGGAGATATTACAGCATTTAAAAATATTAGTAGTAACGAAAATACTTATCCTAACGACAGGTTTGTATTTACTGAAAGAACGCTTGCTTTAAGTAACGTAAATATTAGTTATCAGTTACCACAAAAGTTAATTGAGCCATGGCATTTAGTACAGGCATCTATTACAGGTTCTATTGCAGATGTTTTTTACTTATCTAATATCAAAAAGGAAAGGGGAACTGATTATCCATATTCAATCAGACCAACATTAACTTTATCTGTAACCTTTTAATAATTTATGATGATGATAAAAAAATATATATTACTTTTTGCTTTAGCCATTACAGCACTTACATCATGTGATGAATGGTTAACTGTAGAACCAAAAAACATGGTTTCTGCAGATAAGGCTCTTGATTCAGACGATGGTTATACTGCCGCATTAGTAGGAGTTTATCAGCTTTTAGAAGGTGTTTATAATCCAAGTGGATTTATGATGGGAAGCGGAGTAGATGTGTTGGCTAATATTTATCAAGAGCAAACATATACTTCTAATGCCTATTTAAGTAGTTGTTTTAATCACGATTACGAAAATACAAACTTTGATGGAGCATCCGGAACTTCATACTTACAGTTCTACAAAGCTATTGCTAATCTTAATTTATTAATTACTTCAATTGATGAAAAAGATGTATTACGTGGAGATCTTAGAAATATGATCGAAGGAGAGGCAAAGGCGTTAAGAGCTTTCTTACATTTTGATTTGTGGCGTGTTTACGGAACAGTACCTGGTGATCCTTCTGGTTTATCAGAAGAGGTACTTCCTTATGCTACTGAAATGACAATTGATTTAATTGAAAAACAGAATTACACAGATTACTTTAATTATATTTTAACTGATTTAGAGGAAGCTAAAGAATTACTTGCAGAATCTGATCCAATTGTAAAGTACAGTAATGATGAATTAAATAATGAGGGATCTATTTCTGAGTATGGAGTTGAATTAGGATGGTATAATCGCCAAAACAGATTTAATTATTATGCAACTCTTGGTGTCTTAGCTCGTGTACAGTTGTGGATGGGAGATTATGAAGGTGCATATGCCAGTGCTAAAGAAGTAATAGATGCTACAAATCCAAATGGATCAAATAAATTTAGATTAGGAGTTCGAACAGATTTAGGTTATGATAACGTATTTTTTGCTGAACAACTTTTCGGAATAGAAACTGTAGGTTATGATGATGATCCTTATAATGGTGCAGCAAGTCAGGTTGTTTGTTATAATGATATAAATCTAATCACTCAATATTTCTCAAGAGTAGAAGATATTCGTTTAGAAATGTTGACTAATATAACTGCTGATCCATATGAAACAAGAGTTTCTTCAATAAAGTATGATCAAATGTCTGAAACTGATTTAGGAACCAAGAGTTTCCCTATTATCCGTTTATCAGAAATGTATTTAATACTTGTGGAATCTGCAAGTTCATTATCAGAGGCTCAAACATACTATGATGCTTTTGTTAATACAAGAAACGATCAGAATGTTGAGTTAACTCAAGATAACGTTTTAAATAATGTGATGCTTCAGTATATCAGAGAGTTTTGGGCTGAAGGACAGATTTTTTACGCTTATAAAAGAGTTGGAGTAGGAACATTACCAATTTCAGGTAATGAAATGAGTTATGACACATACCGTGTGTCACTTCCTTCAGGTGAAGCTACTTCTAATTAATTTACAGGGTATTTAGTTGAATAAATAATTTTAGAAATAAGAAAATGAAATACTTAATATATATATTTTTATTCTGTGTAGCCCTTACTTCATGTGAAGAGGATTATCCTAAATCATACGAGGGATTACCATATATCAGGTTTTCAACTGATGAGCAGGCTACAAGTGTGTACGTTCAGCATCAATACGTAAATTATTTGTATTTAGGAGATGAAACTATTGTACGTGATACAATCGATATTCCAGTAGAAATAGTTGGTGCTGCACCTGAGCAAGATCTTCATTTGTCACTAGAGGCTTTTGATAGTGATGATTTATCTTACCCTGAGCGTATTGACAGAAATACAATAAATGCAGAAGCTGGTGTTCATTATGTTCCTTTTGATGATGCAGAAATGTCAGATCTGCTGACTTTCCATGCTGGAAGAATGCAGGATACAATCTCAGTAATTATTTTAAGAGATGCTACTTTACAAGAGAGTACATATCGCTTAACATTCAAATTATCAGATTCTGAAAATTCAATAGTAGCAGATAACGATGAAAATAGAGCTGTTGTTTATATGGCTGACAGATTAAGTCAACCAAGTAACTGGAGCAGCCTTTTATTCACTTTGGGCAATTACGGATTTGTAAAGCATGAATTCATGATCAGGCATTCTGATTTAATTTGGAATGATGAGGATGTTGAGATGATTGCCAATGATTCATTTTTAAGCTCTTATTATAAATACAAGTTTATGCAAGACTTGGAGGCCGAAAATGAAGCTTTAGGTGAAAATGGTCCTCTAAAAGAAGCAGATGGAAGTGTTGTTACGTTCCAATATAGTTATTATTAATTTGATATTTAAGCATATGAAAATTATGAAATCATATATAAGCTATTGTCTGTTAATTGTTTTATCAGCAATGACAATGTATTCATGTTCTGACGATATAGAATATGTAAAGCCGCTTCCTGAAATGAATATTGATTTGGGAACGATTAACGAAGTGTATTATTTTAATGATAACCTGGTTATTGAACCTCAAATAACATTAGGCGAAAATGCAGAATCAACAACACATGATTTTTCATTTGAGTGGAGTTTAGTAGGAGAAAGTAACATTGAAGTAATTTCTCAAGAAAATATACTTAACTATACTTTAGATTCTATTGGAACAATTAATTTATTGTTAGAAGTAACAGATAATAATACCAGCATTATTAAATCAAGCATTAATACTATTGAAGTAGTAATGAATGGTACAACGAATCAAGGATGGTATGTTTTAAAAGAAACATTAGAAGGAAAAACAGATATAGATGGTTTTTACCTGATAGCAAAAAATCCTGATTACAATATTGTTGAACGACTTTTAGGAGAGTCATTAGAAGGGGCTCCTGTTTCATTTGCATTCTCAGATCGTTACCATTATAGAGGTATGGATCCTTTTGAGTGGCAATATCCTGCAGCTTTAATGGCATTTAGTAAAAATGGAGGTGTTGTATTTAACATCGCTAATCAATATGATGAAAGAGTACTAGCTGGTTTAGAGGATATGTTCTTCCTTGATCCAAGTCAATCTGAACATACTATTAACAGTGGTTTGGTTTGTAACAACAAAGTTGTTATTTCAATGGATGATGGTTGTTATGCTATGAATAGTGGTAATCCAGCCTTTTTCCCAGCAATAGAAGGAGACTATACTGTAGAAACTAGCTTTGTTTCAAAGGGTAGTTATTATCCTACTTTTACTTATGATAGCAAAAATGAACGTTTTATTGCTTTTGTAAATGATTATTCAAGCCAGGCAGATACACTAGTAGTATTTAATGATGAGTATGACTCATATTATAACAATGGTTTACAAATTTCTGCAAACAACATGAATGGTCAGGTAATTTTTATGGAAAATACATTACATGGTTCAGGTTGGTCTGCAGATACCTATGCGTATGCTTTATTTAAAGAAAACGGAATTGATAATTCATTAATTCTTTATGGATTGGATTATGATAATTTGGTAGCTACGACTTATGGAACGTATAAAGTTGGTAATTTTAGTCCTATCAACTTTATGAAACAAATGGATGCAGCCACTTATCCAATGCTTGTGGATGCCGATGAGTACACATTAAATAAGTCAAATAATGTGCTTTATTTTGCAAAAGGAAATGTAGTAGGTTCGTATAATGTTGATTATGATGAATATAATGAGTCCTTTATTACAAATATCCCGGCAGATGAACAGGTTACATTTATTAAGCATATAAACACTGCTTATGAAGCAACAGATGTGAATTTTAATGGACTGATTGTAGCAACTTATAATTCAACTTCTGATACCTATAAAGTATATCGCTATAACTTTAATGGATTAAATTCTTTAACACTTCAGGATGAAGTGCTTACTGGTCAGGGAAAAGCAGAGAAAATTCTTTATGTAAGTCCATCAACTTATTACTGGCCTAGCGATTTATTCTTATACAATTAAACATCTATTATACTATATCGGCAAATGAGTCTTTAAAACTCCGGCTCATTTGCCTATTGTAAATAATCTTTAACAAATTAAACCTTAATTAATATGGAATGGTATACCCCATTCGAAAATTTAAACAAGATTAAAAGGTAAGACATCATAATATAGTATAAATATTTGATGTTAAAAGGTAGCCGCGAGTTAAGTACAGCAATTAAAAACAAATTTAGATATGAATAAAATAATAATAGCAATATTATTCTTCTTTGCATTTACTACAGTTTCATTTTCAATGAAATATAGTCAGGAAGAAGTAAAAGACACATTGAATGTGGGGGATATGTGTCCGGACTATGCATTTCAGGATACTGCAGGAGTAAAGCAAAGCTTAAAATCATTGAGAGGTAAATATGTTTTTATTGATGTATGGGCATCTTGGTGTGGTCCTTGCCGTCAACAATTTCCTTATTTAAAGGAGTTGGAAGAAAATTTTAAATCGGAAGATATCGCTTTTGTAAGTGTGAATATCGATTATCAGGACTTTAGGTGGTTAGGAGATGTTCAAAACCTTCATCTTTCAGGTTTACAATGGAAAGTTTTAGATAGTAGAGCTTTTAAAGATCAATTTAACATGAAATACATTCCTCGTTGTATCATGTTGGATAAAGAAGGAAAGGTGCTTCGTTATAAGATGTCGCTTCCTTCTAAACCCGAAACAAAAGAGTATTTAACGCATTTGCTTGGTTTATAAAATTAAAATAATAACAAAATGAGATTAGAGAGAACGAAAAAGAAATTAAGTCTTTTAACCATCGCGGCATTAGCTGCATTTTCTTTTGGTTTAAAGGCGCAAGAGAGTGATCCGCTTTATCATATTGTGATTAAGATGGACAACGTAAATAAAGAAGCACCGGCAATGCTTGGTTTTAAAACCAATACAGGCATGCATATTGATACAGCTTTTGTTAATGCTAATAATGAATTTGTTTTTGAAGGACCAATTCCAAAAATTAACAGAGCGTTTTTAAATTTAGCTCACGAAAAAATTGATCCTACTATGCCTCCTAACAATGGTGATGGCATTTCAATTTATCTTGAGGAAGGAACTCTTTTAATTGAAGGTAAAGATTCTTTACAAACTGCTAATTATTCTGGTACTCCATTAAACGAAGATAACAATAAGTTAGGTGCTATTGGAAAAGCTTATACAGCTAAAATAAACGTTATAAATAACAAGTATTCAAAAGCTATGGAGGCGGGTGATAAAGAATTAGCCGCTAAAATGGAAGAAGAATATGCAGCTTTAATGGACGAGAAAAAGCAAAAAGAATTAGAGTTTGTTTATGCTAATAATAACTCAATTGTTTCATTAGATTGGTTACGTCAAAACGTAAATGTTATTCAGGAAAAATCTTTGGCAACAAAAGTTTTTAATCAATTTACAGAAGAAGTTAAAAAATCTCCTGCAGGATTGATCTATTCTAACATATTAGGTCAAACTAAAGGTGCAGACATCGGTTTTGAAGCTCCGGATATTAGTGCAAAACAACCTAGTGGAGAAACTTTAAGTTTACGTTCATTAAGAGGTAAGTATGTATTATTAGACTTTTGGGCATCATGGTGTGGACCATGTCGTAGAGAAAATCCAAATTTGGTTAAATCATACAATGAGTTTAAAGACAAAAACTTTACTATTCTTGGTTATTCATTAGATGGTGGTAATAAAGCTTTTGATAACTGGACTGCAGCTATTGAGAAAGATGGTTTAGTTTGGAATCAGATCTCAGATCTTGGAGGTTGGAGATGTCTACCAGTTCAGCTATACGGAATTAGCAGTGTTCCTACTAACTTTTTAATAGATCCAAGCGGTAAAATTATCGCTAAGAATTTAAGAGGTGCTGATTTAGATGCCAAATTAAAAGAGATTTTAAAATAATCGGGAGTTACATCAGGTATTAAAAAATCACATTTAAACACATGAATAAATATATTATATCGTTCATTTTACTTGTTGCATTTTCGGTTAGTGGAATAAGTCAAAAAGTTAGTTTCTATAATTTTGAACAGCTACCAAAGGTTATTAATGAAAATTTAAAAAAAGTTCAGCAAGATAAACCTTTTGCAACATTAAATGAATTGAAAGCAAACTGTGTTACAGCCCAATATGAACAAGGGATTAATTATACTAATCTGCCAAAAGCCAACAAAAAGGTTTTAAAAACAAAAGATTTAGTACAAACAATTAAGCCTACATCATTGGTTTTATGCAAGCTTAAAAGAGGTTTTGGGATGTATGAAGACTTTGTGTTGATTGGAGCTTCGGCAGTAGTTATTTCTGAGGATGGATTATGTGTTTCAAACTATCACGTATTTGAATCATTAATCAACGAAGGTCAAAGCATGATGCCTCAGGATAGTTTGTTTTTTGCTGCAGACTCTCATGGAAATGTTTACGAAGTGACAGGTGTTAAGAGTTATAGTAAATCAGGCGATTTAGCTTTATTTACTATTGATACTCGAGGTGCAAAGTTAGCGTGTGCTCCTTTGGGTAATGACTTGGAAGTTGGAGAAAATGTTCATACAATGACAGCTCCAAATCAGCAAGCGTACTATTATACTCAGGGAATTGTAGCTCGTAACTCAGGATTTGATAATAATCCATGGGAAAATAGAAGTGAAATTACTGCAGACTTTGCCATTGGTTCTAGTGGTGGTCCTGTATTCGACGATAGAGGAAACTTGGTTTCTATCGTTTCTTCAACAACTTCGGTTTATGCCGGAAATGGAAATAGCAGAGATTGGCAAATGGTAATGAAATTATGTATTCCGGTTAGCTCTGTTAAAAAATTGGTTAATTAGTATAGGTTAATTAATAATTGTGTATTTAAACAATGTCCGGTATATTTTTATGCCGGACATTTTTTATTTAGATGGGTTCTATCTACAGAGTTGCTGCTTTCTTTTAAAATTTTCACTTACTTTTGATGTACCAAAAAAATAAGCAACAATGAAGAAGTTACTATTATTATTAAGTTTAACCCTTGCAATTTTTGCATGTACACAACAAAAATCACGTAATATAATCGCCTTAGGAGATTCTAACGGAGCTTTTGATATTGGATGGGTAATGAAAATTGACTCCATATTAGTAAACGATACCGTTAAAAATTATTCAAAAGGAGGAAGAACAATTGGATTCGATAACCTTGGAAGAGCAGAGTTGAATGAGTTAAAAATGATGGAAAGTCAATTGAAAGATGCTGATTCAACTCTAAAAAATATAGATATCGTTATTCTAAGTTTGGGAACAAATGATTGTAAAGCGTGTTTTGATTCGCTTCAGTCAGAAGTTCCTAGTAATATGAGAAAAGTGATTGACTATGTAAAATCTTTTCCATATTCAAATGGAAAGACGCCTAGAATTATTTGGTTAATGCCACCTCAGGTTGCACCAGACTCCATGTTAATCGCAAAATATACAGGTATATCCGAAAGGTTAGATAATCTAATTCCTAAAATGATTGATGTGGCTAAAGAGGAAGGTATTGAATATGTAGAATTACGTCCTGTTACAACTCCAAATTTTGCAGAAATTACAAAAGATGGTATTCACTTTAAACATGAAGGCTACAACAGAATGGGAAAAGTGATTAGTGAAAAAATCAACGAGAAGAGATAAAGGTTCTTCTTAAAATGAAATATTAAATCCCGAAAGGACTAATGATCTTGTGTTTCTAGTCCTTTCGGGATTTTTTTATATAATTACAAAATCGGAATCCCAACAGATATAGCTGGAGCTATATTTTTAAATGCTCCGTCAAAGTATATCTTAGGAGTTATATTAAATCGTTTACCTACCTTATGAGTTATAGATAAACTAAATGTATCATCATTATATAATCCTCCATTTCTATTTAATAAATACCCTACTTTGAATGTGTACGATTGGCTTTTTTCCGGATCTTGAGAAAAATCTCTGGAATATCCAATATTTAAAAAGTGATTAATATTACCATCTTTACTATCTGAAAAATCATATTGCCATTCGTATCCAACAAAATATTTGTTTTTAGTAATACCCTTATTAGCAAACGAAAGAGCCATAGTAGCTTCCAGACTGGAGGCAATAGTATTTTTAACACTTTCAATACTTGAACCTAGCGAAAGCTCGATTTGGTCGTTGGCTCTTTTGAGATTTTCATTAATCTTCTTGTATTCAAGGTCATCATTAACTAAAAAATCAGCATTTTCTATATGTTTACTCTTCTTTGAAAGATAGTCTTGCATCACAGAATCAATTACTGTAAGCATATCTTTCGATTTAATGGAATGGAGCTGATCCATATCATCAAATAATATATTTATTGTGAAGAACTTATTTTCAAATTCAAATTGATGTTTCTGCAAGTAGTAAAGGTTCTCCGAAAAATCGGCTGATGAAATTATTTTGTTAGGTATTTTTCTTTCCTCAATAGATAGTTCATAAAAAGAATTTTGATTTGATCTTTCAAAATAATAGTTTGTTTTAGAATTCTCATTCAATATTTTAATTGATTTGGGGCCTGATTGTAGCATCTCTTCAATGTTTGAAGATTTTGAAAAAGCAAAAAATCGGTCAATATAATCCGTAATAAATGCAGTGTCAAGTTCGTATTTATTCACATCAATACTGCGTATTTCTATAGCAGCATTATTAGGTAACGATATCTTAATGATATCTTTTTTTTCTTCAGCGGTTATGTTTACAATCGAAAACATAAGCATGAAGAATACTGATAAAAATATTTTATTAGTCATTTTATTTGTGTTAAAATCGAATTCCCTGTTGAGTTGGCGCCTTGTAAACAGTGTTTTCTTGTTTATTGAATATGGTAAATTTTATTTTTTTGCTTTGATTATTGGTGTTTGTTTGATTTACTTTTGAGTTGGTAGATTTAATATCTTCTGATTCGTAGACTTTCAAAATTTGATCAGAGATGTTACCTGAATTAGCAATTTGTGGCTTTGTATTTTTATTAAAATTACCAGCTAAAAACTCAATACTGTCGTTTAATGTTTGATTTATATTGTATTGTTCCTGAATTAGTCGTTTTAATTCATTGAGTTCATTATTAAGATCCTCATTTTGATTTTTTAGTTGGTTCAGGGTATTATTCTCTGTTTCGCCAGGAGTTTTGATTACTTTAATAATAGTATCTGTTTTTATAATAGTTTCAATTTTTATTTGACCTTGGTTCTTTAATTGTCGAATTTCTTCACCAAGAGTATGGATGTTACCAGTTAAAGCAATTTTTTCTTTTTTTAATTTATGATTAGATATAATGGAATATGCTAGTCCGGAACTTAAAAGAATTATTATAATTATAGATGCAATTTTTGTCCATGTAAAAATGGTCTTTTTGTCTGCTTTCCCATTGATAGAGTTCCATACCAAGTCTTTATTAAAACCAATGTCTGATTTTTTATTCTCCCAGTTTTCTATGGCCTTTTTAAAATCTCTTTCCACTAATTCACTCATCTTATACAAGTATTATAAGTTTGCTTTTCTATCTTATTAATCATCTCTTTTAGTTGTAAGCGGGCTTTCCGTAACTGCGATTTTGAAGTACTAACAGTAATCCCCAGTTTAGTTGCAATTTCTTCGTGTTTATAGCCTTCAATTACATATAAACTAAAAACAGTTCTGTAACCATCCGGTAAATCCAAAATCATATTAACTAAATCCTCTTCCAATAATTTTTCATCAGATGTTATCGGAGCTTCTTCTTTGTCTACAATTAAATCCAGTTCCATAAAAAACAACTTTCTTTTACGGAGTTCCATAAGGCATTCGTTAATGGTAATTTTTTTCATCCATGCACGTAACACAATTTCATCAGCAATTGAAGTATTGCCTATATGATCGAATATTTTTAAAAAACTTTTCGAAAGTACATCATGGGCATCTACCTGATTATTCATATAACGGAAACATATTCTAAATAAATAGTCACCATATAATTGAAATAATCTATGCTGTGCTTTCGATTGTTTCTTTTTTAATTCTCTGATTAGTTTGCTCACTTCTTAAATTTTCGTCTCTGGTTTAAAAATGCAGAATTTTATACCAAGGTTGCCTGAGGACTTGTTTTTTCTTAGAATTAATATGAATAATACTTGTTAAAGTGTTGAAAAATAAGTGCTAATATATAAATGTTAAATGTTAAAAAAATATGTATCTCTTGTTTAAATGAATTTAAAATGTATATTTGCAAACAGAACAGACCAGAACGGATAAATTAACTTTAAAATTATGCAACTATTAGGATTTGATATTGGAAGTTCATCAGTAAAAGTTTCAGTACTTGATGTAGATAAAGGTGTAACAGTTTCTTCGGCTCAGTATCCGGAAACGGAAATGACTATTGTTGCCAATAAACCGGGATGGGCAGAGCAAGATCCGGAATTGTGGTATCAAAACCTAAAGAAGGCCTGTAACAAAGCACTTTCATCACCAGAGGTAAAAAAAGATCAAATTAAAGCCATAGGTATTTCATATCAAATGCATGGGTTGGTAATTGTTGACGAAAAGGGAGAGGTTTTACGTCCTTCAATTATTTGGTGTGATAGTAGAGCTGCTGAGATTGGAAATAAAGCTTTTGCAGAAATTGGTGAGGATTGGTGTTTGCAAAACCTTTTGAATTCTCCAGGTAATTTTACCGCTTCAAAGTTAAAGTGGGTAAAAGATAATGAACCAGAATTATATAGTCGAATTTATAAAATAATGTTGCCGGGTGATTATATAGCTTATCGATTAACCGGACAAATAATGACAACCGCTTCAGGATTATCTGAAGGTATTTTCTGGGAATTTCCTAAGGATGGAGTGTCAGATAAACTGTTGGAGTATTATGGTTTTCAGTCTTCAATGATTCCTGAAATCAAGACTTCATTCTCCGATCAGGGAACCGTATTAGATCAAATTGCGGAAGAGTTTGACTTGCCTAAAGGAGTAAAAGTTACATACAGAGCCGGTGATCAGCCAAATAATGCATTTTCATTAAATGTTTTAAATCCAGGTGAAGTCGCTGCAACAGGAGGTACTTCAGGGGTGGTTTATGGTGTAACAGATAACAATGTTTATGATGATGATTCAAGAGTAAACACTTTTGCTCACGTTAATCACCAAATGCCAAGTTCAAGTTTAGGTGTGCTGTTATGTATTAACGGTACAGGAATTCTAAATTCATGGATGAATAAAAATTTAGGTAAGAAAGAAGTCTCATATCCTGAAATGAATGACTTAGCTTCAGGTGTACCTATTGGTTCAGACGGATTAACTATTCTTCCATTTGGAAATGGTTCAGAAAGAATTCTGAAGAATGTAGACTATGGTTCGCAAATCAATCACTTGAATTTTAATATACACACTCCGGCTCATTTTTATCGTGCAGCACAAGAAGGTATTGCATTTTCATTTAAATATGGAATGGATATAATGGGGGAGATGGGAATTGAAACAAATGTAATTCGTGCCGGCAAAGCAAATATGTTCTTAAGCGATTTGTTTAAGAATACCTTATCAAATATTTCTGGAGCAACCATAGAGTTGTATAATACAGATGGAGCTGCTGGTGCTGCAAGAGGTGCCGGAGTTGGAGCAAATATTTATGCCTCATTTGAGGAAGCATTTGGAGGTCTGTCAAAAGTTGGACAAACAGAACCAAATACTGCAGATGTTGAAGCCACACAAGAGGCTTACGAAAAATGGAAATCAGCTTTAAATAAATTATAAAATATTAAACATAATTCTTTAAAATTATAATCATGGATGTATTAATTGGTAATAAGGAATACTTTAAAGGTATTGACAAAATTAAATTTGAAGGACCGGATTCAAAAAATCCTTTAGCATTTAAATGGTACGATGAGAATAGAGTAGTGGCTGGAAAAACCATGAAAGAGCACTTGAGATTTGCTGTTGCATACTGGCATACATTCTGCGGCGATGGTGGAGATCCATTTGGTGCAGGAACTCAAAATTTTGAATGGGACAAGGCTTCAAATCCAATGGATGCTGCAAAACAAAAAATGGATGCTGCTTTTGAATTTATTACAAAATTAGGTGTTCCTCATTACTGTTGGCATGATACTGACCTTGTTGGTGGAGGTTCTGTTTTAGATATTGAAAAGAGATTAGTTCAGATTGTAGACATAGCTAAAGAAAAGCAAGCTGCTTCAGGTGTAAAATTACTTTGGGGTACAGCTAACGTTTTCTCTGATCCACGATATATGAATGGTGCTGCAACAAATCCTGATTTTAATGTTGTTGCTAATGCAGGCGTTCAAATTAAAAATGCAATTGATGCAACTATCGCTTTAGGTGGTACTGGTTATGTATTCTGGGGAGGACGTGAAGGTTATATGAGTCTTCATAATACAAAAATGATTGATGAGTTAAATCACTTAGCTCAAATGTTAACAATGGCTCGTGATTATGCTCGTAAACAAGGATTTACAGGAACTTTCTTTATTGAGCCTAAACCAATGGAGCCAACAAAACATCAGTATGATTTTGATGCACATACAGTTATTGGTTTCTTAAGACATTATGGTTTAGATAAAGATTTTAAATTAAATATTGAAGTAAACCATGCTACTTTAGCTCAACACACCATGGAGCACGAATTAAGAGTAGCTGCTGATAATGGTATGTTAGGATCAATGGATGCTAATAAAGGTGATTACCAAAACGGATGGGATACTGATGAGTTCCCAACTAATATCACAGAAACAACAGCTGCCATGTTAGAAGTTCTTCAAGCTGGTGGTTTTACTGATGGTGGTATCAACTTCGATGCAAAAGTTCGTCGTAACTCAACTGATATGGAAGATGCATTTATTGCACATATTGGTGGTATGGATGTATTTGCTCGCGCCTTAGTTATTGCTGATAGAATTACTACTGAATCAGATTATTTTAAAATGAGAAATGCTCGTTATGCATCTTTTGATTCTGGAAAAGGAGCTGAATTCGCAGGAGGTAAATTAACTCTTGAAGATCTTTATAAGATTGGTAAAGAAGTTGGAGAACCAATTCCAACAAGTGGAAAACAAGAATTATTCGAGCAAATGCTTAACTGGTATATGTAGAATTATTTTTAAGACAAATATTTCCCTGACGTGTTCCCTAGCGTCAGGGATTATTTCTTTTATGCTACATTATTTTAATTAACCAAATCAATTCCTAAATCACTAACAGCCTTGTTAAACTACTTTTCTAAATATTAATCTATGAAAGAAGGAAATAATATTGGCTATATCATTCTTTTAACTTTAGTCGCAACCCTTGGCGGATTATTGTTTGGTTATGATACAGCTGTAATATCTGGAGCTGAAAAATCTATTCAGGCATTTTTAATTAATGGATTGGATTTAAGCTCATTTGCCCATGGTGCTACTGTTTCAAGTGCGCTTATTGGATGTATTATTGGAGGTGCAATATCAGGACTGCTGGCTGCAAAATATGGCCGTAGAATATCATTAATAATTGCAGCTGTTTTATTTTTTATTTCAGCTTTAGGATCAGGGCAACCTGAATTTTTATTTTTTGAACAAGGAAAAGCTACAATGGGGCTTTTATATGCGTTTAATTTCTATCGTATTATAGGAGGTATTGGAGTTGGATTAGCTTCTGCTATTAGTCCTATGTACATTAGTGAAATTGCTCCGGCTCATCTACGTGGTCGGTTAATTTCATTTAATCAGTTTGCTATCATTTTTGGTATGTTGGTCGTTTACTTTGTTAATTGGTCAATCGCAAAAGGAAAAGATATCGAATGGATAAACTCTATTGGATGGCGTTATATGTTCATGTCTGAAGCAATACCTGCAGGACTTTTTGGAGTACTTCTTTTGTTTGTTCCTGAAACGCCTCGTTATTTAGCTATGCAAGGACATGATTCAAAAGCCTTGTCAATCCTGGAGCGAATTAATGGTGTGGATGCTGCTAAAAAGATATTTCAAGATATTAAAGGAACAGTTCAAAAATCATCAGCACATTTATTGTCTTATGGTAAAATTGTAATAATTATCGGGATTTTATTGTCTGTATTTCAGCAATTTGTAGGTATTAATGTAGCCTTGTATTATGCACCTCGTATTTTTGAAAGTATGGGAGCAGCTAAGGATGCATCAATGTTACAAACAATTGTGATGGGACTGGTAAATGTGGTGTTCACTGTAATAGCCATAGTAACAGTTGATAAATGGGGACGTAAACCATTATTGATTACCGGTTCTATAGGTATGTCTATAGGTATGGTGGCAATCGGAATGTTATCCTTTATGGAAGTGATAGGAATTAGTACCCTTGTGTTTATTATCGTTTACACTGCATCTTTTATGATGAGCTGGGGACCAATATGCTGGGTTTTAATTGGAGAGATTTTCCCAAATAAAATAAGAGGAAAAGCTATAGCTATTGCAGTTGCTGCACAATGGAGTGCAAATTATTTTATCTCTTCCACATATCCTGCAATGATGGAGTTTAGTGGAGGGGCTACTTATATGTTTTATGGAGTGATGAGTATTTTATCTGCAATCTTCGTGTGGAAAATGGTTCCGGAAACAAAAGGTAAGTCCTTGGAAGAAATGGAAAACGTTTGGAAAAAATAGAAATATTATAAAAAAGTTGCTTTTTACCCCTGAAGGTAAGTTGATTGGTATTATTCAATTGGCTTACCTTTTTTTTGTTTTATAGACCAGCTTTTTTTTATACATTTGGCATGCCTGTGCTTAATATTTAATTAAGATGTAAAACCAGTAAAATAAGTAAAATGAAAAAAGTATCAGTTGGAGTTGATATAGGTGGGACTAATACAGCTATCGGAGTTGTTGATGAGGCTGGAAGAGTAATTGCCAAAAACTCTATTCCTACACCAGGTCATGGTGATATTGAAAAGTATATGGATGATTTAGCTGCAGCTATTCGTAAGTTGTTAAATTCTGCAGATGAAATCTTCACAGTACTTGGAATCGGAGTTGGAGCTCCAAATGGAAATTATTATCAGGGAACCATCGAATATGCACCTAATTTATCTTTTAAAGGAGTAGTTCCTGTTGTGGAGTTACTTAAAAAGAGATTTCCAGAATTGGATTACCTGGCATTAACAAATGATGCAAATGCTGCTGCTATTGGAGAAATGATCTATGGAGGAGCAAAAGGTATGAAGAATTTTGTGATGTATACGTTGGGTACAGGTGTAGGTAGTGGATTAGTTGTAAATGGTGACTTGGTTTACGGGCATGATGGTTTTGCAGGAGAATGCGGGCATACAACATTAATTCCAGACGGAAGATTGTGTGGTTGTGGTTCTAAAGGGCATTTAGAAGCTTATTGTTCTGCTCCGGGAATGAAACGAACAGCATTTGAACTATTAGCTAAGTATAATGCGAGTGATAGTTTGCTGGCTACAAAATCATTTAGTGAACTTGATTCAAAAGCAATTTATGATGCAGCTGAGCAGGGTGATAAAGTTGCCTTGGAAGTTTTTGAACTAACAGGTAAGTATTTAGGACAAGGATTGGCTGATACTGTTCATCATTTAAGTCCTGAAGCTATATTCTTATTTGGTGGACCAACTGCAGCCGGGGACTATATTTTTAAACCAACAAAAGAAAGTATGGAAGAACATTTGCTTCCTATTTTTAAAGATAAAATTGCTATTCTTCCTTCTGAATTAGATTGTGGAGATGCAGCTATAGTAGGAGCTAGTGCTCTTGTTTATAAAGAAATTGAAAAATAATTTTCAGAATATATTTTATTAAAGGAACTCAATTTAGAGTTCCTTTTTTTGCTTTTATTTGTCGGTCTTCTTAAGTAAATCTTGTAATTTGAACATCTCATCTCTGAATTGAGCAGCAGTGATAAAATCCAGATCTTTGGATGCCTTTTGCATGGCTTTTTTAGCTTTCTCAATGGCTTTTTCAAGAGCCGGTTTATTCATATATTCAACAACAGGATCAGCTGCAATTTCAAAATTTTCGGGTTCAATGTAAGCATTTTCTTCAACTGCTTTTCCAAGTATACTGGTTTGTTTCTTTATAATTTGTTGAGGTGTTATTCCATGATCTGCATTGTATTTTAATTGCTTCTCTCTTCTATGATTGGTTGAGTCTATGGTTTTTTGCATTGATTTGGTGATTGTATCTGCATACATGATAACAAAACCATTCACGTTCCTCGCTGCCCTTCCTGCTGTTTGAGTTAGAGATCTTTCTGATCGTAAGAAACCTTCTTTATCAGCATCTAAAATAGCAACTAACGATACTTCTGGTAAATCAAGTCCTTCTCTTAAAAGGTTTACTCCAATAAGTACATCGAAAATACCTTTTCTTAGATTTTCCATAATCTCCACACGAGTAAGAGTATCAACATCAGAGTGGATATATTCACAACTAATGTTCAGCTTTTTAAGATAAGCAGAAAGTTCCTCAGCCATCCTTTTGGTTAATGTAGTAACTAAAACACGTTCTCTGGATTCAATTCTAATTCTAATTTCTTCAAGTAAATTATCAATCTGATTTAAACTTGGTCTAACCTCAATTACAGGATCAATTAATCCAGTAGGTCTGATGACTTGTTCAATTATAACACCTTCACTTTTTTCAATTTCATAATCTGCAGGTGTTGCACTGACATATATGGCAGAGTTAACAATATCTTCAAACTCTTCAAAACGTAATGGTCTGTTATCCATTGCCGCAGGAAGTCTGAAACCATGTTCCACTAATGTTTCTTTTCTTGATTTATCACCACCATACATGGCGCGTATTTGTGGAATAGTAACATGACTTTCATCAATTACCATTAGAAAATCTTCAGGGAAGTAATCCAATAAGCAGAAAGGTCTGGTCCCTTTTTCTCTTCCGTCAAAATACCGGGAGTAATTTTCTATTCCCGGACAATAACCTAATTCACGAATCATTTCCAGGTCATAATTAACTCTTTCTTCAATTCTCTTCGCTTCAAGATGTTTTCCTATGTCTTTCAGATAGGTAATTTGTTCCATCAAATCATCCTGAATCATTCTGATGGCTAATTGAGTTCTTTCTTTAGTGGTTACAAATAAATTAGCCGGATATATTAGGATATTGTCTCTGCTGGCCAATGTAATTCCATTGATTGGATCAAAAACAGATATTTCCTCAATTTCATCACCCCAAAAACCTATTCTATAAGCCTCATCAGCATAAGCCGGAAATACTTCAACATTGTCACCTTTTACTCTGAAGTTTCCACGGTTAAATTCCACCTCATTACGTGAATACAAACTATCTACTAATTGGCGAAGAAGTTGGTTTCGTCCTATCTCTTGCCCGATTTCAAGACTAGTAACATTTGCATGAAAATCTTCCGGGTTTCCAATGCCATATAAACATGAAACAGAAGAAACTACAATTACATCTCTACGTCCTGATAATAATGCTGAACTGGCACTTAATCTTAGTTTTTCTATTTCGTCATTAATGGAGAGATCCTTTTCTATATATGTATCTGTAACAGGTAAATATGCTTCCGGTTGATAATAATCGTAATAAGAAACAAAGTATTCAACTGCATTTTCCGGAAAAAAGTTTTTAAACTCGCTGTATAATTGCGCCGCTAAGGTTTTATTGTGGCTCAGTACTAATGTTGGCCTTTGTATCTTCTCAACGACATTTGCTATGGTAAAAGTTTTTCCCGAACCGGTAACTCCTAAAAGCGTTTGATATGGGATATTTTGCTCAAGACCTTCTGCTAGTTGTCTTATGGCTTCTGGCTGATCACCTGTAGGTTTGTAGTCCGAAATTATCTTAAAATCCATATTTAATAACTTTTATAATGAAAAGGTTAAGAGGTGTAAGATAATTGCAAATTTGTAAAAAACAGAATTAAAAAAATAAAAAAAGGCTCTTAAAAAAGAGCCTTAATATATAATGAAAGATTATCTTCTGTAACGTTTTGTTCTACCCCTTGAAGGTCGTTTTATCTTTTTATTGGAGACCTTGTAAAGGCTTCTTGTTCTCAAGTAAGCTTTTCTATTGTATTTCGGTGAGTTTTTCCATCTTGAATCACTAAATAAGTAACTAACACCTATTGTTCCAACATAGAAAAAGTCATTACTGTCAGTTTGAACTACAGTTCCATCAGCCATGTACCAAACATCATGGGCATCAACACGGTCATTAAAAGAAAATGAACCAATAAATTCAGCATTAATACTTAAGCGAGAAGTATAAAAAATACTAACTCCACCACCCATTGAAAATGTAGGAGCCATTTCACTTACTTCTCTCCAAACAGAACCTTCAGGATTACCACTTCCAGCTCCCCAATATTCTGTTGAAGAAAACTGCATGACACCCATTTGACCAATAATATATGGGCTTACTCTTCTTTGCTTAAAAAGACCATAGGCTAAATCTAAAGGTCTAAATGTAGCTCCAACATTAAAATGAATGTAAGTGTTGTCAAATGTTGCATAGGCAGTATTAAGACCAGGTAAAAGTTGTGTACCTTGCATGGAACCATAACTTAAATCAACTCTACCATTAATATAGGAGCTTAATTCTTTTTCAGCAGCTACACCCAAAGTATATTTAGTTCTTTTTTCTGAAACTAAATCACCATAGAACATATTAAAACCAACCTTAGGTTGAATTTTAAGTCCCTCAAGAAACTGATTTCTTTTGTAATATTGACCAAAAGATGAAACAGTTGTAAATAATATGATGCTAGCAAAAAGTGCCTTTTTAAGGTATTGTTGCATTTAGATTAGTTTATTGAACAAGTTTATTACGTATAAAAATGATAAAAAAAATGAAATAAATAAACAATTTCTGTAAATATATTTATGACATCTAACCTAAATAAATATGTTTATTGTGGTTGCAAATGGTTTATTAACAGAATATTTAGTAATTTCTTAGCTTATCATTGATAATTAATTACTCCAGATTCTACTTCTAGAATATTGTATGCAAAAATAGAATTTAATATCTTTTTGCAGCTTATAAATATTATATTTTTTGATATTATTTCATTAATCTTCAAATTTATCAGGGCAACGTATCTTTTTTTTACTTAAATAATATCATTGTATTAGTTTTTTAAGGTTGGTTAGGTTGTTTGTGTTGGCTATGTTTTTGCCTTCTGAGCTATAACAAATATCAATTTCCTTTCTGAATAATTGGGTTACATTATCACGAACCATTTTCATTGTGCTGTTAATTAATTTATTTTGTTCTGAAAATGGTTCAAAAGCAATAGCAAAGGTTGACGGCAGCCAGCGTTGAGGAAAATGATTTTCAAATTTTCCACCAATTTTGAATTCCTTAATTTCTTTATCTATTTGAGATATGATTTTTTGCATTTCGAGTTCTGAATCTTCAGTTATTAGAGATTTAGCTTTATTAATATTGGGTACAATAATGGCAATAGTATAAGCGTTTTGATTGTTGTATAACATGATTTGATCTATACTCTGGCAATGATCTAGGATAGCTTCTTCAATTTCCTCGGGGCTATATTTTTCTCCATCAGAACCGATTAATAAACTTTTAAACCGTCCTTTTACGTATAAAAAATCATCTTTATCTAAATAACCAAGATCACCAGTATAAAGCCAATTATTTTTTATTGTTTCTTTGGTAGCTTCTTCATTTTTCCAGTAGCCCTTCATTACATTTTCTCCCTTTATAACAATTTCTCCTTGTTGTAACGGTTTTAATGGATAACCATTGGAATCACATATCTTAATTTCCAGGTTATTTACCACCTTACCGGATGAACCTAGCTTATGAAACTTGGGAGTGTTTGCAGAAATTATTGGTGATGCCTCACTGAGACCATACCCTTGATACATTGGAATGTCAATAGCATAAAAGAATTGTTGTAAATCAATGTCAAGTAATGCGCCTCCTCCAATGAAATACTTTAAATTTCCGCCAAATCCTTCTTTTATTTTTTTGAAAATCATTTTCTTGAATAACAGGACTAAAGGGAATGTAAGTTTTTTGATTCCCATTCCTCTGTTAAAACCTATTCCATTATACCACATTGAAGTCTTTAGTGCGACCTTAAATAAAGCATTAATAAAAGCCCCTTGTTGTTCAATGTTCTTTTCAATACTCTTTTTTAAATTTTTAGCTAATGCGGGAACACTCATAAGTACATGTGGTTTTACTTCTTTAATATTTATCGAAATATTTTTAAGTGTTTCTAATGTCGTTTTTCCTGTTTGAACAGATGCTATACTAGCGCCTTTTAACATGAATGCATATAAGGATGCGGTGTGAGCAAATGCATGATCCCATGGAAGAAAGGCAAGCGTTTTATAATAAGAAGGGATGTTAATATAACTAAAGGCTTGTTCTACATTAGCGGTATAATTTCTGTGCGTTAGCATAATGCCTTTGGGCTGAGAAGTAGTTCCTGAAGTATATGTAATTGTAGCAATGTCATCGGGTAAAACTTTATCAGCCATTGCATCAAAAGCCAGTGGAGTTTCATTTAAAGATATTTTTCCCTTATTTAATAATTCCTCAATATATAATTCATTTTTTTCATATCGATCACAAGGATCGAGAATTATTATCTTTTTTAAAGCAGGTAAGTTATGCTTAATTTCTCTTATTTTTTGTAACTGATTTTTAGAAACGATAATGAATTTACTTTCGGAATGTATTAATCTAAACTCAAGTTCATTTTTGGCTTCTAACTTTATGGACAAGGGAACAGTTATGGCTCTGTTACATAAAACTGCAAGTTCGCTAATGAGCCAAAGGTTTCTACCTTCAGATAACAGTGCAACTTTGTCACCTTCAGAAATGCCTATTGAAGTTAATCCTAAAGCAAGTTTTTTTACCTGATCTAAAGTTTCTGAATAAGTAATTGAAGTATACTTATTAGTCTGTTTTTCCCAAAGAAGTGGATTGTTGGGAAAAGTATTCACTCGATTAAAAAAAAACTTACGATTGATTTCATGACAATAAATTTGAGTGTATATACAAAGATACTGTAATATCCTTTGAAATAGAAGTGTACGAAAATGAACACGATTCATCTGTTTCTGAACACTTAATAAAATATGAAACTGGTATTATTAGTGTGTAAGTGTCATAAAATGAAGATGAAACGTATTTTGGTATGAGTCTTGAAAAGTAGCTGATGTTCCTATATTGGTTATTAGAGCTATTAACGAAATTATAAACAGATGAAGAAACTATTATTTACCTTATGTACAGTTATTGTATGTAGCGGATTATTTGCGGAATCAAGAAGTGAAATGGAAACTAATACAAATAAAGAGGATAGTATTGCTTGTTTAAAGCATTATTCTATTTATGTATTAAACCTAAAAAAGAAAATGTATGATTATACTCTGGAGTCATGGAATTACATGTTTAAAAATTGTCCGGATGCTGGTGTAAGGATATATGCAGATGGTTTAAAACTGTATGAACATTATTATAAAGTAGCACAAACGTCAGAACGTCAATCTGAAGTTGTAGATACGATTATGATGATTTATGATCAGAGAATCAAATATTTTGGTACTCATCCCAAATATCCTGAAGGTTGGGTAAGAGGTAGAAAAGCTTTAGATCTGGTTAAGTATAAAAGAGGAAACAGAGAGGCAATGATGCAGGCCTACAAAGAATTTAAAGCATCCTTTGAACTTTTAGGGAATAAATCTGAAGATGTTGTGTTGTTTAATTATTTAAAAACATCGTCGGTATTGTTTGAAGAAGGAGAGCTTGATGCCATGCAATTTTTTAGTGATTATTTAACGATTTCAACAGTGCTGGATGTACAGATAGCTAAAGCGGTAGGTGACTCCAAAGAGCGAAAGGGATCCGTAAGAGAGAGTTGTGATGAATTATTGGTGAAAAGTGGAGCAGGAGATTGTGATTTAATTCAACCGTTTTTAAATGACCAGTTTACTGCTGATCAGGAGAATATTCAGAATGTAAGTAGGATTGTGAAATTGTTAGATCACTTAGGATGTACAGAGTCAGCATTGTATTATACAGCAGTAGAGACTAATTATGCATTAAACCCATCAAGTAGTGCAGCACACGAACTGGCAAAAATGTATGTAAAAAAACAAGCATTTGACAAGGCTAAAGAGTTTTATCAAAAAGCAATTGAAAATTGTAGCATTGATGACGAAAGATCAGAACTGTATTATGAGCTTGCTGTATTAGATTTTGCTCATTTCGAGGATTATAAACAAGCTCGTGATTTAGCAAAAAAGGCGATAAGTACAAGAGGAGATTGGGGAAAACCTTATATACTAATTGGAAATATATATGCTGCAGAAAGTAAAAAATATGGAAAGAATGATTTTGAACACTCAACGGTATATTGGATTGCCTTGGATAAATATCAAAAAGCAAAATCCATAGATAAATCTTGTGAAGAAGAAGCTGATAAGCAAATTACACTTTACTCACAATATCTTCCGGATAAAGAAACCGGTTTCTTTCATGGTTTAACAGAAGGGGATCAATATACCATTGAATCCTGGATTAATGAAACAACAAAAGTAAGATTTAGATAAAGTAAAAAAGGTTCCCATTGGGAACCTTTTTTTATTAATAATTTGTTTCTTTAATTTCAAAGTAAGATTGCGGGTGTAAACAAGCCGGACAGTTTTTAAGTGCTTTAGTACCTTCGTGTAAATAACCACAGTTTCTGCATTTCCAAACTACTTTTCCTTCTCTTTCAAAAACTTTACCGCTCTCTAAATTATCATAAAGTGTACGATAACGATTTTCGTGAGCTTCCTCAACTTTTGCAATTAATTTAAAGGCAACAGCTACTTCTTTAAATCCTTCTTCCTCTGCAATTTTTGCAAATTCAGGATATAATTCAGTCCACTCTTCATTTTCACCATCAGCAGAAGCTTTTAAGTTTTCAAGAGTAGTACCAATTTTTCCTGCAGGGTATGAAGCTGTGATTTCTACCATGCCTCCTTCAAGAAATTTGAAAAAACGCTTAGCATGCTCTTTTTCATTTTCTGCTGTCTCTTCAAAAATGGCTGCAATTTGCTCTAAACCTTCTTTTTTTGCTTGTTTAGCAAAATAATTATATCTCATTCTTGCCTGAGACTCACCGGCAAAAGCCTTAAGTAAATTTTGTTCTGTTTTTGTTCCTTTTAAACTATTCATGATTAATCTATTTGTTTATTTTGCTTATTCTAACAAAGGATTTGAAGATACGAAAAATATAGTTTTGTAAAGGAGAGAAAGGGTAATTTAGATTGGTTATGATTAATAAAAAAAAGGAGCCTGAATCAGACTCCTTTTCATAAATATTTTATAGTGTTATTATGCGTTAATCATCATAGGCATCAATAACATCAATTCATCTTCTGGTCCATCTTTTTCTAATGGTAAGAAAATACCTGCTCTTGCAGGATCAGCTAACTCCATAACTACTTCTTCCGAAGAAATGTTATCTAAGATTTCTGCAAGGAAAGCTGATTTAAATCCAATTTCAATAGCTTCACCGTCATATTGGCAACTTAATTTTTCGTATGCAGATATAGAGAAATCTATATCCTGAGCAGACACCATTAACTCATCACCATCGATAGATAATTTAACTAAGTTACTTGCCTGATTTGAGAATAATGAAACTCGACCTAAAGTATTAACTACATCCTGACGGTTGATGATAATTTTGTTAGGGTTATCCTGCGGAATAACAGCATTATAACTTGGGTAATTTCCTTCAACTAAACGACAAACTAACCTGTGATTTTCCATTTGGAAGAAAGCATTTTTGTCGTCAAACTCAATACTAATATCGCCATCTTCTTTTACAAGAACATTCTTCAGGAATGAAGCTGGTTTTTTAGGTAATATGAATGATGAAGAAAATTCTGTTGTAGCATCAGTTCTCTGGTAACGTACCAATTTGTGAGAATCACTTGCAACAAAAGTTAAATTTTCAGGAGACATTTCTATAAGAATTCCATTCATTACCGGACGAAGTTCATCATCAGCTGTGGCAAATAATGTTTTGTTAATTCCTGATAAAACAAGCGATGCAGGTAATTGCAGTCTTGAAGCTTTATCTGCATCAATTTGTGGAATTTCTGGAAATTCATCTCCGCTTAATCCAACAACACTAAATTTACCTTTATCTGTAATAATATTTACAGCTCTGGTATCAAGAGCAATATCAATTGTAATAGGTTGTTCAGGGAATTTCTTTAATGTTTCAAGTAAAATCTTTGCTGGTAGAGCAATGGCTCCGTCACCTTCAGTATTATCAAGATTCATGGAAGTCACCATAGTGGATTCTAAATCAGAAGCAGTAATGGTTAATTTACCGTTTTCTAATTCAAATAAGATATTTTCCAGAATTGGAATAGTGCTCTTACTACTTACAACTCGACTTACTGCCTGCAAATGATAAAGGAGTTCAGAACTTGAAACTACAAATTTCATTGTATTATAATTTAAAAATTTACTTATCTTTTTATCTTAATCTTGGTAATAATAAGCTAAATCTTTGATTAAACCAAAATTATAAAACTGTAGTTATTACAAATTAATTAACATGGTTAATAATCAAAACTTTGCATTACCAAATATATCAAAAAAAGTATTGCAAAATATATAGTTCTTTGCATAAAATTATCAAATCACTTTTATTTTGTGTAGGTTATTTTTCTATACATAAAAACGATGAGTGCTAATATGAAAATAAAAGCCAATGGAAGTAGCATATTGATCAATTTCCATTTGAATGATTCATTAGAAACTTTGTTTTTATCCAATAGTCTTAGCGTATAACTTCTTGCTCTTAAATTCATCCATCCTTCATCATCGCACAGATAATTAACAGCATTCAGGATGAAGTCTTTATTTCCAAAATTTTCTTTAGTCAGTTCATCGTATCCTAAAGGTAAAACTTGTGGATTGGTACTTTTAAAACGCACCTTATTTTTAATGATATCACCATCAGCTACCACAATAATTTTAGTTGGTGTACTTTCAGATTTTACATCCTGAGGCTTTATATTTATTTCCTTTGGAATCATTCTGTTCTGAAATACAGAAGGGAATACGCCTTCTTCAACAACAGCAACCGGTAAATACGATTGATTAAAATCTTGTTGTTTAGGTTTTTCATTCACAAAATTAAGAGATACAAATACAGGAACCTGATCTGATTTGGTATATTTTGAAGTACGTAAAAGAAAATCTCTTTTCAAAGGTAGTTGAGGGTTAACTGTATCTATTGAACTTACAAATTCGCCCTTTACAACATTTAGATTTTTAGAAATGCTATGTTGTGGTTGTGGAATAAGCAAGGGATTGTATAACCATGGAGCAGGAACAATTTTAGGTTTGTTTCCATCCGCTACTGTAATTGGAATCATAGATGCCTGGACATCTTGCAATAATACAGGATTGATACGTACTCCATATTTGAATAGCTGATCGTCGATGTTTAAATCGCTTAATAGGCCAATTGTTTCAGAGGTTTTTCTTAAACTATCTACAGTTATATTAACGGCATCAACAAGCCAAAGAACTTTTCCTCCATTCATCAAATACTGGTCAATGATAAACTTATCACTCTCTGAAAACTTCTTTTGAGGTTTTGCAATGATGATGGCTTTGTAAGGATTTAATATATTGGGATCAGTCCCTAAAACACCCCGATCAACCTGATAATATTGCGAAAGATGATCGGTAATGTCTAAAACATCCAACTCATCTAATTCTCCATGCCCCTCAAGGAATGCTATTTTTATTTTTTCATTTATGGTTAGCCTTTTAACAGCATCGGTGAATTTGTATTCTAAGCTTTCAATAGATTTATTAAGATTCTCAGCTCCTGAAAATCCGGTTATATTATCTAAAAGATTAATGGGTAACTGATAATCTCGATAAGTTACAATGGCGTATGGATAAACGTATGATGTTGTTTTACGTCCATCTTCCTGAGTTTCAAAAACAGACTGAGGACTTAGTCCTAACTTCTTGAATTCTTCCTGTATTTGTTTTTTCTCCTTAACGGATCCGGATGAGGGATCGGTAAAAGAATAACTTAAATTATTGCCTGCATAAACGTTTAATTCGTTCAATAATTCATATGTGGCTTGCGATAGTTTCTTAAAGCCAACATTTAAATCACCTTCAAGAAAAACATCAATCTTAATATCTTCATCTAAATCTTCAAATAAATCTTTAGTGTTTTCTGATAAAGAATATCTTTTTTCACTCGTTAAATCAATCCTGAAAAACCAGTCGGACGCAATGTAATTGATGCCTATAACCAGAATGACAAGTATAATGGATTGGCGTAGTATTTTTTGTTTGATATTTTTTGACATAATATTTACCACTTTTTACTGATTAGTGTTAATCGTGTAGCATAAGTAATGATGGATATGGTACTCAAAAAATAGATGATGTCTCTTGAGTCAATTACACCTCTGCTTATGGATTGATAATGATCATCAATACCCATAAATACGATTGTATTTTTTATTTGATTGGATTCAAATACTTGAGAAAGTGCTTCGAAGCCATAATAAAATACGAAACAAAGCATTACTGCCAGTACAAAGCTTACAATCTGGTTATCGGTAAGAGAGGAACAAAAAGTGCCGATGCTAACGTAAATTGCAGCAAGAAAGAAAAGACCAATGAATGATCCCCAGGTTCCACCATAATCGATATTTCCTACAGGATTACCCAGTTGAACTACTGAGTAGAAATAAATCATAGTGGGTAAGAGACTGATAACAACAAGCGTTACACCTGCCAAATATTTAGCTAATACCACCTGAAGTTCTGTTAGTGGTCTGGTATATAATAGTTCAATAGTTCCGGTTCTTTTTTCTTCAGCAAAAAGTCGCATGGTAACAGCCGGAACCAGGAATAAATATAACCAGGGTGCCAAATAAAAAAGCGATTCCAGGGTTGCATATCCTCCATATAAAATGTTCATTTCCCCGGGTATTACCCACAAAAATAAACCTGTAATTATAATGAATACGCCAATTACCAAATATCCTGTTAAGCTACTAAAAAATGAGGCTATTTCTTTTTTGTATAAACTCCACATAAAAATGCTTTTTTTATTGTTGTTAATACACTATGATCTTAGTGCTTTTACCATTAGTTTTGCTGCTCTGTCACTAGTTCCTGGCTTTCCCATGATTTGGTGAAGCTGGTTGTAGTGATTAAAAATATTTATCCTGTAATCCTGATTATTCAATAGCTTTTCCAGTTCCAATTGAACATTGGTTTCATTTAGGTCATCCTGAATAATTTCCTTTACAGCTTCTTTGTTTACAATCAGGTTTACCAACGAAATGTACTTTACTTTTAAGATAAAACGCTTTACAAACTTCGTAATTGTTTTTCCGCCCCACATTTTGTAACAAACTATTTGCGGACACTCTAAAAGTGCAGTTTCTAGAGTAGCAGTTCCTGAAGTTACCAAAGCTCCATGGGCTTGTTGCACAAGTTCATAAGTTTCATTAAAGATTACTTTAACCTCTTCATCTTGTATAAACGGTTTGTAATCATCAATAGTAAATGATGGAGCACCGGCAATTACAAATTGATAGTCTGGAAAATGTTTGATCATGCTGATCATAACAGGAAGTACATTGTTTAATTCCTGTTGTCGTGATCCTGCCAATAAGGCAACTATAGGTCGGTTATCTAATTGATTTCTTTCCTTAAAAGTTTCAAGATCTTCGTTTTTATGAGGCCTGTTTTCAATGGCATCCAAAACCGGATTTCCAACATAATCAATCGGAACCTGATGTGTTTTATAAAAGTCTGTTTCAAACGGAAGTATTGTAAACATCTTGTCTACATATGCTTTTATCTTTTTTACTCTTCCTGTATTCCATGCCCAAATTTTGGGTGATATGTAATAAAAGACTTTAATTCCTTTTTTGTGGGCAAATTCAGCCATACGTAAATTAAATCCGGGGTAATCTACCAATACCAAAACATCCGGATTATATTTCAAAAGATCAGATTTACATAGTTTAAAGTTTGCCCTGATTTTGCCAAGGTTAACTAAAACTTCTTTAATGCCCATAAAAGCAGTTTCATTGTAATGACGAACCATTTCTCCACCAACTTTTTTCATCAAATCACCTCCCCAAAATCTACAATCAAAGTCATTGTCTTCTTTAACTAATGATTTCATAAGATTTGAAGCGTGTAAATCGCCTGATGGTTCTCCTGCTATAATGTAATATTTCATCTGCTATAATCTGATTTATTTAGTTACACGGTACAACCAAGTTTAATCATATCCTTGTGGGAAAAGATTTACTTTGACTAGTTTTAATGTAACTCAAATGCTAGTAACATACATAGTCAAAAATAATCTCCCGAAAGAGTGTTTTTGCATATGTAGTGTTTTTAATTTGTAGTATTTATGTTTCGACAGAGAATTGATTTCTCATTCATAAATTTTAATAATATTGAATTAAAGTGCGAATCTTAAAATAATAATTGCCAATGCATAAACTAAAGTAGCTGTTACAATTCCTCTGGCAGCTAATAATCGGTCGAGTTTAATGGCGATCATAAAAATTGCCAGATTAGGAAGTACACTTATACTTAATAGTTTTGTAAATCCATGTGCTTCCATTAATCCTGTTATAAACTCATTCAAGCTTAATGAATTTCCAAAACGGAAGTAAAAGATTAACCAAGATGTAACAATAGGTAAAATAAGTCCTATAATGAGTCCTATGTATAATTTATTGCATTTACAGGGCATACTTAATCTCCTTATTTAATGTTTCAAAATCAGTTATATCAATTTTACATGGAACAACAGTTGCAAAGTTTTGCTCTAAAAAGTACTCATCAGTGTCTTTTGCTTCAGGTTCCAGGTTTTTAAAATGACCGGTAAGCCAGTAATATTTCTGACCTCTGGGATCTTCTCTCTCAATAAATTCTTCAACCCATTTACCGTTTCCTTGTCTGCAGTGTTTAATGCCTGCCAGTTTCTTTGATTCAGGGATGTTTACATTTAAAAATGTACCAGATGGCAAACCATTTTTAATGGTTTCGGATAAAACACTTCTGATAACTTTTTTACTTTCACTAAAATCAGCATCAGGATCATAACTTAATAATGAAAAGCCAATGGAAGGAACACCATTTAAACAACCTTCTCTTGCAGCTCCAAGAGTTCCTGAATAATGAACACTTGTTGAACTATTGGTGCCGTGGTTTATTCCGGAAACAATATAGTCTGGTTTTTCATCTAAAATAAAATGAAGAGCAAGCTTAACGCAATCGGCAGGAGTACCATTGGTTTGGTAAAAATGAATCCCGTTTCTTTCCTCAACTTCCTTAATTCTTAATGGATCTTTAACTGTGATGGCATGAGACATTGCAGAATAAGATCTGTCTGCTGAAACAACAATAACTTTACCAAATTCTTTTACTGTTTCTGCTAAAGTAAGTATGCCTTTAGCATGAATTCCATCATCGTTAGTTACTAGTATTACTGGTTTTTCTTTTGTCACGACCGTGTTGATTTTATTTAGATTCCAAATATAAATAGTCTTTCTTAGAAAAGTTGAAATTACAACACAAAAAGCTCAAAGCGAAATCTATGTTTAAATATAAAAAAGGAATATTTACAATTTTTTCAATAGCATTTAAAATTAAGAATAAACATATCATCTTTAATTCACAAAAATTCGGTACTTGAAATCAAAATAATTACTTTTGTTGGCTCAAAATAAAATTCTGATAAAGAATAGACTTTTGAATTGTTATATTCCTTGTTAAAGGTTAAATCAAAAACATTACAAATGCAAATTTCATATAACTGGCTAAAGAATTATTTAAATATTGATATTGAGGTAGATAAAGTGTCTGAAATATTGACAGATATCGGACTCGAAGTTGGCGGAGTAGAAGAGGTTCAGTCTGTTAAAGGAGGACTGGAAGGATTGGTTATTGGCGAAGTATTAACTTGTGAAAGACATCCGAATGCCGATAAGTTAAGTAAAACTACCGTTAATGTAGGTGGAGATGAAATTCTACCGGTTGTGTGTGGAGCTCCCAATGTGGCTGCAGGTCAAAAAGTTGTGGTTGCAACAGTGGGTGCTGTATTGTACGATGGTGATGAAAGTTTTACGATCAAGAAATCAAAAATCAGAGGTGAGGAATCACAAGGAATGATATGTGCTGAGGATGAAATTGGTTTAGGTAAAAGTCATGATGGAATTATGGTTTTACCTGCTGATGTTGCTGTTGGTACTCCTGCAAAAGAATATTTTAAGGTAGAATCTGATGTGGTTTTTGAAGTTGATTTAACTCCAAACCGAGTTGATAGTGCTTCGCATTATGGTGTAGCTCGTGATTTAGCGGCTTACTTAAAATCAAATGGAAAAGAAGCAAACCTTCAGTTACCATCAATTGAAGATTTTAAAGTAGATAATAATGATTTCCCGGTAGAAATTGTTGTTGAAAACGAAGAGGCTTGTCCAAGATATTGTGGTGTAACTATTTCCGGAGTGACTGTTCAGGATTCACCGGATTGGTTAAAGAATAAATTAAAGTTAATAGGATTATCTCCAATTAACAATGTAGTGGATGTTACTAATTTTGTTTTACATGAGTTAGGACAACCTTTACATGCTTTTGACGGAGATGAAATTAAAGGCAATAAAGTAGTTGTAAAAACACTCGCTGAAAAAAGTAAGTTTACTACTTTAGATGAAATAGAAAGAGAGCTTTCAGATAAAGACTTAATGATTTGTAATGCAGAGGAAGGAATGTGTATTGCAGGTGTATTTGGAGGAATGAAAAGTGGTGTTAAAGCGTCTACTACTAAAGTATTTTTAGAAAGTGCTTACTTTAATCCTGTTTTTGTTCGTAAAACAGCAAAAAGACATACGCTAAGTACTGATGCATCTTTCCGTTTTGAAAGAGGTATTGATCCAAATATTACTGTATTTGCACTAAAAAGAGCTGCTTCATTAATTAAAAAAGTTGCTGGTGGAACTATTTCTTCTGAAATTACAGATATCTATCCTAATCCAATAGCCAACTTTGAAGTGGATGTAAAATGGAAGAATATTTTACGATTAATTGGTAAAGATCTTTCAAAAGAAACCATTAAAACCATTGTGACTTCATTGGAAATGGAAATTCTTAACGAGGATGAGGTAGGTATGAAACTTTCAATTCCTCCTTATAGAGTTGATGTTCAAAGAGAAATTGATGTTATTGAAGATATCTTAAGAATTTACGGATATAATAATATTGAGATTCCGGAAGCTGTTCACTCAACTTTGGTTTACTCCGATAAACCGGATGACCATAAGGTTAAAAATATTATAGCTAATCAGTTGGTTTCTCAGGGCTTTAGTGAAATCATGTGTAATTCACTTACAAAACCCGGATTTTATTCCAATTTGACAAAATACCCTGAAAATAATGTTGTTGCAATATTTAATCCATTGAGTAATGATTTAGGAGGAATGCGCCAATCATTAGTGATGGGGGGATTGGAATCAATCGTTCATAATGTAAACCGAAGAAGTGCTGATTTAAAATTATTTGAATTTGGTAACTGCTATAGTTTAAATAATCCGGAAGGGGAAAAAGGATCATTGGATAAATACTCAGAGCATCATTCATTAGGTGTGTTCTTAACTGGTAATATGATTACAGCGAACTGGAATGCTCAGGAAAGAAAAGTTTCTTTTGCAGATATGCGAGCTGTGGTTAATCAAATCATCTTACGTTTGAATATTCCTGAAGCAATGTTAGCTGAAACAGATGTTGAAAATGATGTATTTATTGAAGGTGTTTCGTTAGCAACGAAAAATAAAATTCACCTGGTTGATTTCGGAATTGTTAGTCCTGAGTTAAGTAAAATATTCGGATTAAAAGAGACTGTTTACTTTGCTGAATTTAATTGGAATAACTTATTGAAAGTTGCAGGAAAACAGACTGTTATTTATAAAGAGATTCCTAAATATCCTGAAGTAAGTCGTGATTTAGCTTTATTAGTTGATAAAAACGTTACGTTTGGGCAAATTAAAGAGGTAGCATTAAAAACTGAGAAAAAGTTATTAAAAAGCGTTTCTTTATTTGATATTTACGAGGGTGAGAAGTTAGGAGCCGACAAGAAATCGTATGCTGTAAACTTTATTTTACAAGATGAAAATAAAACACTTACAGATAAGCAGATTGATAAAATAATGAGTAATATGGTTAAGAATCTTGAAAGAGAAGTGAATGCTTCGTTGAGATAATCAGTTACAAAATAAAATATTAGAAAAGAGTTGTTGGAGTAATCTGGCAACTCTTTTTTTATTGCGCATCGCAAATCTACACGGGTTTATCGCAACGCCATCGCAAATTTACGCAAATTTATCGCAACGGCATCGCCAGGGGATCGGGTCAGGATCGGAACAGCGTGGCAAAGTTTCGCTACCTGATCACAACCTTATTGCAACATCATGGCCATATATTTGCGATGATCTTGTGATTAGGAGTTGATAAGATATGGAATATTGGAGTAGGAGGGTCATGTTTGGGTAGGAGTGTTTTAAATATATTAGGGTGAATGTAAAGCGTTAAAACCACTCAAATTTATGATTGAAAATTTATTATCTTTGTTTAGAATGAAACTATTAAATCAATATACAGAACAGATTAAGAGGCTTTGTGAATTAAACAAGGTAAAAACGCTTTTTGCTTTTGGTTCAATTACTACAGATGATTTCAGACCAGATAGTGATATTGATTTAATTGTTGATATAGAAGACTCCGATCCAATTTCATATTCAGATAAATATTTCAATCTGAAATTTCAACTAGAAGATATTCTAAAAAGGCATATTGACCTACTTGAAAAAAAAGCTATTCGAAATAGATTTCTAAAAAAAGAAATAGACCAAACAAAAGTTTTAATTTATGGAAATAGAGATTAAAACTTGGCTTGAAGATATCATTTGGGCAATTGTTTGTAATGATTTGAAAAAATTACAAAACGAAATCATAAAACTTATCGAAGAATAATATGCGCATATTGTTGAGTCATTTATTCCTGTTAATGCGGTATGATAACAAATAAAAAAGGCTGCTCAAAAAATGAACAGCCTTGATATTTTGAAGCAAAGTCTTCTTAATTAAGCGTTTTGCTTTTTAATTAAATTTAAAGCACTACCATTTTTAAACCACTCAATTTGTTGTGCATTATAAGTGTGGTTTGCAACAATAGAATCTGTTGAACCATCAGCATGAACCACTTCAATGGTTAATGGCTTACCAGGTGCAAAATCAACAAGATCAATAAAGTTGAAAGTATCGTCTTCCTGAATTTTATCGTAGTCAGCTTCGTTGGCAAAAGTTAAACCTAACATACCTTGTTTTTTTAGGTTTGTTTCGTGAATACGTGCAAAACTTTTTACCAATACAGCTCTAACGCCAAGATGTCTTGGTTCCATAGCTGCATGCTCTCTTGAAGAACCTTCTCCGTAGTTGTGATCACCAACAACAACAGTAGGGATTCCAGCTTCTTTGTAAGCTCTTTGAGTAGCTGGAACTTCACCATACTCTCCTGTAAGCTGAGATTTAACTTTGTTTGTTTCACCGTTAAACTTGTTAACAGCACCAATAAGCATGTTGTTTGAAATATTATCAAGGTGTCCGCGATATTTTAACCAAGGACCAGCCATAGAAATGTGGTCAGTAGTACATTTTCCTTCAGCCTTAATTAAAAGCTTAGCACCGGTAATATTTTTACCATCCCATTCTGCAAAAGGAGTTAGTAATTGAAGTCTGTCACTTTCCGGAGAAACAATGACCTCGATACCAGAACCATTTTCAGCTGGAGCTTGATAACCCGGGTCTTCAACATCAAAACCTTTAGGAGGTAACTCATTTCCTGTGGGCGCTTCCAGTTTTACTGTTTCGCCTTTATCATTCACTAAGGTATCGGTAATAGGGTTAAAACCTAAGTCTCCGGCAATAGCTAAAGCAGTCACTAATTCAGGAGATCCAACAAAAGCATAGGTGTTTGGATTACCATCTGCACGTTTCGCAAAGTTTCTGTTAAATGAGTGTACAATGGTATTTTTTTCTTGTTTTTCTGCACCCATACGAGCCCACATACCAATACAAGGTCCACAAGCATTGGCAAATACCACTCCATCAATCTTTTTAAAGGTATCAACCATTCCATCTCTGTCGATAGTATAACGTACTTGTTCAGAACCAGGAGTGATTGAGAATTCAGCTTTAGCTTTTAATCCTTTTTTAACAGCGTCTTCAGCAACTGATGAAGCTTTTGAAATATCTTCGTATGATGAGTTTGTACATGAACCAATCAAACCAACTTCTACTTTTAATGGCCAACCGTTTTTCTCAGCCTCTTCACGCATTTGACTGATAGGAGTAGCGCGGTCCGGAGTAAAAGGTCCGTTTAAGTGTGGCTCAAGTTCATCAAGATTAATTTCAATTACCTGATCAAAATATTTTTCAGGATTGGCATATACTTCAGCATCAGCAGTAAGCAAATCTTTTACTTCGTTAGCTGCATTGGCCACATCATCTCTGTTTGTAGCTCTCAAGTAACGCTCCATGGATGCATCATAACCAAATGTAGAAGTTGTGGCTCCAATTTCTGCACCCATGTTACAAATGGTTCCTTTACCAGTACAGGATAATGATTCGGCACCTTCTCCAAAATATTCAACAATGCAACCAGTACCACCTTTTACAGTTAAGATTCCGGCAACTTTTAATATGATATCTTTAGGAGCAGTCCAGCCATTTAGTTTTCCTGTAAGCTTAACACCAATTAATTTTGGAAATTTAAGTTCCCAAGGCATTCCTGCCATTACATCAACGGCATCAGCACCACCAACACCAATGGCAACCATACCTAAACCACCTGCATTTACAGTATGAGAATCTGTTCCAATCATCATACCTCCCGGGAAAGCATAATTTTCTAAAACTACCTGGTGAATAATACCAGCACCCGGTTTCCAGAATCCAATGCCATAACGGTTTGTTACCGAGCTTAAAAAGTCATAAACTTCTTTGTTTGATACTTTAGCTGTGGCTAAATCCTTTTCTGCTTCAACTTTTGCCTGTATTAGGTGGTCTGCATGCACAGTAGATGGCACAGCAGCTTTATCTTTTCCGGCTTGCATAAACTGAAGCAAAGCCATTTGTGCAGTAGCATCCTGCATGGCAACCCTGTCAGGATTAAAGTTTACATAAGATTCACCTCTTGTAAATGCTTCATTCGTATCTTCAGCAAGATGGGCATAAAGGATTTTTTCTGTAAGAGTAAGTGGTTTGTCCAAGATGGTTCTAGCTTTATCAACTTTTTCTCCCATTTGGGCGTACACTTTCTTAATCATGTCAATGTCAAAGGCCATAGCTATAATATTATTTTAAAGTTTTTGTAATTTAAGTATAAAATTAGGGTTGAGCAAAAAACGTTATCAAACATTTTTATTTGATTCTGTTATTTAAAATTGGAAGAACACAAAAATATAAAAAAAATGAATTAATATGCTTTTTGTCATGTTTAAATAGTAACCAAACATTCTGTAAAAAGTTTAAAATGTATGTCATTTTATTATATTTATAAAATAATTTAAGAACAAACCTGTATCATGGTTTCAAAACTATTCATTGAAAATGTTAAGATTGCTTTTGGAGCAATAAAATCTAATAAATTAAGAACAATCTTAACGATTCTGATTATTGTAATAGGAATTACGGCCTTGGTAGGTATTATTACTGCGGTAAAATCAATAGAGACAGCTATTTCAAGTAACTTTACAAGTATGGGAGCCAATACTTTTACTATTGAAAGCAGAGGATCAAACATTGTTATCGGTAAGCAAAGACATAGAACCAAGAGTTTTGGCTATATCTCATATAAAGAAGCAACAGAGTTTAAAGAATCATTTCATTTTCCGGCTGTTGTTACCATTTCGTATGTTGCTTCAGGTAATGCAACCATAAAGTATGAATCAAACAAATCAAACCCCAATGTTAGTGTAATAGGAATTGATGAGAATTTTATAACAACATCGGGGCACATTATAAAAGAAGGGAGAGGGTTTTTAAAGCAGGATATTGAAAATGGCAGAAATGTAGCAGTGATTGGATCTGCTTTATATAAAAAGTTATTCCCAAGTAAAATTAGTGCAGTTGATAAAGTGATTTCATTGGCTTCGGGCAGATATAAGATTATAGGAGTACTGGAAGAAAAAGGAGCCGGATTTGGAGGTCAGAGTGATAATATTATTTTATTGCCTGTAAGTAATGTGAGGCAATATTTTAGTCGTCCGCAAATGTCTTTTAAAGTTGAGGTTAAGGCAAACAATCCCTCGCAGGTAGATGCCGCAGTAAGTGAAGCTACTGGTACATTTAGGTTAGTAAGAAGATTAAAAACAACAGATGAGAACAATTTTAATATTGTAAAGAGTGATAATCTTTCGCGTATGTTAATAGAAAACTTATCCAATGTTACAATAATTGCCAATATTATTGGTTTTATAACATTGTTTGGTGCAGCCATAGGATTAATGAATATTATGCTTGTGGCAGTTACCGAAAGAACACGTGAAATAGGAATTAGAAAAGCAATAGGTGCCAATAAAAGAGCCATCCGTAATCAGTTTTTAATGGAGTCCATTACAATTGGAGTTTTGGGCGGAATTGGAGGTGTTTTATTGGGGATATTAGTTGGGAATTTATTATCAATGGTTTTAAATAGTGGTTTTGTTGTTCCCTGGGGATGGATTATAATCAGCATTGTTTTGTGTTTATTGGTTGGTTTACTTTCAGGATTAATGCCTGCTATAAAAGCTTCTAAATTAGAACCAATAGAATCTCTTAGATATGAGTAATCTTTAATTAAAATGATACATGCAAAGTGAGTTAAAAAAAGTACTTACCAGTCAAAAGTATATTCCATTGGCAGGAATGATTATAGCTGCCCTTGTTTTATATTTTCTTAATCGTAGTAATAATAAAAAGCAGATTGAAGGAACAAATATTATTGTTTGTGATTGTAGCTCTGTTGATTCCATTGCAGAGATAACCTCAGAGGTTGTTAATCCTGTTTTATATAGTTCAATTCCTGATATGAGGGAAATTCATTACAAAGAACGTACGCAGAAGTTTATTGATTTAATGCTTCCATCGGTTTTGTTAGCTTGCCAAAAGATGGACTTAAAAAGAGAACGGGTTCTGAAAATTAATGCTGCTATTAATAATGGGGTAGCCAGCGAAAGAGATTCCTTGTATCTGGATAGTTTGAAAGTGTTTTACAAGACCGATGATGTTAATGATGTGATTAAACGTCTTTATCCACATCCCGTATCTATTATAATAGCTCAGGCGGCAATAGAGAGTGGTTGGGCTACTTCCCGTTTTTGCAGAGAAGGCAATAATATTTTTGGAATATGGTCATATAATTCATCCGAAAAGAGAATTAAAGCAGGACAGTCGAGAGGTGATAATACCGTTTATTTGCGCAAGTATGATTCCGTTTTTGAGTCGGTTTATGATTATCTGGAGACTATAGCAAGAGCTAATGCCTATAAGCAATTTAGAGAGATGAGGCTTTACTCAGATAATCCATATCGTTTAATCTGGTATTTGAATAATTATTCAGAGAAAAGATTTGCATATGTTCAGAATTTGCGCAATATGATTGAATTTAATGATCTTCATATATATGATAGTTACAGATTGGCTAAAATCAATAAAAATGATACGATTTGGAAAAAGTTATTGGATTAGCTTACTTGTTATTATATTTTCTCAGGCTTGTGATGGACAGGTAACCAAGGTTTCAGATTATCATTTTACCGCTGACTTTAACGCTGTTGGTTTGGTATATCACAGATTTGGAGATAACAGATATCCTACAACTAATACAACTAAGCAGTTGTTTGAGCAGCAGCTGAAATATTTAAACGATAACCATATTAAAACCTTTACAATAAACCAACTGTCTTTAAATCAGGATTCCGGTAATCAGAAGGTATTTATAACAGTAGATGATGGTTTTGTATCCTTTTATAAAAATGGGTTTCCGCTTTTAAAGAAGTATAATTGTAAAGCAACCATATTTATAAATACAGAAAGTGTTGGGTGGTCGGATTATATGAATTGGGAACAAATTAAAGAGCTGGTAAAAGCCGGCATACAGATTGGTTCGCACTCTCATGCGCATTCATATTTTTTAAATATATCAAAAGAGGAACGGATACAGGCCTTTATTGAAGATCTGGAAAAGTCTGAGCAATTATTTCTTGAGCATTTGGGTTTTGTTCCAAAGGTATATGCATATCCTTATGGAGAGTTTGATAACACAATGGAACGTGTTTTAAAAGAACGAGGTTACAACCTGGCATTTGCTCAAAATTCCGGAGTATGGGATTGTAATTCCAATCTTTATGCAATTCCCCGTTTCCCTGCTTCAGGAGCTCATTTTGGTATGGATAAATTTACGCAAAGAATAGCCATGAAATCATTGCCTATACAAACCAATGAACCAGGTCCAATCGTTTTATCGGCACAACAAAAGTATTCTATAGAATTAAGGTTGGATGATTCTAATAATTTTAGTTCCTTGAATTGCTTTTTCAATAATCAATATGAGCCGAAACTGTTCACGATCAAAGATGGTGTAATAAATGTAAATATAACGATGCCTGCAAATAAGCGCAGGGCATTACTTACATTTACATCGAAAAGTAAAAACGGTGATTGGTATTGGTGGAGTATGTTATTTATAAACCCTAAATATTTAAATTAAACGAATGGAACATACATGAAATTTTAAGCATTGAATATTACCTGTTAAGTATTAAAATTTCATAGCATTTCATTTGGTAAACAAAAGTAATTTTTAAGCAGATGAGAAAAATATTTATTACAGTAGGCGTGTTGATTGCCATAACATTATTGGGAAATTTTGTTTATGGAATTCAGCTGGCTCAAAAGGTTGATGAAAATCTTAAACTAGGAATAGATAAAGGCGTTTTTCCTTTTGAGTTTTCCTATACTAAATTAAGAGTAAATCCTCTTTTCTCTGAATTTACCTTTTATAATCTGGATGTGAAAAGTAAAGAAAAGGAGCAAATTTTACAAGCGGACAAGCTTGGTGTTAATATGAAATATAAAGAAGCACTGGAGTTGTCGCAAAATGGAAAATTGGAGAAACTAACTTTCTTAAATCTTAAATTTGATGAGTTAGATTTATACATGGGAGAGACCATTGCTGTGATGGAGGCTGAAAAATTAAATTTGGAGTTCGACGGATCTTTAGATCAGTTTAATAAAGAAACATTAATGGCACAACTGCCAACAGAAAAACAGGAATTGTATTTTGATGTTAAGAATCTAAGGATGAGCTCTGATTTTATTAATCAGGATAAATTTAAAATGTATGCAGCAATGTATGCTGATAAAGAGATTACCTCAGGTAAATGCAGACTTCTTTTTAACCCGGATACACATCATATTACTTTGAATGAGATGGAGTTTTTAACTTCAGATTATGATATGGAGGGCGAATTTGATATGGAATATGAAGGATTAAAAATAGATGATTTTAAACCAAAATCCATTGCTTTTAATTCAGCATCTCATAGCAATGGAACTGTAAGTATTGAAAATCCTATGTTGTCGGGTTTTAAATATTCTATTGATTCTTTTGAAAATGATATGTCGGGTAAATTTAAGTTTGGGTCAGAAGATAATCCTATGGAAGGTATGGAACCTGAATTTGATATTCATATGGATTTAAAAGGGATGAGTTTTGAAGTTCCTGAAGAACAAAAAGTTCAGTTAAATGCGCAACTGTCTATGGTAGGATTAACTACTGATGATTTAAAAATAAATGAATTTTTAGTCAACTCACACTTAAAAGATGGAAAGTTGACGGTTGAAGATACCCGTATATTGTTACCTGCATTTAAAGCTAATTTATTAGCAGATTTAAACATGAAATTTAACGCTCCCAATGAATCAGAAATAGAGGCCTTTAATCTTAAAATTTCAGATATTAATCCGGGAGTTAAAAATAGTCTTCAAAATATTGAACAGATGTTAGGATTTACCTTCCCAATGGAAGGAGATGACATTGTTTTTGAAGTAAAAGGTTCTTTAGCAAATCCTCAGGTTAAAGGTATTCACTATTAATTTATGGTAGAAACTATTCCATAAAAGATTGATTCGATTGTCGAATATGATATAATAAAGTGCATGGTTCAGTTGTGGATCATGCACTTTTTTTGTGCCAAATTGTAAAATACTTAATTTATTGAATAATATATTCGAAACGTATGAAAACGTTGTTGTTACAGGTGTTTTTGAAAAAAATAACAAAAATATCACTTTTTTATTTGTTTGGATTATGTGATTAAAGAACATGAATTGTTAATAAATGATAAAAATGCATTGATGAACTACTATAGTTCAATTTAGAAGGCATTCTTAAACTCCTGTAACAGGCTGTATTCAAGGAAACTTATTGAAACAGAAGGCGTATTTAATTATAGCTAATGCGTATCGTTAAGTTGCAAAAGACAGTTTATATAATATTCATGTTCTTTTTGTTCAGCTCATCTAATACAAATCTGTTGAAGTTTTGTTCCTGTATATCCAATTAATTGGTATTAGTCTCATCGCAAGTTGTTAAAGGGAGTTTGTGTTCCTCCCCCGTATTTATGGAACCAAATAATCTAAATATATGCCAAAAGTATTTTTTCTATTATCACTGTTACTAGGGTTTTCAGCTTTAAATATATATGGTCAGGTTGATCAGGAGTTTTGGTTTGTTGCCCCTGATATTTCTTCCACAAATGGTGAAGAACCTGTTTTTTTAAGAATAACAGCATATGATTCTGATGCCAATGTGCAGATTCTGTTACCGGCAGAAAATGATCGGATTCTAGGGTAAGTAACAATACCCGCAAATAATACGGTCAGTATAGAATTAAATATTGCAGATGTAGAGAATACACCTTCAGGTACAATAAATTCAAAAGGTTTATTGATTGTTTCAGATGCAGATATTTCAGCATACTATGAAGTAAGTAATCCCAACAATTCAGAAAAGTTTGTTTTAAAAGGTGGAAGTGCCTTAGGAAAAAGATTTTTTATTCCGTCAATATATAACGATCCGGCTAATCCTGAATATCATAGTTCGGCTAATGAAAAAGTAGATATTGTAGCTACAGTTGATCATACAACAATACAAATTACTCCAACAACTAATATTAATGGTCATCCGGCTAATATTACATTTGAAATTGTTTTAGATAAAGGCCAGACTTATTCTTTGGAGAGTTCTGTTTTAGGAGCTCTGGCAGGAACTGAAATTACATCAGACAGAGTTGTTGCTGTTACAATTTCGGATGATGGTGTGATGCAGAATTTTGTAGATACGGTAAGTGACTTAATTGGTGATCAACTTATTCCTGTAGATGCAATTGGTACTGAATATATAGCTGTAAATACTAGCAAGGATTCTGATAGTAATAAAAATCAAAATTCAGTGCAACAAGTGTATGTTATGGCAATAGAGGATAATACCACTGTTGTTATCAATAATAACACAAGTAATTCTACACCATTGCGAAAAGGAGAAATAGTTGTCTTTGATATACCTGACCATGCCTTGTATATTTTTGCTGATAAAAATGTATATGCATATCAGGTCACCGGTTTGGTAAATGAATCTACTGATTATGCTAATGAATTGGGGAGTGCCATTTTGCCCAATTATAATTGTAATGGTTCCAATACAGTTTCTTTTACCAGGGTTTTAGATAGAGAATTCTGGGTAAATATTGTAGTTAAAAAGAAAGATGACGCTTCTTTTATACTATACGATAGCAAGGGGAATCAAATAGATTTTAGTAGCTATAATAACAGCTGGGCCCCAATTTCCGGACAGGATACAGGACAGGAGGCATGGGAGTGTTGTGCTGTTAAAATGAGTGATTTAGCAGTTGGTGAACCATATACTTTAGTAAATACTACCGGTGTTTTTCATTTATGTATTCTGGATGAAAATGGAGCTAGTGAGAGTGTATTGGGGAGTATAAGCTTTGGATATTTCTCTTCATATAATTCATTTTGGGTAGATGGTGAAGAAGAGGCTTGTGATGGTGACTTAATAGAGTTAACTGCCAAAGATAGAATGGAAAGCTACCAATGGTTTTCAAACGAAACCGGTGATGAGATTTTATCTACAGCCAACGTTTATAATGCCACATCAACCGGAACTTATTATGTCATAGGGACCGAGAATAATGGAAATTGTTCATTTTCACAAAGTATGTCTTTAGTGTTTAATCCGAATCCGGATGTTCAAAATGTTGAGGATACCTATTGTGCAGACGAAGCAGCTGGTTTTTCCATTGAAGATTATGAGGATCGGGTAATGGTTTCTGGTAGTTCAATGGGAAATACATACAATTGGACAGGGTCTTTAAGTATTCCCGAAGACGGTGGTACACGCACAACTAATGTTTTTAACGTTGTTGTAACCAATGATGATACTGGATGTACCAGTACTGCTCAGGTGACTATTTATGTTAACCCAGATCCTGAAGTGCAAAATGCTGAAGATACTTTTTGTGCTGATGAAACAGTTGATTTTAATATAAGTAATTATAACGATGATGTTCTTATTTCCGGCAGTGTAGAAGATTATACTTTTGACTGGACCGGATCTTTGTCTATTCCTGAAGATGGAGACTCTCGAACTATTAACAATTTTGATGTCGTAGTTACTCATGTTGTTACCAGCTGTACTAGTAAGGCTTTAGTGACTATTTATGTGAATCCAGATCCTGCAGTTCGAGATATTGAGGATACTTATTGTGCCGATGAGGCAGTAGGACTTGATATTAATAATTACAATGATGATGTGCTGGTTTCAGGTGTTGTAGAAGATTATACTTTTGATTGGACTGGTTCTCTATCTATTCCGGATGATGGAGGAACACAAGTTACAAATGTATTTAGTGTAGTTGTTACTAATAAAATAACTTCTTGTACTAGCACGGCAGTTGCTAATATTACCGTCAATCCCAATCCTGCATTGCAAGCTACTTCCGCTATATATTGTGCCGATGAAGCAGCAGATTTTGATATCAATACCTTCAATGAAGATATCCTTACTTCCGGCAATGTAGCCGATTATACTTTCGTTTGGACAGGCACGTTGTCCATTCCAGCCGATGGTGATTTACCAGTCTCAACTACATTTAGCGCTGTCGTAACTGATAAAGCAACAGGCTGTACCAGTGAAACAGAGGTTGTGATTACCGTTAATCCGGATCCAGCTTTACAAACAGCTTCAGCAATTTACTGTGCAGATGAAGCAGTTGATTTTGATATCAATATCTTCAATGACGATATCCTAACTTCAGGAAATGTAGATGATTATACCTTTGTCTGGACAGGCACATTGGCCATTCCAGCTGATGGTGGTTTACCAGTCTCAACTACATTTAGCGCTGTAGTAACAGATAAAGCAACAGGCTGTACCAGCGAAACTGATGTAGTAATCACCGTCAATCCAGATCCAGCTTTACATGCGACTTCGGCAACTTACTGTGCTGATGAAACAGATGGTTTTGATATCAATATTTTCAATGATGATATTCTGACTTCTGGCAATGTAGATGATTATACTTTCGTTTGGACAGGTGCATTGGCCATTCCAGCTGATGGTGGTTTACCAGTCTTAACTACATTTAGTGTTGTTGTAACCGATAAAGCAACAGGCTGTACCAACGAAACTGAGGTTGTAAT
>NZ_JAPDPJ010000370.1 GCF_026013605.1 Plebeiibacterium sediminum
GAGGTAAACGGTGCTAGAATATTGTATTATAAGGTCCGAGTTGCAAACTCGAACCAGCATTTGAGCAAGATACACTGCATAGAATAAAATAAAAATAGATAAATTTTAAGTACGGCCAGAGGCCTGGTTTTAGACGACATAGCGAGACGCTATGCCGAACGAATAAGTTGAATTTATCGAAGTTGAAAAGTTACAAGATGCAATCTTGCACCAGCGTTCTGGTAGTCTATAATAATCCTTTTAGAAAATCTTTCAATCTCGAATGGTTCTTCCGGCATTAGCTGGTGAGCCAAAAAACAAGATGCTGTAGTCGGTAAAAGCGGTGCTGTTTGAAGACTTGAGGTACGAAAGTCAAGTTCAGCGCTTTCGACGAAGG
>NZ_JAPDPJ010000371.1 GCF_026013605.1 Plebeiibacterium sediminum
TATCATCAGTTTGCTTTATGGACTCATCAGCAAGTCTATTTTGTAACCCGTTTAAAGAAAAATGCAGTTTACACAATTATAGAAACACATAAGACAGGATATAAAAAGAAAGGTGTCGCCAAAGTCCTAAAAGATCAGACCATAGAGTTGGAATACTATCCGGAAAACGAAGATGGAGAGAAGCAATATAAAATAAAGAAGACAATAAGACTTAGAAAAGTGGCTTACCAAGATGATCAGAATCGCTATTTTGAGTTCTTAACCAATAATTTTGAAATATCAGCAGAAGAAGTGGCATTTTTATACAAGAAGCGTTGGGGTATAGAACTGCTTTTCAAAAAGATGAAGCAGAACTTTCAGCTTCACTACTT
>NZ_JAPDPJ010000372.1 GCF_026013605.1 Plebeiibacterium sediminum
TATCATCAGTTTGCTTTATGGACTCATCAGCAAGTCTATTTTGTAACCCGTTTAAAGAAAAATGCAGTTTACACAATTATAGAAACACATAAGACTGGATATAAAAAGAAAGGTGTCGCCAAAGTCCTAAAAGATCAGACCATAGAGTTGGAATACTATCCGGAAAATGAAGATGGAGAAAAGCAATATAAAATAAAGAAGACAATAAGACTTAGAAAAGTGGCTTACCAAGATGATCAGAATCGCTATTTTGAGTTCTTGACCAACAATTTTGAGATATCAGCAGAAGAAGTGGCATTTTTATACAAGAAGCGTTGGGGTATAGAACTGCTTTTCAAAAAGATGAAGCAGAACTTTCAGCTTCACTACTT
>NZ_JAPDPJ010000373.1 GCF_026013605.1 Plebeiibacterium sediminum
GATATCCTTACTTCCGGCAATGTAGCTGATTATACTTTTGTTTGGACAGGCGCATTGGCCATTCCAGTCGATGGTGGAACTCCAGAGGAAACCACATTCAGAGCTGTTGTGACTGATAATACAACAGGTTGCACCAGTGAAACAGAGGTAGTAATTACCGTTAATCCAGATCCTGCATTACAAGCCACATCTGCATCTTACTGTGCAGATGAAGCAGTAGGTTTTGATATCAATAACTTTAATGATGATATCCTTACTTCAGGAAATATAGATGATTATACTTTCGTTTGGACAGGCGCATTGGCCATTCCAGCCGATGGAGGTTTACCAGTCTCAAATACATTTAGTGCTGTGGTAACTGAT
>NZ_JAPDPJ010000374.1 GCF_026013605.1 Plebeiibacterium sediminum
AAAAGTATTGGAGAGATGGCAGAGTGGTCGAATGCGGCGGTCTTGAAAACCGTTGTGCGGCAACGTACCGGGGGTTCGAATCCCTCTCTCTCCGCAAAACTCGTCGAAGCAAAAGTTTAGACGAGTTTTTTTTTCTACAATCAGAAAGATATTTTTTATTTTATTTTCTTACTTTTTTATTGATAAATAATCAAAAAAGTATATATTTGCATCCGCTTAGAAAAAAGCACATTTACCAAACAAAAGTGTTTGGATTAAATATAAGATTTTGGAGAGATGGCAGAGTGGTCGAATGCGGCGGTCTTGAAAACCGTTGTGCGGCAACGTACCGGGGGTTCGAATCCCTCTCTCTCCGCTTAAAAC
>NZ_JAPDPJ010000375.1 GCF_026013605.1 Plebeiibacterium sediminum
GGAGGGAATTCATCAATATAAGTATTATTAAACTCCTCTAAAAAAACTTCCTGACTTCTTTTTAGTTCCCCAAATATTTTACTAACAGTAGATGTATATTTTGAAAAACTTGAAAAGTTGTCCTTTTCAGACAACCAAAACGTTCCCCAGTTTAAAGAAGCTTCATAGGCTAATGCTGCTCTTACTGATATTTCTATTTTTTCAATTTGATTTAATAATAATAATCTTAATTCTCTATCGAAGCAATATAGCTTGAATGCTTGATTAAATGTGGCTCCATCCTTAAAAATATGTTCTTTTTTTGGTTCTTTTAAGAGAGTATGCCAATATCCAGAAAGTCTATAATAACTTAATTGTTTT
>NZ_JAPDPJ010000376.1 GCF_026013605.1 Plebeiibacterium sediminum
GCGGTGTTGTTTGAAGACTTGAGGTACGAAAGTCAAGTTCAGCGCTTTCGACGAAGGCACCGTAGTTTTTTGAGCGAAGCAGGTGTAGCCGGCGGCTCTTTTGCCTACTTTTTGAGCTGTAGCAAAAAGTAGGAGCCTAGCGGCTTGAGCGAAGAAGAGAACAAGAGAACAAGGGAACAAGGAGAAAGGTATTTGAGCGAAGAGCAGGGTGCAGAGAGCTTAGTACAGAGAGTAGGGTGCAAAGGGAATAGAGCAAATGCTAAAAAAAAACTGAGGTAAACGGTGCTAGAATATTGTATTATAAGGTCCGAGTTGCAAACTCGAACCAGCATTTGAGCAAGATACACTGCATAGAATAA
>NZ_JAPDPJ010000377.1 GCF_026013605.1 Plebeiibacterium sediminum
AATGGTAATTGGGGACCAAGATATGATGGCCAAATGCGCCCATGGGGTAATGTTGTTGATAATTCTCAGCAAGTAGCACCTTTCTCATATATTGAAGATCGTATTAATGACTTTTTTGAGTATGGATTAAACTATAAGAACTCTATATCTGCATACGGAGGAAATGCAAATACAGATTATTTTCTTTCTTTCACACAAAATAGTGTAGATGGAATCTATCCTGAAGATGTAGATTCATATGATAGATATACCATTTCTACTAAAGCAAGTCATAAGACAGAAAAGTTAAAGGTTTCCACTTCGATTAACTTTTCGACAGAAAAAACTAATGCTGTTCCAATGGGACAAGGAAGTTCTGC
>NZ_JAPDPJ010000378.1 GCF_026013605.1 Plebeiibacterium sediminum
GTATATTCAGCACATAGAAGTGCAGTTTTAGGCAAACTAGTTAAAAAGGACTCTATCCCATTAAGATTATTCTTAACTACTAAATGAGCCATCTTGCCACCTTCAGTCCTAAAACTAACATCAAATTTTTTCTGTGATAAATCAATTCCATAAATTAGTGCCATAATTAATAATTTTATGAGGCTCCTGGTTGAGTGGCTATTTCCGTAATAATGGGTTTTTCCCTAAATACTCTCTGGCTTTTACTCAATAAATATGCTGTTCTTAATTCGTTTTTTAGATTTATTCTCAAGCAAAAAATAAGTTTACGCAGCATATGGAGTCTCTTTGTTATATCCATAATTTAGCCATTTCCT
>NZ_JAPDPJ010000379.1 GCF_026013605.1 Plebeiibacterium sediminum
GTAAATTAATCCTGTTTATCCTGTTAATCCTGTCAAAAAATAAAGTATGGACAGGATTTACAGAATTTACAGGTTAATGTTGTAACACATATCAATTTGCCAGATGAATAACGTCATAGCCATAGGCCTTATTTGCATTTTTAGGAACTAGACTCATATAGAGTAATACGCCGAATGGAGTTACATGACTTAATAGCTATTTATAATTACCGATGTAAGATTTACAAAACATTACGATCCTCATCGCAAAACATATTTACTAAGTAAATTAATCCTGTTTATCCTGTTAATCCTGTCAAAAAATAAAGTATGGACAGGATTTACAGAATTTACAGGTTAATGTTGTAACACATATC
>NZ_JAPDPJ010000037.1 GCF_026013605.1 Plebeiibacterium sediminum
GATTCTCTACTCATTACAATTGTATTTAAAAATTAATAATGGTAGAAGATGTAATTATCTTACGAATTTTGTTAGTTTTAGCCTAAGCTCCCGCTCTTGCGGGTTTAGTTCAACACGCTAGTATAAAGCATATGGCATTCGTGATTTTCAAGAAAAATTGTTTGGTAATCGACCACCGCCAAATCTTTGATTTGGCTTTAGAAATGAAAAGATAAAAACAAATAAAAGATTTGGCTCAGCGGAGTTTTGGAGGTTTAGTTCGTTAAATTGCCATACGCTTCATCTAGCCAACGTTATAGGGCATTTGCGTTCACGACACAGATAGGCAATGAAATACAGATTTAGAAAAATAATTATTCCATACTTGATTATATCAATACTTTATTTCCTGATATTTTCAGTGATTTATTGGTTATTTGTGGTTAAACATCACCTGATTGATAATGACAATATAATTTTCGGCAGTGTTGTTCCTGCATTGACTTCAGGTTTGATTACTTATTTTGTCCTAAGGAAAAGATTAAAACTTCTACAAGTATCTGACAAATACTTACAATTTGTCTTGCTGATTGGGTGGCTTTTGATGACTGCTCCAGTGATATCTTATCAATATTATGTTTATTTCGAAAGTGGAAAATTAACGGAACTTGAAAACACATATGATATATTTGATACAGAACCATCTATGTTTTATTCAATAAAAAATTCAACACAACTTATGGATAAATCATTTATGTATGTTACAAAAGAACATCATGTGAAAGAGCCTGTGATTTGTGTAAATTCATATTTTATTTGCCCTTTAATAAACCCAGGTGATAGTTCTGATTTAAGAAATGTTTGGATTGGATTTAATATTGGAGAAAGATTTAGTGATAGAGTATTTGATGACAAACAAAAACAAGATAGATTAATAAGAAACTTTGCTGATTCGACAATTACTGTCTATAAAAATCATAATTTCAAGACCAATTATCTTAAAAGACTTTCAAGTACTGCAGAGATAGATGGATTCATTAATGCACTTGATAATGCTGGACTTTCGATTGATAAAGAAAAATTAGTCATTTTAAAAGAGCAAAACGGTGATTACGAAACAAGAACTGGCAAGAGTCTTTGGCTGACAAAGTTTTTTCTTTTAATATCTAATATAACATGGATTTTATTTACGATTTTTCCGAGAATGAAAAACGCCCTATAACACTTAGCCTCTAATGTAGGGTTGCTTGCATACCCAATGTAATTATCTTACGAATTTTGTTAGTTTTAACCTAAGCTCCCGCTTTGCAGGTTTAGTTCAACACGCGCTAATGCGTAATATGCCTGCCGCAGGCGCAACACAGGTACACTGCGCAAAGCCGAGTCGTTAGGCTTTATTGATGTAGAGCTGTCAAAAAAAAATATAAAATCTGAACATATGGTTGGTTTGTGTTCATTATGTATGTTTACTGTCTGTGTTTGTTCAAATTTCTTAAAAATATGAACATTGAAATGATTGCTTATCAATAATTGGACATATATTTGCATTGTGTCCAAAATTAAATAAAAATTGAACAGTTGTGGAAGCGTTAAAATTTGACAGACTAAATCCCTACAATAATTTACCATTATTACCGCCTAATAAGGATATTGAAAATAATCCAGTTATTTTAAAACGTTTAGTTTCCGCATCAAGAGCATTGGCGACAGTTAATGGAAATCTAAATAGATTACCAAATCCATTAATGTTAATTAATACTTTGGCTTTACAGGAAGCAAAAACTTCTTCAGAAATAGAAAATATCTTCACAACAGAAGATGAACTTTATAAAGCTATATCTAATACCAATAAGGAAGTTAATATTAATCCTGCAACAAAAGAAGTGTTGAAATATAGGGAAGCTCTTTGGGCCGGTTACAAAGAGCTCCAAATAAAGCAAAAGATAGATACTGAATTAATTAAACAGATTTTTAACCAGATAAAAGAAACAACATCTGGGTATCGTCCTCCTCAAGCTCAGGTTGTAATAAAAAGAGGAGAAAGCGAGTTTCGCTCAGGAGAAATAGTTTATACGCCACCAAGAGCAGAAGGATTGATTGAATCATTAATGGATAATCTAGTAGATTACTTAAATAATGATGATTTATATCCAGTAGACCCATTATTAAAAATGTGTGTAGCTCATTATCAGTTTGAAGCTATTCATCCATTTCAGGATGGGAATGGTCGAACAGGAAGAATCTTGAACCTTTTATATTTAATTAGTAAAGGATTGCTTAGTCAACCTGTTTTATATATGTCAAAATTCATAATTCTAAATAAGGAAGACTATTATTTCAAATTAGGAGCCATTACTCAACGCAGCTCCTGGGAATCATGGATTGAATTTATGTTAGAAGCAACAGAAAAGACTTCGATATTGACAAATACTCGAATTAATGAAATTTTATCACAAATGGATTCAACATTGGAGTATGCAAAAGGAAAAATAAAATGGTATAATAAAGAAGTGAATGAAGCAATATTTAGTCAGCCATATATAAAACCCAGTGTAATTGGAGAGATTATAGGAAAATCATCCAGGACAACATTGACTAAATATGTAAATGAACTAGTGAGCAATAATATTCTGAGACCTAAAAAAGATGGAGTTGAGGTATTTTACGTAAATGATGATTTAATAAGAATACTAGAAGGATAGAAAAAAACACTTAGCTTCTAATGTAGGGTTGCTTGCATACCCTACAGATTGGTGGGTTTGTTGAACTAAACAATATTCCAGTAAATAATCTGTAAAGTGTTAATAATGTGCGTTTTTTTTTAGATATGGCAATTGAAAATGAATTTAGACATATGAAACGAGCCATGAGAAATTTTTTCTCACACATGAAAATGATTGTTTTTTCGGCGAGTTCCATGTGGCAATTAAAAGAAAAAATAAACACATGAAACGAGCCATGATAAAAATTTCTCACACACGAGGATGAATAAATTGGCGACCTCCATGTGACTAAAAGAAACAAATATTACACAAATGAAAAAACTGAAAATCAACCAAATATGCTACAAGTATAAAATATTCCTCTTTTCTGCAAAAAAGTAATCCTTTTGTGTCTAATATTTAAAGTATTGTATCCATTATTATAAATTGATTTATAGAGGCGACTCTATTTTTATAAATGTAAAATCTAAAGAAAACATGAGATTCTAAATTTCAGTTTTTTAAACCTTAAAATTTACATTTATGAAAAAACATCTTACGCTTTTAGTGCTTGCACTATTTTGCCTCAATGTTTATTGGGTAAAAGCCCAATTACCATTAGTTTATGATTCAGAAAACTCCGGTGCTGATATTGTTAGAGATGCTACTACTTTACCATCTTTAGCTGATTGTCCGGTAGTTCAACCTTTACCGGATCCATTTGCATGGAGTGCTGATCCATTAGGGGTAAGTCCGGTTCGTTCTACAGATCCTAGCGATTGGGAAAAACATCGTCAGGAGTTATTAGACATGTTTCAATATTATGAAATAGGAAACAGACCAACTGTTGATATGTCTCAGATTGATGCAAGTTTTTCGGGCAATGTTCTGACTGTTAAAGTAACTGTAGGAGCAAATACACTCACTTTAACTTCTACGATTACTATACCAACAGGAGCAACAGGGCCTTATCCTATTTTAATAGGAATGAACAGCCAAACAGGTAGTCTTCCTGCATCAAATTTCTCGAGTCGTGGTATTGCAACGATGAACTTTGCACACGATCAGGTTGTAACTTATGCCGGATGGGGAGGTTCATATACAAATAATGATCCGTTTTTTAAGTTATATCCAGAGCAAAATATTGATAACACTGGTGAATATGCTGCCTGGTCATGGGGAATAAGCCGTTTAATTGATGGTTTGTATAAATTAAATGGTGTGGTTGGTAGTAATACGATTGATTTAGATCATATTGCAGTAACAGGTTGTTCATACGCAGGAAAGATGGCGCTGTTTGCCGGGGCATTTGATGAACGTATTGCTTTAACCATTGCTCAGGAATCAGGAGGTGGAGGAGCAACGTCCTGGCGTTATTCAGCAACGCAATCAGACGTGGAAGGGTTAGGAAATACGAATTATGATTGGTTTAAAAATAGCATGCGTGACTTTGCCGGACAAAATATATCAAAAATACCTACCGACCATCATTTATTGACAGGATTAGTAGCTCCACGAGCCCTTATGGTGACAGGAAATGCAGATTTTGGTTGGCTGTCAAATAAATCATGTTACGTAAACAGTAAGGCCACCAAATTAATATATGACGAATTGGGAATAAGTGATCGTTTTGCTTATGTTATTGATGGAGGACATGGACATTGTTCTTTTCCTACATCACAAAACACTCAACTTAACTATATGCTTGATAAGTTTATGAAAGGAAATGATCAATTATCAGAGACTTATGAAGTATTTCCTTCAACATACTCTTCAATAAATTATGAAAGATGGATGAATTGGTGGGGTACGGGTGATTCTACGTTTCCAGAAGATCCCAATGCAGTAGGTATTTGGATGGAAGCTGAGTGTGCCACCGTGGGTTCATTATGGAATATAAGAAGTGAGGAAGGTGCATCCAGTGGTCAATATGTTGAATATGATATAGATAATTACGATCCTCCATTGTACGGTGAACCTCAATTGCTCGATTTTGACTTTAATATTGAAGAAGCTAATACCTACAGAATTTTTGGAAGAGTGCACTGTCCTACTTATAACGATGATTCATTCTATAAAACAATTGATAATGGGAACTTTTCTTATGTAAATGGACTGGCAAATAGTGATTGGGGTTGGACATTATTTGAAATGGCTGATTTAACAGTTGGTGCTCATACTTTTACAATTGCCCCACGTGAAAATGGTGCAAAATTGGATAAAATACTAATTACAACAGGAATATATGCACCTGAAGATATTGGTGTAATAGGAAGTAACTGTGTTCCAACGGCAATTGGTGATATTGAAAAGCTTGATGGTGTAATAATTTCGCCCAATCCGGTACGAGATTTTTTAACAGTTTCACTTGAAGACCCTGCAGATAAGGTTACAATATATGATATGAATGGACAAATGATTTATAATTTGACTTCAATGGAATCTGAAGTTTTTGTTGATACATCAAGTTGGTGTTCTGGTATTTATTTTTTAGCTGTCAATGGACAAAAGAATAAAGTAGTTAAAAAGATTGTAAAGAGATAATAACTAAATTTGGTGTGAATTTTAGAATTTGGATTATTAATTGTGTGCTTCCTGCATTTATATGCAGGAAGTTTTTTTGCCTCAATTTTTAAAGATTACGCTATCTAATATTGAGTGTTGAAACATAGATCTCTAGCTAAAATCAATATAACAAAGTAGCAGACGTTGTTACGGAAAAATATTTTTTAGACTAGAATTTCTTTTTCATCAACATCTTTAAAAGAATTTTTTTTCAATGTTTGTGATTCATTGTTTGCAAAATCCATTGTTTTTTTATTCAATTCCTGAATGGCATCATTCATTTCATCTATTGCACCAGAAACTTTCAAATAGAGTTTTGAAGCCTGAGTAAATTTAGTAGTTGATTGATTTAGCTTTTTCTCTGTGTAGGTAAAATACTGCTTTATTTCGTTAGTGTTATCTTTTATTTTTACAGTTTCTTTTGTGGTGTTTTCTGCAAGTTTTAATACTTCATTGGCAACAACATTAAAACCTAATCCGGCTTTTCCTGCTCGTGTTGCTTCTATGGATGCATTTATAGCCAGCATATTTGTTCTGTCAGAAACTTTGTGTATGGTATTGGCAATTTTCTCAAACTTTTCAATGAGCTTTGTTTGTTGGGCTATGGTTGTTTCTAATTCACTAAACTCAGTTCGTAGATCTTTGAATATATCCAGCATCTGATTTATGGAAGAGAATTTTTTATGTAATTCAATAATAGTATTGCTTACTGATCTGGATAGATTGATAATAACAGAGCTCTTGTAATAATGGCAATTTTCTTTGCTGTTTAAACCGTTGAAAATAGCAGTGGCCATATCGTCACAATTTCCATAACCACAGGCAGAACAATTGTATATATCCTCATCCGAAAATTTATTCATCGTATTAAAAACTTCCCATTTTTCTTTTTCAACAGGGATAATAATATGATTGTTTGAGCTTTTGTTTTTATAAGTTCTGGCATATAAGCCTTCTTTCCAATAATCATCAATTGTCTTTTTTAGTGTTTTTTGTCCTTTGGCAGAATTGTATTTCTTAAGCGTTTCTTTTTTTCTGGTTTCAATCAGGTGCTCCACTTCTTCAAGGTTTAAATGATTGGTAATGGTGCCGGGGCCACTATTGCATCCCTGTTCACAATTTAAGCAATCGATTAAAAGTGGCGCAATTCCGTTTTTAATGTTTTTGTAAAGACTGTCGAGATAAGGATAAACTAAATTCTGACCTTCTATTTTTCTTGTTTTATCAGCTATTTCCGGAACCTCTCTTTCTGCAGTTTTTAATAAGCCACCTGGTGAGGAAAATAATACAGCTCTTTCTGCCGGAGGGTTGTCAAAGTCTGTATCAGGAAATTGTTCCAATACAATACCATGTTCTTTAAAAATGTTGCTAAATGTTTTAAAAGTTACATTAAAGATGTTTTTACCGGTATCTTCAAATTCTCTGATTTTGGCCAGACATGGAGAAACTACGAGTACATGATGTTTTTTATATTTAGGATAGAATTCCTTTACCATTTTAATGGTATGAAGCATCGGACTATCAGCAGGTGCTAAATGAGGAATTAATTCGGGACGGTAAATTTCTATGTATGAAACTATGGCAGGACAAGGCTGAGCAATTATTGTTTTTTGCTCTTTTTTTAAAGCTTCAATATATGATTTCACGGTTAACTCAGCACCAAAACTTACATCAAAAACAGCCTCAATTCCAATGTGCTTTAACCACCCGTTAAATGATTTATAGGTTTCAGGAAAACTTGCTGCAATAGCTGGAGCAACAATCGCAATAAAAGGATTTCCTTCGTCAAGCGATTTTATAAAAGGATCCAGGTCGTCAAGAGGTTTTCTGGCATCGTGTTTACAGGCTTCAATACACTTACCACAACCAATACATAAATCCGGATTCACCGACATGTGATTTCCTTTATCAACATTGCAAAATTTAACAGGACACGCTGTAATACAGGCATGACAGTTTACACAGTTTTTTTCATCAACAAATATGATTTTTCGTAAAGAGGTAGTTGTAGCGTTTTTCATATTAGGGGGATGTGATTAGATGAATATGATGTTAAAAGGTTAATTTCCATTAAGATAATAAAAATATTTCTAGGTGTAAAAATTGAATTTATTAATACATGCTCATTTAACATAGGGTTAATAGAAAGAATTGAATTAGAATCATTAAAAGAATTGTTCAGATTTTGTTAATTTTCGGATTCTTAAACAGGGGAAATATTCGTATAACTATGACAGGTATAAATACTGTATTGATAGATGATGAGCAGGATGCACTTGATTCATTAGAGATTCTTTTGGGTGAGTATGAACAGGTTAATATCATTAAAAAAACCACTGATCCAATTGATATTTTTCCATTAATTCAAACTTCAAAAATTGATCTGGTATTTTTAGATATTCAAATGCCTACAGTTAACGGACTTGATTTAATGCAAAAAATAAAAGAATGTAGTCCAGGCTTAGCTGTTGTTTTTGTTAGTGCTCATGCAAATTTTGTGTCCGAAGCCATTAAACTAAATACATTTAGTTATTTACTAAAACCTGTTAGTAGAGAAGAGTTAAGACAAACGATAGAAAAGGTGCAGCAGTATTTGAATAGTTTAAAAATTACGCCACCCGGTAAAGTTTTAATTAATTCAAAAAATGAAACTATTTTCATCAATCCTGCGGAAGTAGTATTCTTTAAGGCTGATGGTAATTATACTTGCATATGTTTAAGTGATGGAACTGAATATGTGGCATCATATAATATGGGTGCAGTTATAGGGAAGTTTCCTAAAGATATGTTTGTAAGGGTTAATCGATCATTAATGGTAAATAAGGATCATATTGTTTCAATTAACCGTAAACTAAAAAAGTGTACCATTAGTTGTGGGAATAAACAAATGGAAGTAGATGTTTCAACAGTATTTTTGAGAGAAATTAATACGATCTTTCAATCATGAAAAGTCTTTTTCAAAAGGTTTATAAAATCAATTTTCTTGCAATAATATCCAGTCCATGGATACTTTCATTAATTCCTGCAGCTGTTATTATATTTCTTTTGCCGGAGATGTTTACTCCTTATCATTTAACATTGAAAAAAGCCGAAGATATTACTCAGAACAAAAGGCTGACATTTTTCGAAGATCTGGATCAAAATGGAATTAAAGAGAAAATTGATGTATTGGATTACCGGGGCAAGTTTGCCTGTTGTTTTATTTGGGGGAATAATAATTCGGTAAAACATCAATTTAATTTTTACGGAAAAATACCAGAACAGGAAAATCTTACCATGCCGGTGTTCTGTGATATAAATAAAGATGGCAATCGGGAAGTGTTTGTTTTTACCCAGAAGCAAGATTCTTTGTTTATAAATGCGGTTGATTTTTCATCGAAGCGCGTTATTTTAAATGGAAGATTTATTTCAAAGATAGGAATGGTTCCCGGGGTCAAAGATTTTGTTTTACGTCCAATAATTAATCATGACTATAACGGTGATGGGATTCCTGAAATCTATTTTTTATTAAATGGCTGTTATTCTTTATATCCCCGAAAAATAATGGCTTATGATTATGTAAATGATACCCTGATTTCAACCATTAATACTGGTAGCCAACATTTTGTCACTCCTGTTTTAACTCCTGATGATAGTTTAATACTTATAAGTACAACCCCTGCAACCAATAATTGTCCTGATGATTTTGTTTATTCTTATCCGGATACATGTGCCCGTATTTTTACATTTAACGACAAGTTGGAATTAGTATCTAAACCAATCGAATATAGTGGTTCTGGCTGTGTTGTTAGAGGTCCAATTGAGTTTAATAAGCATTTGCAATATGTTGTATTTAATGAAAATAACAGTAATACTAACTATATTGTAACTACAGATATTGAAGGTAAGATTATCAATAAAAAGACCGTTCAGCAAGAAGTTAATGGGGGCGGGCTTGTTAGTATAAGCTTAAATTCTAATCATCACTTTTTATTGCGTAATAAGGGAGAAGATCTGTTTCATATTTATGAATATAAACCCAAATTAACAGCATTTCAGCAAAGCTCTTTTACAGAAAAATTACCTAATTCCTCATTGATTCCTTTTGAATTAAGTAATGGGAAATTAGCCTATTTATCAAATGATTATAAAACCAATAAAGTCAATTTATATATTGAGCAAATAAACCATGAGCTTTCATTTGAATCAGATTTATATTTTAACTCATATAATTTATATGTACAAAGTAAAATCATTGAACAAGGAGAAATATTAAAAGTAACCGATCGTCATTTTTTGTATACCTATTTAATCACAACTAATAACTATTATTCCATTCGTTATATTCTTTGGGGTATCATTTATTTATTGAGTACAGGTTTTATATTATTGATTTTAAATCTTTATAAACGGCAGGTTAATAAAAGAAATAAGTTGCTTCAAGAAATAGTTTCGCTGCAGCTAAAATTGGTAACAGCTCAGTTAGATCCACACTTTGCCTTTAATGCACTAAACCTGGTTTCTGCTAAAATTCTTAAAGGTGATAAATATGAAGCTTATGATTTAATGACTTGCTTTTCGAGTATGATGCGTTCTGCCATGTCGTTTTCTGAAGTGGTTAGTTGGAGTCTGGAAAAAGAAATGCAGTTTGTTACTGACTATTTAAAATTAATGAAGGTTCGATTTAAGGATCTTTTTGATTATACTATTGATTATGATAAGGCAATAGATTTGGGGAAGGTTGATATTTCACGCTTGTTAATACAAAACAGTGTTGAAAATGCCATAAAACACGCTTTTAAAAATATTTCATACAAAGGTTTGGTGAGTATTGTAATCATTCAAAAGCTGGATACGATTACTGTAACAGTAACTGACAATGGAATAGGCAGGGAAAAAGCCATGCAAAATGAAGTCGCAAATAATAGAAGTGGTGGTAATGGTATTAAGTGGACACGCAAACAAGTTGAAATTTATAATAAACTATTTAAAACACATATCGATTTTCAAATTGAAGATAAGCTACCTTCCGGAACTCAAATAATCATTTCTATTCCCTATAAAAAATAGTCCTACTCCATATTTCAATCATTTTATTTAAGGTTTTGTTAATCGCTTTATTTAATAAACAGGCCACTTTATTGAAGAAATCATCTACCTGGTTTAATAAAACAACAATATCTTTTTTACACTATAAATAGCTTATATTTTTGGCATTATAAATTGTCAATTTGTGAGGTGGTTTTTTATCTAAATGAACTATTTTATGGTGATAAATTTTAAGCGAATACAGTTTCGTATAAATGTTAGTTTGTGGTGTTCATAATAAGGCTGAAACAATTACAGAAGAAGAACTGAGCCAAGAGAATGAATTCTCTCACATGAAGATGATTTTAACAACAGCAGTTGAAGATAAAGATGTACAAAGCATTTCCATTTGTCCAAACCCAACCTCTGTAAAAGTAAGGATGATGGAGCAGCGAATAGTAGAATTGAAATTTATTCCATAACCGGAAGTAAAGTGTTAAAAGCACTGCATTCAAAAAAATATCTAAACCGACTAAAGGAGCATATATAGTTAAAGTGGGGACGTATATGAAAAGGTTAATTGTTTAAAAGCGACAGTTAATTGAAAATTTGGAAAGCCATAAGCAATTTGTTTATGGCTTTTCTTTTTATGAATTATGAGCACTATTGAAAAATAGAACGATTAGAAATGTATTCTGTTTTTATATTTGCAATTAAATTATGCCAACGTAATTTATTTTGCCAAAAACATAAAGGATGCAGATAGAAAATATACCTGAAATATATCAACAGGAAAATAGTCAGAATAAAGACCTGTTTATTTACGATTATAAAATGACTGAGGATGTTGTAAAAAGTAAAGTTCAGCTGAGTATGAATATGTTTAGCTTTTTACAAGTGGGCAAAAAGCAGGTTCATTTTGCGGATGCAACAGCTATGGTGAGTAAAGATCAGTCCTTATTAATCCGTCAGGGAAACTGGTTGTGGACTGAATTACTGGATAATGACGATATCTATTTCTGTAAACTTTTTTTCTTTTCGGAACAAATTCTACTGGATTACTTAAAAAAATACGAATTAAAAGAACCTGAAGCAAAAGAAGAAACTTCATTTTTTATTATAGAAAATGATGAATACATAACGTCGTTTCTGAGCACTCTATCTAATATTAGTCAAATCCCGGATAAATTTTCGTCTCAAATGTTGAGTATTAAGTTTGAGGAGATTTTAACCTACTTATTAACCAAGTATGGAGCGGATTTTGAAAAGTATTTGTACTCCCTTATTTCAAAGGAAATCTCTCCCTTTAAAAAAACTGTGGAAAGCAATGCCTACTCCAACCTTAAACTTGAGGAGTTTGCATTTTTATGTAATATGAGTCTATCTTCTTTTAAACGACGATTTTTAAGGGAGTTTGGAGAGTCGCCAGGCAAGTGGCTTCAGGATAAACGCTTGCAAAGAGCGCACGATATCTTACAGGAAGGAGACTTAACAGCATCTGATATTTACTTGGATTTTGGTTATGGAAACCTGTCAAATTTTAGTGCAGCCTTCAAAAATAAGTTTGGAATAAATCCAACAGAACTTCAAAAGTCTTAAGTTATTATCATCAGTCTATTCTGTATTGTTGATATATAATTACTTAGGGTTTAGTATTCAAATGTGTGCGTTGAAATCAGACCATATTTATTCTTAAAATAATACTGTTTTTATATCTTTTTATTCTAAAGTTCTGAATATGAGAATATAGATACATTGTTGTACAAGTGGTTTTGGTGGTATAATTAAGGTTGATCTTTTTTCATAAGTGAATGAACCTTTTTAGTAACAACCATCTTCGCCTGTTGCTATACTTTTGCCATTGTAAAATTTGAATAGTCAATCAACAAATTAAAATTAAAAGTAAATGGCAAAGTTTATCGTTCCGAAAGAAATATTTCACGGATTAGGTAGTTTGGAGAATTTGAAAGAAATTAAAGGTAAAAAAGCAGTAGTTGTTACTGGTGGTAGTTCTGTAAAGAAAAACGGATCATTAGGAAACACTATTGCTTACCTTAAAGAGGCAAATATTGAATCGGCTGTTTTCGAAGGTGTAGAAGCTGATCCTTCTATTGAAACAGTTTTACGAGGAGCTGAATTTTTTAAGCAAGAACAACCAGATGTAATCATTGGTTTAGGTGGATGTTCTGCTATTGATGCAGCAAAAGCTATGTGGGTATATTACGAATATCCTGATTCAAAACTTGAAGATTTAGCTGCACCTTTTGCTGTAAAACCATTGCGTAATAAAGCTGTTTTTGTTGCAATTCCTTCTACTAGTGGTACTGGTACTGAGGTTACAGGATTATCAGTAATTACAGACAGGGAGAAAGGAACAAAGTACCCAATTGTTTCTCATGAATTAACTCCTGATATCGCAATTATTGATGGTGATTTATGTAAATCAATGCCTAAAAACGTAACTGCAAATACTGGTTTAGATGCTTTAAGTCATGGAGTAGAGGCTTATGTTTCAAATATTGCAGATAGATATAATGATGCTTTAGCTAAGGATGCCATTAGCTTAGTATTTAAAAATCTTCCTACAGTAGTTGAAAATCCTGATAATACAGAAGTTCGTCAGGCAATGCACGATGCTTCTTGTATGGCAGGTATGGCTTTTACAAATGTGTGGTTAGGTATTGTTCACTCAATGTCTCACCAAGTAGGTGGTACTTTCGGAGTTCCCCACGGTTGTGCCAACGCTATTTTAATGCCAAATGTTATCAGATATAATGCTTCAGCAACAGATAAATACAACGATCTTGCTGCATTATTTGGTAAAAAAACAGCGGAGGATTTTGCAACAGAAGTAGAAAAATTAAGAACTCAGGTTGGTGTTGCTCCTTCTTTTAAAGAAGCTGGTGTAGATGAAAAAGCATGGGAAGAAAAATTAGATACTATGGTTGAAAATGCATTAAATGACCCATGTACATTATTTAACCCTAAAAAACCAACCGCTAGTGAAATCAAAGCTATTTATAGAGCTTGTTTCAATGGTGTAGCATACGCAGAATAGTTTGTATATTAACCTGAGAGTCTATTTAATTTATTGATGTAATATCATTAAATATTTGAAAAGTTAAAGTTTCAGATTTTAAATAAAAATACTTGTAAAGTGTTGTATTCTTCCTGAAGAAAATGAAAAATAACGGGGGGTTATTTTGAATGATTTTCAGTTAGGATGCACTCTTTGCAGAGTTCTAAAATCAATAAAGTATATTGAAATCAGGTTTAAAGTTTATTAGATTTATGGAGGCTGTTTCTTTTAATGGAAGCAGCCTCTTTTATTTTAATATGGATCCATTTGATAAAACAAAAGCTCAAGTCAAATTATTAATGGTACTATTAAATAATTTCTTATTTTAAGATCTAAAGTAAATTAGCACTTATGAATACAATTACACTTAATGATAAAAATATTATCCCAATTTTGGGATTTGGAACATATAAAGCTACCGAAACCGAAGGTGTTAAATCGGTTAAAACAGCAATAGCAAGTGGTTATCGCTTAATTGATACGGCTGCAAAATACGAAAATGAAGAAGCTGTTGGTAAAGGTATAAAAGCATCGGGTATTGATAGGGCAGAATTGTTTGTTACAACCAAAGTTTGGCGCGAGGATATGGGTTACGAGCAAACCATAAGAGCTTTAAATGAATCGCTTAAAAAGTTGCAGTTAGATTATATTGATTTATACCTGATTCACTGGCCTGCCAACGAGTTAAATTATAGTAATTGGCAAAAAACAAATGCCGAAGTATGGCGTGCAATGGAAGACCTGCAGGCAGAAGGGAAAATAAAATCTATTGGTGTCAGTAATTTTTGGACTGAACATCTTGATGCTTTATTACAAACAGCTAAAGTTGTACCTGCTGTAAATCAGATCGAGTTTCATCCGGGTTATTGGCAACCTGAACTAACTCAATATTGCAAAGACCATGGTATTGTTATCGAAGCCTGGTCTCCACTAGCAAGAGGGAAAATCTTTGGAAGCGATGTGTTGAACAATATAGCTCAAAAGCATAATAAATCAATTTCGCAGGTTGCTATCCGTTGGATCATTCAACATGGAGCAGTTGTTATTCCTAAGTCAACCACTGTAGCACGAATCCAGGAAAATATGGATGTGTTTGGTTTTGAACTATCTGAGGATGAAATGAAAACAATCGATGATTTACCGGAGATGGGCTTTAGTGGTGAATTGCCAAATATATGGCCGGATAGGGTTAAGGTAGACTAAAGTTTTGACCATAAATGGATGTTACATATTTTCACCTTCATAACACGATTAATCAGTAAGATCAGAAGGTGTAAAATATGTATTGGTTGATATCGCTAAGGACTTAACTTTAATCTTTAATTTCAGGAGCAGATTCTTCAATAATCTCTGCCAGTAAGTTCTTTATTTCAAGAATATCCTTATTGAATCTATTAATGGTGTTATTGCTTATGGCAAAATAGCACACTTTAATTCAACTTTTTTTATAAAATTGTTTTTACGATTGTCGATTATGTGGTTTCTCATTAGATATAAAGTTGTCTTCTAAATGTTCTTTGTGTGTCAATAATGTATTAAGTTTTCTTTTATAGAAGGGCTTTTTGTATCATTTTACAAAAAATAGCGTATACTTGCCAATTATCATTTTTTATCTCCAATCATTCTACTCCTCATATTGTGAGTGCGCAAATTTGTTCAAGCAAATACTTGTACTAATATGCCATGCTGTTATAATAATAAACCCTTAAGAACTGTAATTAATTAATGTCTAATTCATCAGTCAGTCTAAGTGCAGAAAAGCATTATTTATTTAATAAAAAACTAACAGAAATAACCCTGTTGGCAATGAGTATCTTTGTGTTGCCATTTTTAATCTATGTTAATTTCTTTAGTCATATGCAGGATGTATACAGTCCTGCTATTGTAAAATCGAATTTTATACTGTTATGCATTGTCACATTAGTTTTGGTATTAATTAAATTTATTAGCTACACATTTAAAAGAATAATAATACTTGGATTAATTTTTTATATAGCAGGAACCGGATTCATGCTGGGTAGTATAGAATTATTATCCATAACATTAGTTGTTTTAAATACCTATACTATTCTAACATCTACCTTAAAAAAATCCATAACCATAATGGCATATTCGGTATTAGTATTAATATTGATGCCATATCTGTTACATCATGAAATTCTAACCTTTTATTACGAAGCTGCAGCGTATCATTCTGATTATAGAATTTTGGTCATTAGGATATTTGAAGCCTTAATAGGTTTAGGTTTTGTGTCTTCATTGATTTATGCTGTCAATCAGAACAATAAAAGTATTATTGAACAACTGGAAAAAGAAGTAAATGAATCAAACCTTTTAAATAAAAGTTTGGTGCGTGAAGTTGCCGAAAGAAAAAAGGCTCAGATGCAGGCTAATGAATATGCTGCTAATTTTATTTCATTATATGATAACAGTTACGATGGTTTTATGATTCTGTCAAAAGACAATATTATCAAAGATGTAAATCAAGCCTTATTAGATATTACTGGTTATGATCGTAATGAGATGATTGGTAAAGATGGAATATTTTTCCTTTCAAGGGAATCGCGAGAGATAATTGAGCGAATAAATGATGGGGATCAGGAAAAAGGTATTTTTAATTTACTGATAGATGCTTTTGATAAATATGGCAAACGACAAGTATTACTAACGCAAAGGGTTGTTATTAATTTTGAAGATAGTGTTAGTTTTTTAGTGGTTTTAAAGGATGTTACAAAACAAACCTTAGCACAAGATGAGTTACAAAAACGAGAACTATTATACAGAACATTATTTGAGCAAATAAATGATTCAATTCTAATCATTAATGGAGCCCAAATAATAGATTATAATTCTGTAGCTAAAAGTCTGTATTCTGATATAGAAAAGAATATATTAGATAATGTTCCATATGTAAATTTAGAAAAGGGAGTTATTGAATTTGATGAATCTTTAGATCTTCATTTAACAATACAAGATGCTATAGAAAGAAAAGTGGATACTTTTGAGTGGATGCATAAGCTACCTAATGGAAAACCTCCTGTTTTTACGCTGGTAAATATTTTACCATTAAAAGAATTGGGTGTTAATCATTATATGATTGTAGAACGGGATATTACAGACCGAAAACGTAATCAAAATCTTGTATTAAACTCAATTATTCAAACGGAAGAGAATGAACGCAAACGAATATCATCGGATTTACATGATGGTATCGGTCCTATTCTAACTACCATTAAATTATATACGCAGGCTCTTTTAGATGCACCAACAGAAGAAAAGCAGAACGTTATAAAAGATAAATTAATAAATATTGTTGAGGAGGCTGTAAGTAGTATTTCTGATATTTCATTTAATATTAGTCCGCATATTTTGGTAAATTATGGAATTGTAGCCGCAGTAGAGTCCTTTATCAAGAAATTTAATATTACCGAAAAACTGCATATTGAGTTTAAACACAATAATGTACAACGTATAGTTGAAAACAAAGAAATTACGATTTACCGATTATTTACTGAATTGATCAATAATACACTGAAACATGCCAATGCTACAAAGGTTGGTTTTACCATAGAAGAAAAAGAAAATTTTATAGAATTACTATATAGTGATGATGGTAAAGGATTCGATCCTGAACTTGTCACTTCAAACTCATTAGGAATGGGATTGGGGAATTTAAAGAGTAGAGTTCAGGCCTTTGATGGTCAGTTTCTTTTACGTAGTGCAGAAGGCGAAGGAATGGAAGTACATATTAAAATGCCTAAAGATTAAAACAAGATGATAAATATAGCGATAGTTGATGACCATGAAATGTTCAGGGAAGGTCTGGTTCTTGTTCTAAGTCAGGTTGATGAAATAAATGTTGTTGGAAATTTTAATTCCGGTGATTCATTTCTGAAGGCTTTGGAAGAATTGGATATAGATATTGTTTTAATGGATATTAAAATGGAAGGGTTAAATGGGATTGAAACCACTCAAAGAGCAAAGTCTGTAAAACCCGATTTAAAAGTAATAGCTGTTACCATGTTTGTTGAAGATTCGTATTATATGCAAATGATTAATGCCGGGGCTCATGGTTTTGTATTAAAAAAAGCAGGTAAGTATGAGTTAGTCCAAGCCATACACGAAGTAAACAATGGGGGTAATTATTTTTCGCAGGAAATATTGCAAAAGATGGCTTTTAAAGCAATATCAGGTAAAGATGAAAAGGAAAACCAGTTATCAACCCGTGAGGTTGAGGTTTTGCAATTGATATGTAAGGGATTATCAACAAAAGAAATTTCAGAAGCTCTTTTTATCAGTCAGAAAACAGTAGAAGTTCATCGTTCAAATATACTTCGTAAGTCAGATCAAAAAAACATAGCACAATTGGTAATATGGGCAATAAAAAACAACTATACTACCATATAATTTTGAATTAAATAAATACGTTTTAATGATATCTAAACCATAATTCAGCTTAGAAAGTTGTTTTATGGTTTCTTTATTTATATCCGGATTGCTCAAAATCATCTTCTATAAAGATATATTCACATTTTATACAGAATAAAAGTTTCTTCATATCAATAGTTTACATGTATTCAAACTTTACTAAGGGAAAACCCTTAGTCTAATTAAGTACTTTACTACTTTTAATTACATGTTATTCCCATTTCCAAGTCTTTTAAAAGTGCGCAAATTTGCATTGTTAAAAAATTAATAATGATCAAGGGGATAAAAATAAGCATCGTTCATGACAATAGAATCTTTCGTGAGGGATTGCGTTTTTTTATTGAAGACCAAACAGACTGGTGTATTCTTCATGAAACCGGATCTGGAGCAGAGTTCATGAAATTACAAATAAATGAATTTCCGGATGTGGTTCTTATGGATATCAATAAGCCTGATAAGGAAGGTTTTAACCTTGCAACTGATTTTTTTTCAAAATATGCCCAATACAATATTAAAGTAATTGGACTGACTATGTATGCTAACGATTCACATATTAAATCGTGTAAGGAAGCTGGAATAAGTGGTTGTTTATTAAAGAAAGATATTTATAAACACCTGCCGGAAGCAGTAGAAGAAGTGATCAATAATAAGTTCTACTTCACTAGCTGTATCCAAACCAAGAGATAGTGATTAGGATATATATTTATAGGAATGAGGAATAGTGTTAAGTTTATTGGAAGTTTAATGATGTTGCTTATAGTAGTGACAACGTTAAAGGCTCAGGAGGGATGGGAGCCACAAAAGCGAATCACCGGCTACATATCATCAGAAGTTGATGTGTTTAGCGAGTTGGAAGGATATGATAACAGTTATGGATTATCATTATCTGAAGCAGGAATTTTAGCAAGTTATCAGCCAAAAGAAAATTTAGTTTTTAAAGCTGTATTTGTGTATCGACCTGATTTTTCTTTTAATCAGATGTTAAATGAAGCAAATGTACAGTATAAGGTTTCTGATTTGGTAAATTTTAAAGTAGGGCGTTTTTTAACTCCGCTTAGCCCAATGAATACTTATTATTATGCACCGGTAAATACAAGTGCAACGTTACCTATGCTAATTTCAAATCATGAGTTTTTTCCTTTAAATATGGATGCTCTCTCCATTGCAGGACGTACAGGGTTTAATTTTAAATTAAGCTACGAAGCGTTTGTAGGAGGTTATAGAAATACTACATGGATGAGGACCGGAGCTGTAGGATTCTTTGGCGATGAAGTGGCATACTATAAAAAGAAACTCAATAGTGAATATACCATTGATGAATCTTTTAATAATTCATCCAATGTTGCTGTAGGTGGTAATGTACATTTATCTTATAAGGATTATGTAACTGTAGGTGTAAATGTTTTTAAGCCACGAAATGAAAATATGGCCATTTTTGTTCCAGCTTATAATTTAACAAGAAAACTAAAAAAGGAGCTTGTTGCTTATGGTGTGGATTTTAAGTTAAGTTTAAATAACACCAGCGTTATAGGAGAAGTTTGGAATACTGATTTTTCAATGAATGGGACATCCGTCGACTTAAATGGTGCCTTTGTACAACTTAGTCAGGAAATAGGTAAAGTAACACCATTTGTTCGTTACGAGGATCAAACAACTAATGATATATCTTTTAAAAGATATACAGGAGGAATGATGTTTAAGCCAACTTTTGAAACCACTGTTAAATTAGAGTATTTGCATTACGACCATAAAGTAGAAAATGTTGATGGTGCTGTGCTTTCTTTAATTTATTCGTTTTAAGAAACAGAGGAGATTTTAAAGTAAAAGTTTATCGTTGAAAAATGAAGTAAGATGAAGAAGTTAATCATATTAATGCTTGTTGTACTTGCAATTTGTACTGCAGAAGCAACAGCTCAATCATATAGAATTATAGTTAATGAGTCAAACACTGTTAGTTCAATTAGTCAAAAAGAACTGGCTATGGTGTTCTTAAAAAAGCGTAAAAAATGGGATGATGGTACTAACATTATGCCTGTTGACCAAAAGGCAAATGCTAAGGTAAGAGAAACCTTTTCAATGGAAGTGTTTAAGAAAAAAGTAGCAGCGATAAGAAGCTACTGGCAAAAAGCCATGTTTTCAGGAATGGCTGCCGGACCAGATGAAAAGAATTCCGACTTAGATGTGATTGAATATGTCAAACACAATAAAGGAGCCATTGGATATATTTCATCAACTGCACCATTGAATGGTGTAAAAGTAATATCAGTGAAAGAATAGGTAGTAGGTTATACTAATTAAATATAGTGTCAAATGAATTGATTTACCCAATCAACATTTTATTGGTACTAAAAACAAACACAAAAGAGTCTTTGAAAGAAGATATTTTATTTCTGTGGTAGAAAATAAGTATTGTGTTATTTAGTGGTGGATCTCATCAGTGCTTTGCAAATACGGGGGTAAAGTACAGGTTGGGGTCCACCTTTTTTTTAGAAAAATTAAAGTGAAGTCCATTGGAGTTGTTATCAACGCTAATGGACTTTGTTTTTTATAACCTATCGTAATTTGAGTTTGTATTCAAATATTCATAATGTAATGGATGCAGATAAGTAGGATGCTATTTATTTTTTGAATTTATACGAGGATTATTTGAACTAGAGAGCTTGTTTTAATGTTATCCATATACAAAACAATTATTTAATGGTATTTTTATTTATGTCAGCTCAACATTTTGCAAATAGGCTTATATTGGTAAAATATTTGTATAACAAATCAGAAACAATAATAAACATATGAAGAAAAAGATTTTAAAAATAGTAAAGAAGGTTCTGCTTGCTCTACTGTTTTTAATGTTATTCATATTATTGATTCTGCAGCTGCCTTTTATTCAAAATACAATAAAAAATAAGGTGTTGGTTTTGGTAAACCAGCAACTCGAAGTACCTCTTTCTGTTGAAAAAATAAAGATTTCATTTTTCGATTATATCAAGGTAAAAAAGGCCTTATGGGGAATACCTGAACAAGACACGTTGATGTACATTAAGGAGTTATCCGTTGATGTGCATTTTATCGATTTACTAAAAAATAAAATCCATATTGAAGAGTTGCACCTGGATGGCCTGAAAGGAAATATTTTCAAAGAATTGGGCGATGGTGCACTTAATATTACCAAGGCAATAAAAATCAACTCCGATACACTTAGTGTGGATACAACAAAGAGTTCCAGTTCTGTGGATATTGCGCTGGATAGATTGTTACTGACTAACATTAAAATGCTTTACCACGATGAGGTAGATAGTAGTAAAATGGTAGCAAAACTCAAGTTGTTAGACTTGAAAATAGACAGCATTGATATTCAAAAAAATAGCTATAATGTGCGTTCTATTAAGCTTGATGGAGTAAGTTTTAAGCAGGATGTTTATAAAACACATGATGAGATTGAGGATTCATTAGATTCAGATACTACAACTACAGAATTAGATTATCAAATATCAATAAAGGATGTCGTTGAAGTCAGTAATTTAAATCTGTATTTGAAAGATCAGCGTACCCAAAAAGACTTTAAATTAGAAAATACATCATTCGTTATCAAACCGGAATGGATTCATTTATCGGAACAAAATATAAAGCTTAAACAGTTTAATATATTGCGAACAGATGTTTCTCTTTTAACTTCAGAAACTACAGAAACAGCAGAAGTAAAATCCGGAGAAAGTAAACCGTTTTCATTCGAAGACATAGGATGGAATATTGAGTTGTTGGACTTTAAGTTGAATCGAGGTTCTTTCCATGCTGCAAATATGGACTCTGCGGGTAAAGCATTGGGAACTCCTTTGTTTTTGGATAGTTTGCAGTTGCAGCTTAAGCATTTAATATTGGATAAAACTCATCTCGAAGCATCTGTACCATCAGTTCAGATGCGATATAACAAAAAAGTGCATTTGCAGCACTTATCAACACATTTGTGGTTAGACGAAAGAAAGGCTCAGATCAGACAACTGAAATTTGAGACAGTAAAGAGTATGGCAAAGATGGATGCTGGTGTGTATTATGATTCTTTTCAACAGTTAAGTGACCATCCGGAAAAGGCTCAGCTAAGTATTCTATTAGATACCCGATTGAATAGTGCTGATATATCAGAGATTACTCAACAGTCATTGAATTTAGAGAAAGATGTTGTTTTAAACCTTAATACAGAAATTAAAGGAAGCTTATCAAAACTTGAATTAAAAAACTTGCAAGGAAGTATAAACCATTCATTTTTGTTGGATGTAAAAGGTGAGTTGAGTCATTTAAATGATATGGACAGGCTAAAGGCAAATGTGCAATTGAATAAATTACAGTTGAGCACACCAGAGCTAATTTCATATTTACCAGATTCCATTCTTCCTGGTTCTGTTCATTATCCCGATTCTATTTTGTTAAAAGGTAGCTTTAAGGGATCAAAGGCAAAATTGGCAGCAGATCTTCAATTACAAAGTTCAGTGGGTAACCTGGAAGCTTTATTAAATGTTAATTTGGACTCTATACCAAATACTGAATTTTATGATGCCAAATTAAATGTAGATCAGTTGAATTTGGGATATATTTTACAGAAAGAAGATACATTGCAAACGCTCTCAATGACTGGTTCAATCTCCGGATCAACAAAGGATTTTAAAAATCCGGAATTGACAATGAATCTTTATCTTTTGCAATTAGGTTTATTGCATTATACCTATAAAGACGGATTGATAAACGGAAACTATTCGCAAAAATATTTTAAAGGAAATGTTGAAATTAACGATGAAAATCTGGCTTTAAAATTTAATGGTGAACTTGATATAGAAGATTCTATTCCATTTATAAATGCCGATTTGCGTTTAAGAAATGCCAACTTAAAAACACTTCGTTTAATGAGTGATTCCAGCTCAGTAAAAGGAAATATAAATATTTCTGTTGAAGGTGGAGAATGGAATAAATTAAAGGGAAATATAGCATTGAATCATTTTCAATATCAAACATTGGATCAAAAGTATGCTTTGGATAGTTTAAATATTGATTTAAAGCAAATGACAGATTCCTCTTTGTATCATTTAGCGATACATCAAATTTATAGTCAGGATACCTTACTGTTAAAGAGCATTGATGTCCAGGCATTTCTGAAGGGAAATAAGGCTTTGCTTAATTATGAATTAGCTGGAGAGGACAGAGATAAATTAAAATCAAAGAAAGTTATACTTCAGGGAAATGGTGCGTTTCAATTGCAAAATGATACCATGTTGCTAAATACTGATTTACTATGGTATCAGCAGTTGTTGCAAGATCCGTTGAAACTGAATTTAGATGTTTCACAAATCAAAACAGAAGAATTTAATACTTATAGTATTAAAGCTTTGGGAGATCAAATTAATTTAAACGGCTATGCCAAAATATTTGATGCATCTGTCTCTGATGAAATAGAGGCCGCGGTTAATATTGATTCTCTTGATTTTAGTTTAATAGAACCATTAACCCACCAATATTTAAATACTTTTGAAGGTCATTTATCCGGTGAGGTGGGTATCACAGGGAATAAAAGTAATCCGGAAATAGACGGATATCTTTTGCTTAAGAACACAAAGTTAAATCCATCCGTTGTAAATACTGATTTCAATATTGAGGAAGGTAAAATAACACTCAATAATAGTTTAATTACTTTCAATCGTCTTAAAATTACAGATAAAGATAACGATGAGGCTTATTTAGATGGAACTGTAAATTTTGCTGAATTATCAGACCCTGTATTTGATTTAAGGTTGAATGCCAATCAGTTTTTACTTTTGAATAAAACTGAAAGTTCGCAAGGGAATTATTTTGGAAAGGTAGTTGCCGATTTAAATGCCAGAGTATCCGGAAATACTGAAAGTCCTGATATTATTTTAACTACAGCATTTAATCACAAATCAGATTTAACATACGTGGTTACTTCTTCAGAACCTAAAGCTGCCAGTCAGGATGATGTAGTGGTTTTTATAAAAGATAGCACAACAATGGCCCAACAGGATTCCATAGATCAGGATCTAATGGCTGTAAATATGAAAGGAATAAATATTGCAACCAATATTAGTGTTTCTGATCAGATGGATGTGACTTTGGTTATTGATCCGGCATCCAATGAGAGGTTAAATATTGTTGGGAATGGAGATTTGAGTTTGGCTATAGATCCGTCCGGTAATCAAACTTTGACAGGACAATACCGGATAAAGAAAGGATTTTACACACTTCGTCTTTATGATGTGATAAAAAGAGATTTTGAAATAAAGGAGGGCAGTTCATTAACCTGGTATGGAGATGTGATGAATGCGAATGCAAATATTTCAGCCATTTATAAAGTTCGAACAAATGCACTTTCGTTAATGGGTGTAACTCAAAGTCAGTTAAGCGATACGGAGTATTCTGCCTATAATACAACAATAAATGTTGAGGTGGTTATGAATCTATCTGGGAATCTTTTGTCGCCGGATATTGATTTTGATATTAATCTTACCGATAAAAATGTAAATAGTAATATTGAGTCTGCTATAACTCAGTTGGGTAATGATGAATCGGAATTGAATAAACAGGTATTCTCCCTGTTGATTTTGAATCGTTTTTCCAGTAACAGGGCATCTGCCTCTACAACGGTTTCGTACGAAATAGAAAATACTGCCCGACAGAGTTTAAGTAAGTTGTTATCTCAACAGTTAAATCGTTTTTCTAATCAGTACTTAAAAGGTGTGGATGTTTCTTTTGATATCGATTCCTATAATCAGGTGGTGGAAAATCAGGTAAATACTCGTACCGATGTAAGTGTGGATGTTTCCCAAAACTTGTTTAATGAACGATTGAAATTAACAGTAGGAGGTAATGTAGCTGTAGAAGAAAATAAACAACAAGGCAGGGCTTCGTCCAGTGATTTAACCGGAGATTTTGAAGTGGAATATAAAATAAGTAAAGACGGAACTTATCGTGTAAAAGCTTTTAATAAAACAGAGTACGAAGATGAACTAAACGGGGATGTTACAAAAACAGGCCTTTCCTTTATGTTTATTAAAGATTTTACCCGATTTAGCGATTTATTTAAAAACCGTAAAAAGAAAAATCAGGAGAATGATAAGAAGGAATAATATATATGGCTTTTTATGGTTGGCATTGCTTTTTTTGAGTTCCTGCAGTACAACAAGAAAACTTGGTGAGAATCAGTTTTTGTACAAGGGTGATAAAATTGTAATTGAGCCTTCAAATGATTTGGAAGAAACACCAAATATTGAAGCTATAGATCAGTATGTGATTCCGGAACCCAACAGAAAGTTCTTAAAATTGGTTCCGATTAAATTATGGTTTTATAATTTGGCAGGAGATAGCGTTCCATCAAAAGGATTCCGAAACTGGATGAAAAACAAATTGGGAGAACCGCCGGTAATACATAAATCGTATTATGTAGAAACATCTAAAAAAGAGATCAGTAGTGCGTTAAATAATCAGGGATTTTTTAATCACAGCATTCAGGAAGAATTAAAGAAGCGAGGAAAGAAGGTTAAAATTTTGTATAAAATTAGTGTTGAAGATCCTTTTTTAGTGGATACGCTAATTTACCCTGAAGTTGCAGATAGTCTGACTTTATATTTGTCTAGAGCAAGAGCAAAGAGTATTATCAAATCAGGGCAAATTTATAATTTAGATGTTTTAAAAGCTGAACGTAACAGGTTAGTTACCTATTTGAAAAATAATGGATTTTACTTTGCTTCCCCTAACTATTTGTTGTTTAAAGCAGATACATTAAGCACAGAAAGAAATCATATGGACCTGGTTTTAGATGCAAAATCAGCAATGCCAAATGATGCCAGATATCAGTATCGAATAAATAATGTTTTGGTGTATCACGATTTTGTCAGTTCAAAAAGCGAACCCTATGATACAATACAACAGGGTGATTTAAAGCATATATTTATAAAGGAGCCAGTTGTTAAACCTAAAGTAATTTCAAGGTCAGTATTTTTTAAAAAAGGTCATTTGTACAATGAAAATGACTACAGATTAACACTTCAGAAATTGACGAATCTTAATGTTTTTAAGTTTGTTAATATCAAAATAGATAAGGATACATCCTCGGTAAATCAAAAGCTTTTAAATGTAAGTATCTTTTTAAATAGTGCTTTGCCAAAATCTCTTAGTGCAGAAGTTGAGGCTGTTTCGAAATCGAACGATTATGTGGGACCGGGATTGACTTTAAGTTATCTGGAGCGTAACTTATATCAGAGTGCCAGCTCACTTCAGTTTAATGTATCGTCAAATTACGAAACTCAGTTTAACCAGTCCAAAAGGAATATCAATTCTTTTGAGGTGGGTACTGATGTTGAAGTTACCATTCCTAAATTACTGATTCCGTTTGTCAATAGTGATCGTCTTGGAAGTAAGAAGTTCAGACCAGAAACAAGTATTACAGCAGGATATAGTTATTCAGGAATGACGGATATTTTTAATTTGCACAGTCTGGATTTATCATTTGGATATAATTGGCAAGAAACAAAGACTAAAACTCATGAGCTGGATTTGGTTTCATTAAATTATACGCATATCAATACAAAATCCGATTGGGCTGATATTTATGATTATATTGATGAAAGTCTTCAGGAGCAATTTATTCTAGGATTAAAATACACGTTTACATTCAATGATCAGCACCTGAAAAGTAAATTTATAAATACTTATTTCAGTGCATCATCCGAATTTGCTGGTAATACTTTATCACTGCTTCATTCGGCATTTAATTTTGGAAAAGACTATGAGGATCGTCCTTCTGAAATTTTTGGTACAGCCTATTCTCAATATGCCAAGTTTGATGGTGACTTACGGTTGTATCATTCGTTTTCAAGAAAGAGTAAGATCGTTGGTCGTGTTGCAGCAGGAGTGGCAATACCTTATGGCAACTCGGAATATATGCCTTATAATAAGCAGTTTTATACCGGAGGTGCCAGTAGTTTAAGAGCTTTTCCATCCAGATCAGTAGGTCCGGGTTCTTATGTTGCTCCAGAGAGTCTTCAAAATACCATTGGACTTGAACAGGCAGGAGATATAAAGCTGGAAGCAAATCTGGAATACAGATTTGATCTGATTAGTTATTTGAAAGGAGCTATGTTTGTTGATGCCGGTAATGTATGGTTGCTTCACAAAAATGAAGAACTTGAGGGTGGCGAATTTTCATTTTCAAATTTTACCGATCAAATTGCAGTAGGAACAGGTTTGGGACTTCGTTTGGATGCATCTTTTTTTGTGCTTCGATTAGATGTTGCTTTCCCTATTCGAAATCCATATCCAATCAATGGTAAAAACTGGGTTTTAGATCAAGTTGATTTTGGAAGTTCCCGTTGGCGGAAAGATAATCTGGTGTTTAATATTGCTTTTGGATATCCATTTTAAGATTTATCTAATGCATATTCCCAGCTAACTTTTCACCGGCTTTTGCGCCACTCAAAGCTAAAAAGAATGCAATTCCTCCACCAATTAATACTTTGGTTAAACTAAAGTGTAAAAACGAAAAAGGAGTAAATAAAGTTAACAGAAGCATTACTGCAACCGATAGAAAAGCACCTGCGGCAGGTTCATAAATTCTGATTCCAGGCGAAATTAACCCAATAATAAAACCACCAATAAAATAGCTAATCAGGTTAAGTAACCCTTGTAGCATAAAGCGCAGATGAATAGACATATATCTGCCTACTACATAATGCCCAATTATACCACCCAATATAATTTCAGAAATAATAAAAATAGCAAAACTAATAAACATCCATTGTTTTGAAAATGGCTGATTTTGATTCATTTTTTGATGTTTTTAATTATAATGGTGTTACCCAATTATTCTAAAGGCAAAGAAAGTAAAATTGAAATGAATTGGCATAATTTGTTTTATATTTGATTCGATTTAAAACAGAACTTTATTTCAAAAATAGCATCATTGTGTTTTGAAAATTCTTCCCCCGAATTTAAGAATATTGTCTGAGCAGATGTTTTATAAGCAGTATAAAATATCATACCATTGATGTGTGCAAATGAATATAAATATGAAATGAACATATATGATATTCAACTTTACACACAAAAGAATGAATAAATTGATGAGTTTGATATGCCAATTAAAAGCAAATTTAGAGTATATGAAGCAATTGAAAAGTAAGAGTCAAATGGTAATAGGTTTTGCGTGGCTATTTATTTATACAACTATGCTCATGTCATGTACTTCATCTGCACCTGAAAAAGTGAGTTTTTACCATTGGAAATCAAAAGCTAAAGATGTTTTTACAAAAGACGGTTTAAAACCTCAGTCGATTCATAAAATTTACATGCATTATTTTGATGTGGATCAGTTAAATACATTAAACCATTGGGAAGATGGGATTTATCCAGTTTATCCATTGACATATGTAGATGAGGTTTATAAAAGTTGTGATATCGTTCCTGTAGTTTTTATTGTGAACAAGGTTTTAAAAGATACAGATGCAAAAAAGTTGGCTAAGAAAATTCAGAAATTAGTAGATGAAATTAGTCTGCACCACTTTGGAAAAATAATTCATTCACTTCAGATAGACTGTGATTGGAGCAGTTCAACGCGCTATAAGTATTTTGAGTTGCTGAATCTTTTAAAGAAAGATTATCAGCTTAGCTGTACCATTCGTTTACATCAGGTAAAATATCAATCAAAAACAGGTTTGCCACCTGTAGATAAAGGTGTGTTAATGTTGTATAATGTTGGCGATTTATCTGATTTTTCAGCGAACTCAATTTTAACAGAAGGTATTGTTTCTCAGTATGTAAATGAAGATACAGATTATCCAATTCCATTAGATTTGGCTTTGCCTTTGTTTTCGCAAACGGTGCTGAAAAATAAGAATGGTGAAATAAAACTAATAAAAGGAACAGATATTCAGTTGTTTAATCAGGATCAAAATCATTTTAAAAGAGAGAGTGGTCATGTTTATTCTGTGGTCAGAGATACTTTGTATAAAGGGTTTTATTTATCCGTTGAAGATCAAATAAAACTGGAAATGAGTGATGCAGATGTCGTGAAAAAGTCATATCAAATTATTAAAAACAGTAAGATAAATATTGATGAAGTAATATTCTATCATCTTGATATGGCATTAATTCAGCAAAATGCATTTAATGATATTATTAAAAACCTTTAATCAAGCATATTATAAAATAATCACTTAAATGAAATCAATTTTATTTGTAATATTATTAGCTATAAGTTCGCTATCAACAATTAGGGCATGTGGTTGGGATCCATATTATAGTTACAGTTATCATTTGTTCAATCAGCATTATATTCAACAAAAAGGTTACGATGCCTTTTTAAAAGATGAACTCATGGGTAGTTGGTCGTATGAACATTCAAAACCTGTTATTTCTAAAAATGTAGCGTTATGGAAAGAGCTTTTGCCAACATGGAATTCAGAAGATATAACCAAGGCTTTAACAGATGATGCTACATTAATCTTTGAGCAATTATGGTCGGGTAAAAAGAATGGACACAAAAAAGCAGTTTATGATTATATGGTTTATGCAAGAGCATGCAGTGATCATCATCAGAGCCGTAAGCAAAGATCCTGGTCGTATAGTGATATGGTAGATGTCGAAGTTGTTGATTTAAGTGAATTGATCGCTGAGGGTGTTGAGCAATTTAATGCTTCTGGCAATCCGCAATTGAAATTACGTTATGCCTATCAGATAATTCGTAATTATCATTATTCAAAACGATACCAGGAGGCGGTGCAGTTTTACAACAAGTTTGTGAAAGACCAATTTGCCAAATCTGAAATATACTATTATGTGCAGGATCAGGTAGCAGGATGTTATTATTCATTAGAGGATTATGAGAAAGCAGCTTATCTTTTTTTACAGGTATTTAGCAATAGTTATGATAGAAAAGTTTCATCTTATACCAGTTATAAATTTTGTACGGATAGAGGAGCTGAAGGCAAGGAATACTTTTCTGGTTCTGACGACAGGGCAACTTATCTGACATTAAAATCAATCAGAAGTTATTCTGATCAGGTGAATTACCTGCAAGAAATGGCCGAGGTTGCTCCTCATGACGAAAAGCTTGAATTGTTGTTCGTTAGAGAACTTTATAATATTGAAGATGATGTTTTACCCCGAAGAATAGGACTAAAGGATGAAAAATTACTTTGCTCTGATCCGGAAAATTACCATTGGGATGAAATAAATGCACTTGAGCAAATTAGTGCTCAACAAGAGACGGTTAGTAAAGCTGAACGAAAAGATTTTTGGTTGTTATGCAGCTCGTATTTAAAATTTTTAAAAGGAGATGTAGATGCTGCAAAAATCAAACTCAATGAAATAACATTGATTACCAATTATAGAGCAATGACTGAGGAATTGAAAGTTATATATCAGGTTTTTTCATGGAGTAGTTTAGGTTCAAATCAGGAGTCTTTTCTAACAAAAATACTTGCCGATAGTAATTTGAATAATAATGTGCAACAACTTATTGAAGATTATGCTGGCCATTTATTGTTTCATCAGGGAAAATTAGCTCAGTCATTTCTTGTTCACCATAGTATTTTAGAAATAGAAAATATGGGATCTTTACCTCTGCTGAATAATCTAAAGGCTTTTCTGGAACAGCCAGATAAATCATCTTTTGAGAAATATTTGCTAGAACAAAATGTAAAAGATCAAACTGCATTAATGAATCCTCTTGAATATATCAATTATCATTTGGGTATGTATTATTTAAACCAGGGAGATGCCCGGGAGGCCTTAATTCATTTTAACTCCAGTAGGGATTATAAAACTTCTAATGGAATAGGTATGGTTGTACCGGCAAAAGTTTTTAGTAATAATATTAGAGAAGGATTTGATTGTCCTGATGATTTAATGGAGGATTCCGTGTATCTGGCCTCTATGTTTTCATTTATTGAACCTGAGTTGACTAAGAAACAACTGGCGTTTACTTTAATTAAACTGGATTCCTTACGTAACGATGAAAAGAGTTGGAAAAGGAAACTAGCCAATTATTTGTTAGGAAATTATTATTTCAATGTATCAAATACCGGATATTATAGGGGAGTTTTACAAGATAAATCTAATTGTTGTAATTCATATTATTTTGGGGTTACAGATGAAAGTATTATTAAACGAGATAAACAACTTGAGGAAAGGTCAGGATACAACTTATGCAATGTGAGTTATGGCAAAAAAACGTATAATCCTTTGGCTGACAAAGCTTATAGATTTTACAGAAATACCATTGAGTTATCAACAGATAAAGAACTAAATGCTCGTTGTTTATATATGATGGCAAAATGTGAATTGAACCATCTTTATAATCATAAAACTAACTTTGCATATTGGTATTATGATGGTGCTTTGAAAGATGAAATACTTGATTATAAAAAGAGTTTTAAAGAACTAAAGGAGCAATATCAGGATACTCGTTTTTTTGATAGAATTATAAAAGAATGTAGTTTCTTTAGGTATTATTGTTCGCAATAATTAAATCTGCAGTTGAAAAAAATCACAATAAACCAGAATTCATGAAGAAAATCAAAATTAAAATTGCTCAATTGGGATATATTCCATTTCCGATAAGTCATAAAAGAATCACTAAATGGAAATCTGATCTTTTTGATATTGATACCACAGTTGATCAATATACATTTCAAATGGATTCTGATATTGAATTTTCAGGATATTCTGATCACACCTTGGAAAAAGAATTGCCTGTACAAACTAATTTTGATTTTTTGATCACCATTACAAATGTTCCTCTTCAGGATGATTTTTACGCCAGGCGCTTAAGTCATAATCGCATTGTTATTTCATTGAGAGAGGTTTCTGATATACTTAGAAAAGAGAATATTAATTTCGAAAATTATATCATCCGAAATATTTACAGGTATTTGTTTGTGTACCTAATGTACGGAAACCGGATTCCTTTGATGAGTGAAAAAACCAATTTCACTCATGATGATACCCGAGGATGTATTTTTGATTTTAATAGTAATAAGTCTGAATTAATATATTCTTTGGATAAACCTCATATTTGTCCTGAATGCAAGAATAAGATGAATGGAAAAGCTCATGAAAAAGTACCTGAATATATCGTTGTAAAGGCAGAAAAGGAGATAAAAAAGATTAAGAAAGATGTTTATATCAAGTTGATGGATTTTGTTAAGCAAAATCCATTACTGTCTATTATTATTACTTTCCTTACCGGTATATTTATGAGTCTGCTATCTTCTTTTTTGTATGATATACTGAAGATTTATCTATTAAAATTTTAAAAAATAAATTCACTGATTTTATTTTAACATATATTATAAGTTTTCTGCAATAAATTTTGGAACAAGATTTAGTTCTTTGCGTATCCCTCCAGATTATTACACCTATTAAGTAATGGTTTACCTTATTGCATATTCAGTATTTCTTTGAGATAATGAATAATGCATTGTGCCGTTTTGTGTGAAATAAAATACGAACTAAGGAAAAATTAAGAAATGAGTGAATTAACTTTGGAAATAGTAAAAACCCTTGTAACCATACCTGTTGCAACCGTAATTTTAAGATTGATATTTAAAAAATCGATCATGTTTCAATTCAGTTTAATTACTGTTTTGTTTACCATATTTGTAGCGTTAACTAAAACGTTGGAGTTTATGCTTGGCGGAGCATTAAGTTTTATTGTTACTCCATTAAATGTAATTGTCGGAACCTTTGTTTTTATATATATTAATAAAGTACTCCGAACTCCATTAGAAAGTGCTATTGATAAACTAAAGAATTTATCAGAGGGTAGTTTAGATATTGAAATTGAATCGTCAGATAAAAAACATGAGTTGGGAGTTTTAACCAATTCAATAGCCAACTTAGTTACCAAACTAAGAACCATAATAGTTACATTATCTGAAGATGCTAATACAATGGCAGAAGCCAGTAATAAAGTAAGTGTAACAGCAGGTCAGTTATCTGAAGCTACAAGTATTCAGGCCAGTTCTTTGGAAGAAGTTTCTGTTACATTGGAAGAAATTACTTCAAATATTGAGAATAATAGTCAAAATGCAAATTCAACAAAATTAACTTCTCAGGATGCGAATAAGCAGATTCATTTGGTTTCAGAATTGGGAGATCAAACCTTTAAAGTATCAAAGGAAATTAGTGATAAGATTTCATTTGTAAATGATATTGCACGACAAACAAATATTCTGGCTTTAAATGCCTCGGTGGAGGCTGCTCGCGCAGGTAGTATGGGTAAAGGTTTTGCTGTAGTGGCGCAGGAAGTTCGAAAGTTAGCTGAAAATAGTGCCACCGCTGCCACTGAGATTATTGCCTTATCCTATTCATCGCATAAATTGGTTGAAGATACAGGAAATTTATTAGTAGAAACAGTACCCATAATTGAAAAAACATCAACTCTGGTTGATGAAATCACAGCGGCTAGTTTTGAACAAAAAACAGGCGTGGAACAAATTAATAATGCCATTCAACAGTTAAATAGTGTCACACAACGCAATTCTCAATCAAGTGAAAATCTTGCTGAAAGTGCTCATGATTTATCACAAAAAGCAGCACAATTAAAGAAAAGCATAGAGTTTTTTCAATACACAAAGTAAATAGAACAAAGAAACCTTATTGAGGATGTAGTAATAGTATCAGACTATTGTTGCATCCTTTTTTTATTTAGTAATGGTCAAATGCTGATGACGCAAAGAGGATTATTGTTGATATTGAGGGTACAATTCTGTAATACTATAAACACCATTTGATATAATTCATCCCATTGTTGTAATTTCATGTTGCCTGAGAAAATCGATATAATCAGTAATCGAAAAAATCAGTTATAGAAAGTAAAATCTATATAATAAACCTTATTAAATATAAGAGACGTGAAACACAATGTTAAAATCACAATGGGGATTTTGTTGTTTTTTATGGCAACAACTTTAAAAATCTACAGTCAACCGATTCAAATCGACGTTGACAAACCTACCACAAAGATCCAACCTACAATGTGGGGTATCTTTTTTGAAGACATCAACTTTGCAGCGGATGGTGGATTGTATGCCGAATTAGTAAAAAACCGTTCGTTTGAATTTGCAAAGCCTCAGATGGGGTGGGAAGTTGAAAAAACGAATCCGGATTCTTTTCATTTTATCATTACAAACAGAGGCACTGAAAATCCTCAGAACCCACGTTATGCAAGCGTTAAGTTAAATGATAATAAATCAAGTTTATCGCTGATTAATGAAGGCTTTAGAGGTATGGGAGTGAAAATGAGCAATACTTACCATTTCTCAATTTTAGCATCGCTTACTAAAGGATCAGATATTGCATTAAACGTTTCATTGTTAGATTCCAATGGTGAAGATATAGGATCTACAACAGTTGATATACAAGGAGAGGAATGGAAAAAATATGAAGTTAGTTTTGTTTGTTCAAAAACAGATCCTAAAGCAAAATTAAAACTGTTTTTTGAAGGAAAAGGGATGGTAAGTTTTGATATGGTTTCCTTGTTTCCTAATGATACATGGAAAAACCGAAAAGGTGGTTTAAGAGCCGATTTAGTTCAAAAGCTGGCTGATTTAAATCCGGGATTCTTCCGTTTCCCAGGTGGTTGTATTGTTGAAGGTAGCGATTTGGATAATCGTTATCAATGGAAAAAAACAGTTGGAAATGTTGAAGACAGAACTATGATTGTAAACAGGTGGAATACTCAGTTTGATCATCGTCCTGCTCCAGATTATTTTCAGTCATTTGGTTTAGGTTTTTACGAATATTTTCTATTGTCGGAGGATATTGGAGCAGAACCACTACCTATCTTAAATTGCGGAATGGCCTGTCAGTTTAATACAGCTGAAGTTGTTCCTGTTGATGAACTGGAACCTTATGTGCAGGATGCTTTGGATTTAATTGAATTTGCCAATGGTTCAACAGATACCAAGTGGGGTAAGTTAAGAGCTGAAATGGGACATCCGGAACCTTTTAATATGAAGTATATTGGTGTGGGTAACGAACAATGGGGGCCTCAGTATTTTGAGCGTTATGCCATCTTTGAAAAAGCAATCATGGAAAAATATCCGGAGATTAGCATTATTTCAACAACAGGTCCTTTCCCTGATGATCCCTTCTTTAAATATGCACAGGATGAATTGCAAAAATACAAGGCTCCTATCGTTGATGAGCATTACTACAGGGCTCCACAATGGTTCTTTGATAATGCAACAAGGTATGATAACTACGATAGAAATTCGTACAAAATATTTGCAGGTGAATATGCAGCGCAAAGTGTTGAGGTATGTAGTCCGGATAATACGAATAACTGGCAATGTGCTTTATCTGAAGCTGCTTTTATGACAGGATTAGAGCGTAATGCAGATGTGGTATATATGTGTTCTTATGCTCCGCTTTTTGCGCATGTTGAAGGATGGCAATGGCGTCCTGATTTAATCTGGTTTGATAACCTGAACTCATTGGCTACACCTAACTATTATGTGCAACAACTCTTTGGAGTTAATAGTGGTACAGATCTTCTTTCTACAAAATTAGAAAATAAAGATGTTATTGGTCAGGAAGGTTTATTTGCTTCCTCTGTTTGGGATGCAGATTCTAAAGAAGTTATTATTAAAGTGGTTAATAATAATAAGGAAGCAAAAAGTACTACCCTTGTACTTAATTCTGCAAAAAGATTTTCATCAAAAGCTGAAATGACTGTTATAGGAAGCACGGATCTTGATGTTGTAAATACATTGGAGAATCCTAAAAATATAGTTCCGGTAACTAAAGAAATTAAAGTGTCAGGAAAACAAATAATAATTGATTTAGATCCATATTCGTTTTCTGTAATAAGAGTTAAGCAGAAGTAAGGAAGAATTTATTTATTTGGATTTTGTTAGGCCGGCTTCTTATTTTTTAAGGAGCTGGTCTTTTTATTTCAGGGTGGATGCTATTTACTGGTGTTTTGGCTTACATCAATAAAAAACATGAAAACAGAGCCTCTACCTGGTTTGGAATCAACAGAAATATGACCACCTAACATTTCAACCAGATTTCGGGTAATAGTGAGACCCAGGCCACTGCCCATGATGGGTTTATTTACATGACTGATCACTCTGGTAAAACGATTGAATATTAAATCGTGCTGTTCTTTTTCAATACCAATCCCTTCATCACTAACCTCAAAATAGTATTTATCACCTTTGTTGTAATAATGCAGTTTTATAGAACCTTTTAAAGAGAATTTAATCGCATTGCTAATTAAATTAAGTAATATTTGTTTCAATCGTAATTCATCGGTAAAAATCAAGGAGTCTTTTGATTCGCCTTTGTTGGAAATTGAAAACGTGATGTTTTCCTTTTTGTATTGTTTGAAAATATGTTGGGTTAGAATAGTTATGTCAGCAAAAATTTTATTGAGGTTGCATTGTTTCTTTTTTATAGTCAATTGGTTGGCTTCAATTTTTGAGAAATCAAGTAGGTCGTTAATCAGAGTGAGCAATGATAATGAGTTTGAATATATAAGATTGGTGTAATCGTTGATTTCTTTATCACTGCATTTACTGCTGGATAATATCTCACTAAAGCCAACTATTGCATTCATTGGAGTACGTATTTCATGACTCATATTGGCAAGGAAAGCAGATTTTAGTTTGTCAGATTCCTGAGCTTTATCTACAGCTTCACGTAGCTTTAATTCTACTGCATGCCTAACATTAATTTCTTCAATGAGTTTTTCGTTAATATCTGATAACTCTTTAGTTCTTTGTTCAACTTTATATTCCAGATTTTGATTTAAATATTCAATCTTTTTTAGGTAAGAGAGTTTGTCAATTTTATCCAAAATTATTCTGATACCTTGTTGAATAAGAATGACATTATCTTGCAGTAACTCTTTATTATCGCTCAAAAAGATAAAAATCCCATTTTTTATCCATTGACTTTCAAAAGAAACAATTAGAATTTGAGTGTCTTGAGTAATTTGAACAGGAAATTTCCAGGAGCTGTCAAAAACACATTCACTTAATAAATTATTATAAAATTGTTGTGTTTTAAGTTTTTCTTCAATGCATTCATTAAGAATAAGTGTGTAAGTTTTTTCTTCATTATTCTCGCCAATATAATAATCAGAAATCAACCTGTACCCATCAATAGATTTAGCGTAGCAACAACACAGAGAAAGATTTAATAATATGGATATTTTTTCAAGAAGTTCATCAATTAATTTTTCTTCGTCATCAATAGTTGAAATAGCATTACTTAGCAGATTTAGCAATATAATTTCCTCAGCCCTATTGGCTAATAAGTTATTTTCTTCTTCCAGCTGAGCAATATACTCTTGAAGTAGTTTTATTTGATTTATATTTTTATCATCATCTTTCATTCAACTGAATAAAGCTTAAAATTTCATTAATAATAAACTGAGGTTCATCTTCCTGAGCAAAATGACCTGCGGTTTGTATTATTTTCGAATCGCAATTTTTTAGATTGTTTACCAGTTCCTGAGTGATAGCTGAACTTAAATATACATCTGCGGCCCCACGAATAATTAAAAAAGGAACATTGATCTGATGAAGTTGTTCTGAAATACCTGTTAAATCTTCGTTATTCAACGAATGTGCAAAATGAAGAAATGCTTTTCTTCCTTCCTTTGTTTGGATTCCTGCTTTAAATAATTCCAACAATTCATTTGTGAAGGAATTTGAATGATACAGTCCTCTTTTTACAATAAGTTTTAATGACCACGCATCCAGTGTAGCTGCAGCAAGTTGTCGGATAATTGGTGTTCTCATGGCAATTATAGGTTGAACTGGCCAGAATTTATAAGCTACCGTATTGATTAAAGTGGTTGAGATGATTCTTTGCGGTTGTGTTACACTCATTATTTGTGCAATTCCGCCACCAACATCATGACTAACAATATTAAAACTATCAATATTTAGTTTATCCATCAGCATAAACATAAAACGTGCATGGTTAGCTAAACTAAAGGAGATGTCAGTCCGTAAGTCAGATTGTCCGCAGCCAAATAAATCAACTAAAATTACCTTGTTAGTTTTAATAAATGCCGGAGCTATTTTACGCCATATAAACGAGTATGTCGAAATTCCGTGTATAAAAAGGATTGGAACACCTACTCCGGCTTCGTAATAAACCAGATGATGATTTTCAAGTTCAATGTTTTTCTGTATAAGACTTTTCATATTCATTCATTTTAATGCTGAATGATGCTTAACTTAAATATATGAAAAAAAACAATGCCTTTCCAGTTGTATATTGATATAATATAGGTGTTTACAGTGGTGTAAATATATTATATATTAGTCAAATGTTTGGTTTGAATTAGATGAAATCCTAATCATTTCTTCATATTCCTCAGCAGATAAGTCGTTGAAATAATAGTGAGATGGATTTACCTTTTTATTTTTCACATGAACTTCATAATGTAAGTGAGGAGCTGTTGATGTTCCGGTGTTTCCCACAAAACCAATTATATCTCCGCGTTTTACTTTTTGTCCTAATTTTACATTAAATGCATCCATGTGAGCATAGAGTGTTATAAAGCCAAAGCCATGATCAATCTCTACACGATTACCATAACCTGTTTTTTCTCGGGTAATCTTGCTTACTGTTCCATCACCTGTTGCATAAATGTCTGTACCGGTAGTCGCTGTAAAGTCCATTCCAGAATGAAAACGACGTGTTTTGTAAATTGGATGAATACGATATCCCCAGCCACTCGCAGTTCGCTTTAAATCCTTATTTGATATGGGCATAATAGCCGGAGTACATTTCAATAAGTCCTCATTTCGTTTGGCTAACTCTATGATTTCATCAAATGATTTAGATTGTACATAGGCTTGCTTAACAATAACATCTAATTTCTTTGCCGTTGAAATAACCAACTTCGAATTATCTAAATCTTCTAGTGGTTCATATCTGTTCACACCTCCAAATCCAGCTTTACGAATAGAATTTGGAATAGAGTCAGCCTGAAAGATTACTCTGTAAATATTTTCATCACGAAGTTGAATATCATCTAAAACTTTAGAAGTCTCATCCAGTCGTTTACTCAATATTTCAAATTGGGTTGTCAGCCTTGCATTTTCCCTGATAAGTCGTTTTTCCTTAGGGCTGTCAATAAAATATGTATAAGCAAAAAAGTACACCAATCCCAGTAGTGCTCCAAAAAAGAAATGAAAAAAAACTCTGGATAAATAGTACTTAAAACCTGTTTCTATTTTGTCATAACTTAGTGTATCTGGGTTGTATCTAAATTTAACTTTTGACATATACGAAATAAGTTTTAATTCTTTTAATAGGATTTTTACCTGTTAAACGCTGCAAAATTAGTTAAATAATCTACCTTTGCAACTTCCAAAGTTAGTGTATATTCGCAAAATAAAAACGATAATATTTAATAAATATGAATGCTTCTGAGGTAAGAAAAAGCTTTTGTGAGTTTTTTGAGTCAAAACAGCACCAAATTGTATCGTCAGCACCAATGGTGGTAAAAAACGATCCAACCCTTATGTTTACTAATGCTGGTATGAACCAGTTTAAAGATATATTTTTAGGTAATAGCAAACCTTCTTCCCCAAGAGTAGCCAACTCGCAAAAATGTCTGCGTGTTTCGGGTAAACATAACGATTTAGAAGAAGTAGGTCATGATACCTATCACCACACCATGTTTGAAATGTTGGGAAACTGGTCATTTGGTGATTACTTTAAAAAAGAAGCTATTAGCTGGGCCTGGGAGTATTTAACTGATGTGTTGAAGTTAGATAAATCACGATTGTATGCTACAGTTTTTGAAGGCGATGAGGAAATGGAGCTGGAAAAAGATATGGAAGCATTTAACTTTTGGAAAGAATTTCTTCCTGAAGACAGAATTATCAACGGAAACAGAAAAGATAATTTCTGGGAAATGGGAGATATGGGTCCTTGTGGTCCTTGTTCTGAAATTCATATTGATTTAAGATCTGAAGATGAAATTGCAAAAGTTGGTGGTGCAGAACTTGTAAACCAGGATCACCCGGAAGTAATTGAAATCTGGAACCTTGTATTTATTCAGTATAATCGTAAAGCCAACGGTGATTTAGAGTTTCTTCCACAAAAACATGTGGATACAGGAATGGGATTTGAGCGCTTGTGTATGGCTTTGCAAGGAAAAAAATCCAATTACGATACAGATGTTTTTACTCCAATCATTGGAGAAATTGCAAAAGTTACAGAATCTAAATATGGCGAGAGTAAAGAAAAAGATATTGCAATGCGTGTTATTGCCGATCATATTCGTACTATTTCTTTCTCTATTACTGATGGACAGTTGCCATCAAATAACAAAGCAGGTTATGTAATTCGTCGTATTTTACGTAGAGCTGTTCGTTATGGTTATACATTCTTAGATCAGCGTAGTTCTTTTATGTATAAATTATTACCAGCTCTTATCCAATCAATGGGTGATCATTATCCAGAACTTGAAGCACAAAAAGAACTGATTACAAAAGTGATTAAAGAAGAAGAAGAGTCTTTTTTAAGAACGCTTGCAACAGGGATTACAATGCTGGATAAGATTGTAAAAACTACAAAAGAGGGTAATTACAAAGTAGTTGAAGGTAAAGTTGCTTTTGAGTTATATGATACTTATGGATTTCCTTTAGACTTAACGGAGTTGATTCTAAAAGAAAACGATCTTGTGGTGAATCGAAAGGAGTTTGAAAAGGAAATGGAAGCTCAGAAAGAAAGAGCAAGAAGTGCAACTGCTGTTGAAACTGAAGACTGGGTAACATTATTGCAAGATGATGTGGAGGAGTTTATTGGTTACGATTATATGGAAAGTGAAATCACAATTACCAAATATCGTAAGATTACTGCTAAAAATAAAACACTATATCAATTAGTATTTAATATTACACCATTTTATGCAGAGAGTGGTGGTCAGGTTGGAGATACCGGGTATATTGATAATGGAATGGAAAAAATTGAAATTATCGATACCAAAAAGGAAAATAACCTGATTGTTCATATAGCTAAAAAGCTTCCTACAAATATTAAGTGTGAGTTTAAAGCCTATGTAAATCAAAGTCGTCGTCAAAATACAGCGAATAACCATACAGGAACACACTTATTGCACCAGGCTTTAAGAGAAGTTTTAGGTACACATGTAGAGCAAAAAGGATCATTGGTGCATCCTGATTATTTACGTTTTGACTTTGCTCATTTCCAAAAAATGACCAGAGAAGAAATTGAAGCAGTTGAAAAAAATGTGAATAAAAGAATCAGAAACAATTTTGCTTTAGAAGAAATGAGAGAAGTTCCTGTAGCTAAAGCTCAGGATATGGGAGCAATGATGTTATTTGGCGAAAAATACGGAGATTTGGTGAGAGCTATCAAATTTGGTGATTCTATAGAGCTTTGTGGAGGAACACATGTTAAGCATACAGGTGAAATCGGATTCTTTAAAATAATCAGTGAGTCATCTATTTCAGCCGGTGTTAGAAGAATTGAAGCCGTTACAGGAGAAAAGGCCGAAGAGATGATTATGGCTCAGCATAACCTTATTTTAGGTATTCAGGATATGTTTAAAGCATCTGGCGATCTTCAAAAGAATATTGAATCGTTAATGATTGATAATAGCAAGCTTGGTAAAGAGTTGGATTCAATGAAGCAGAACTTTATCAATATTGAAAAACGTGATTTAATTGATAGTGCTTTTGAAGTAGGTGGTGTGCAAGTGATTGCTGCGAATGTTAATCCTATGTTGGGAGATAAGCTGAAAGATTTAGCATTCCAGATTAAAAAGGAAATGAATGAGTTTGTGGCAGTTCTTGGTGCTAATGTAAACGGTAAACCACAATTAAGTGTAATTGCTTCAGAAGAACTTGCAAAATCAGGGAAAATTAACGCAGTAGAAGTTATCAGAGATTGTGCTAAAGAAATTCAAGGTGGTGGAGGTGGTCAGCCATTTTTTGCTACTGCAGGTGGTAAAAATGCACAAGGTTTAGATAATGCGATTGAAAAAGCAAAAGCGTTTATTGAAGAAAAATTAGCTTAAAAAATACAATATTAATATAAGCGGAGCCTGTAAGATCTTTTTTCTTACAGGCTTTTTTTGTGGTTAGATGAAATGTAAATACACAGAGTGAGAATATTTTGGTATTAAAATTGAGCATTGTTTTTGGGGAGGAAATTGTGATTGATAGGTTTAAAGGCTGTTTTTCATATTTTAATAGAATGAATCGAAATTGAATAATAAAAGAACGTTATGTAGACAGGTTTTAAATGCTATTATTTTATTAAGGATTATTTTCTTTAATGGAAAACTTCTCTACTTTTGTGTTAAAGGGATAATATTTGTCGATTTTATACCCTCATTATTTATAGAATAGTACGAGCAACAAAATATGTCATCAGAAAATAAAAAAAAGGAGGGAATTGTTCCTGAACCATCTCTTCGTAGAATGCCTTGTTATTTAGCATATCTAAAATTGGCAAAGAGGAGAAATCAGGAATATGTGTCTTCAACGCATATAGCAAGGGATATGGGTGTGGATCCAACGCAGGTTACAAAGGATTTATCGTATACCAGTATTGTTGGAAAAACACGTGTAGGTTACGAAGTGAATACCTTAATTGATGTTCTTGAAGATTTTCTTGGTTTTAGAAAGCTGGATAAGGCGTATTTATTTGGTGCAGGAAGTTTGGGAAATGCTTTATTGCACGACCATGGTTTAGATCAGTATGGATTAAAAATTGTTGCTGCTTTCGACATTGATCCAAAGGTAGTAGGCAGAACTATAGAAGGAGTGCCTATTTTACATGTATCAGAGTTTGAAAAAATGAAAGATAAAAATGTTGAAGTGGGCATATTAACGGTACCTGCAGAATTTGCTCAGGACGTAGCACAGCAAATGGCAAGAGGTGGTATTAAAGGTATCTGGAACTTTACCCCAATCCGAATTCGTTTAGCTGAAGACTGTGTTGTTCAGGATACCTCGTTATATGCACATTTAGCTGTAATGTTTAATCGAATGAGTAATATTAAAAAGTAAGCGTAAACTTTGTTTCGTGATCTGGTTCTGAATAGGCATTAATTGTACCTCCATGCAATCTTAGTATTTGGCGCGATAAACTTAAACCAATTCCTGAACCCTGTGGTTTTGTTGTAAAAAATGGAATAAATATCCTTTCCAGTACATTGGGTAGAATCCCAGGACCATTATCAACCACTTGTATTATTGTTTTTCCTCTGCTATTCATATTTGATAAGAGCTGGATTTTTGCATTTTCTCTCCCTTCAACTGCATGTATAGCATTTTTGATCAGATTAATAATTACTTGTTCTATTAATTGCTCGTCAGCGGATAATTCTAAAGTTTCGGGTTCAATTCTTACCTCGCAATCAATGTTTTTAGCCTTAAGTTCTTCTTCAAATAAATGTTTAATATTGTCAAACAGATGACTGATTTTAAATATTGAGAAATTAGGATTTGGTATTTTAGTCAAATCTCTGTAAGTATTCACAAAGTGTAATAATCCGTCAGTTCGTTTGTGTATTGTTTTTAATGCACTTTCTACCTCTTCCAGTGATTCAATATCATCTTCAGTAGCACCTGAATCTTTAAGATTTTCACACAAATCTTTAATGATAAGAGTGACAGTAGACGATAAAGATGAAATGGGGGTAATGGAATTCATAATTTCATGAGTAAGCACCCTAATTAGCTTTTGCCACGATTCCATTTCTTTCTCCTCCAGTTCTTGTTGAATGTTTTTTATAGAAACAAGGGTGATCTTTCGGTTATGTATGGTAAATTCTGTGGCATAAATAATTAATTGTAACAGGTTATCTTTTTCCTGTACTTTAATTAATGTATTCTCTCCATGGCCAATTTTAAATAGTTTTTCAACCATTTCAGGACTAAAACTTCTAAGTGCTTCAATGTTTGTTAAGTTTCTTACCTGAAATAGTTTTTTTGTAGCATTATTAATCAACTCAACTTTACCATCCTTCTGAAAAGCTATTAAAGCAATTCCGATATGTTGAATGACCGTTTGTAAATAATAATAATTCTCCTCTTTTTCGGCTCTAACCTCCTGAAAATCCTTAATTACTTCATTAAAAGAGTTTTTTAATTTTTCAAAAGAGGAACCTTCTCCTTCTACCTGAAATGTTCTTGTAAAATCTGAATAGCGTATTGATTCAAGGAAATTATTCAGAACACGGTTTGTTCTGTCGATATAATGAAAAAAAGCAAAAACCTGAATGCCAATGGCGCCCCCAATTAAAAAGAGCGTCATTGTTAAACTGGTGTTGTAGAATAAATAGAAAAAAAGAAAGATTGTACCTGTTAACAATACAGTTCTTATAATGAAATTGACTCTGAAGTTTTTATAAACCATATTTTTCCATTCTCCTGTATAATGAGGTTCTTGTTAATCCCAAATCACTTGATGCTTTTGAGATGTTTCCTCTATTCATTCTTAATACCTTTTCAATTATTGTTTTTTCAACCTGTTCCAGATTGTAAGTTTCCAATTCAATTCCATCAGAAGAGGATCTTTGTGGAGATAGTTGAAGGTCATCATGAGACAAAGTAGGTGTGTCTCCTAAAATTACAGCTCTTTCCAATACGTGCTGAAACTCTCTGACATTTCCAGGCCAGTGATAATGAGATAATTTATTTAAGGCACTTTTAGATAAAGAGGCTGGTTTCTTATATTTCTTCGAAAATATTTTTAAGAAATGATCTGCTAAAACAGGAAGGTCTTCAGGTCTTTCTCTTAATGGAGGTAGTTCTATTTCTACCGTGTTAAGTCGGTATAATAAATCCATTCTGAAATCATCTTTTTCAGCCATATCTCTCAAAGGCATATTTGTGGCACTAATTAGTCTGATATCAATAGGTTTTGGTTTATTCGCACCTACTCTGGTTACTTCTCTTCGCTCAAGTACTGTTAATAATTTTGCCTGGAAGGGAAGAGATAAGTTACCTATTTCATCAAGGAAAATTGTTCCTTTATTGGCCAGTTCAAATCTCCCCGGGCGATCTGCCTTAGCATCAGTAAAGGCACCTTTTACATGTCCAAATAATTCACTTTCAAATAAGGTTTCGCTTAATGCACCTAAATCTACACTAATAAAACCTTCGTCTTGTCTAAGTGAGTTTCTGTGTAAAGCTCTTGCCACAAGCTCTTTTCCTGTTCCGTTTTCACCAAGTATTAACACGTTGGCATCTGTTTTTGCAACTTTTTTAATCGTATTAAAAACTTGATGCATTCCAGGAGAAACACCAATGAAGTCAGCAAATGGCTGATCCATGATTGTATTTATCTCATGTTGTTTTTCCTTTAATTCATGAACTTCATCTCTTGATTTTCTAAGCTTGACTGCAGAAGAAATCGTTGCCAGAATCTTTTCATTTTGCCAGGGCTTAAGTATAAAATCAGTGGCACCTGCCTTAATTGCTTTTACTGATTTTTCAACATCGCCATATGCAGTTATAAACAATACTACGGCAGATGGATCTATATCAAGGATTTGTTGTAAATACTGAAAACCTTCCTGTCCGCTAATCGCATCCTTTGAAAAGTTCATATCCAGTAAAATAACATCGAAATGATCATCTTTTAAGATTGCAGGAATCTTTGTGGGGTCATTTTCTGTTTTAATATATTCAACATGAGGTTTGAGCAATAACTTAAGTGCAAACAATATGTCCTCATTATCATCAATAGCTAATATTCTACCACTTTTATTTTCCATAGGGAAAGAGTTTTATTTCTTAAATATAATATATTCAACATAAAAAGGTGTTCTATTATGAACACTATATTGTGGCAATGCGCAATTCAAAAAAAATGCCGAATGTGTAATGTGTTTGATTATAAAGGCTTAAGGTGGCTGGCATAATAAATGATATAAAATTTAGTGTTGTTAAACTTATGTTGATTAGTGAAATTACTTTGATTATTATGCAATAGCCATTAATACAGATAGATAGGTGGCTGGTAGGTTTTAAATTAGATTGACAGGAACAGTAATTAATGATTAAATAGTTAAATATATTTATAATATTAATGTACGTTTGCGGACACTATCTGTTGCAAAACCGTACAGTTTGACAACAAAAGGGGAATTGAGTAGTAAATACAAAAATAGTTATTTGGAGAATGATTCAAGCAGTTGACATATCGAAAGAATACCGAACTGGTAACGTAATGCATCAGGCATTAAGTAATATTAATCTTAATGTAGAAAGAGGAGATTATGTTACTTTTTATGGTCCATCGGGAAGTGGAAAGAGTTCTCTTGTAAATATTTTGGGCTTATTGGATTATCCATCTTCTGGAGAGTTAATTTTTGATGGCCAATCGGTTGTAAATATGAATGAAAGGCAGCGATTAATGTATCGTAGAGGCAGGATTGGATATTTATTTAGTAGTTCACGTTTAGTAGAAGAGCTGACTGTATATGAAAATATTGAACTACCATTGGTTTATCAAAAAATAAAAAAAACAGACCGAAAGCAAAGGGTTTTAAAGATTATTAGTGAATTAAATCTGACACACAGGAAAAATTATTTTCCAAAGGATTTAACCGGAGTTGAAAAACAAAAAGTAGCAATAGCAAGGGCTATTATTATAGAACCACTAGTTATTATTGCAGATGAACCAACCGGTAAACTGAATTCAGCTGAAGGTGTTGAAATTTTGGATATTCTTAATCGAATAAATGAAAATGGCACTACAATAATGGTATTTACCCATTCTGAAAGTGTAGCCGCCAAAGGACAAAAGATTGTGCAGGTGTTTGATGGACATTTGGTTAGAGAAAAAATGTTGAAGTAGGTAGATGAGAGTTCTTAAAGACATAAAAATAGCCATACGCTCCTTGTTTCGTTTTAGATCAGATGCGATTATAAACGTTATTGGACTTTCTATTGGTATTACAATTAGTATTATAGTTCTTCTTTATGTTAGAAATGAGATCAATTATGATCAACATTTTTCTAATAGTAAGAATATTTATAGAGTTTATACAGAAGGTGTTATTGGAGATAATTATTTTAAAAGTGCAGTTACACCAAATCCTTTGTCAGATTATTTATTAAATAATTTTGATGAAGTTACACAGTCAGTAAAAATAGTACGGGGAATAAATAAATTGGTAAGTTATCAGGATAAGAAATTTAATGAAGACAACTTCTATTATGCTGATACATCATTCTTCAATATTTTTGACATTCCACTGTTAAAAGGTGATCGATCCTCTTTGTTGAAATCAGATGAGGATGTAGTGATTACAAGACGCATAGCTAACAAGTATTTTGGTAATGAGGAACCAATTGGTAAGCAAATTAAGTTGGACAACGGACTTGAATTTGTAGTAAAAGGAGTTTGTGATGATTTTCCTGACAATACACATTTTCATTGTGATTTTATAGCTTCCCACAAATCAATAGATAAATTATATAAAGGTAAGACTGAACAGGAAATCAATGAGCTTAAAAGTTATTGGTTACAATTAGATAGGTACACATATATTGTTACAGCGGATACTACTGGATTAACTCAAAAAATTGCAGATCAACTGGCAGTTGTGATTCAAAATCAGGTATCTAAATATCAAAACCTTGAAGAAGGTAATGTTTCTGGAGGAATTAAATCTATTGGATTTAAACTTCAGGCTATTGAGGATATACATTTAAAGTCTAATCTTGAAAATGAACTGGAGTCAAATTCAAAGCGAATATATGTTGTGTTGTTTATGACCTTAGCGCTTTTTGTTTTGGTTGTTACCTCAATAAATTTTATGAATCTAACAACAGCTAGGGCATCCAAGCGCGTGTTGGAAATTGGAGTTCGGAAATTGGCAGGTGAGGGAAGACATGATTTGTTTATTCAGTTTATAATTGAGGCAGTTACGTATAGCTTTATAGCCTTGTTTTTAGGGTTGGTATTGTCAGAGTTATTGCTGCCAGGATTTAATAGATTATTTAATCTTGAATTAAGAATTAATAATTTAGAAAGCCGTATTGATTTCCTTTATGTTACCTCTTTAACTTTATTGGTTGGGCTTATTTCAGGTTTATACCCTGCAATTTCATTTTCCAGATACAGAGAGGTTGTTATATTTAAAAAAGGGCTTTTACTGGGCAAAAAAAGTATGGTGATCAGAGGTGCTTTGGCCGCTGGACAGGTTGTTGTGGCAACCTTTTTAGTTATTCTTACGCTGGGCATGTTTTGGAATCTCAAATATCTTGAACGTAAAGATTTGGGTTTTAACAGTCATAATGTTATGGTTGTTGAAAGAGGGCATGCATTAGGGAGTGATTTTTCATCTGTCAAGAAGCAATTAAAATCTATGCATGGCATAACGGATGTTTCGGCATGTAAATATATTGTAGGTAAGGAGGTTCCTTTGCAATCATTTAAATATATGAGTCGAGGTGGCGAAAAGATGATATTGTTGTCGTATAATTTTGTTGAAAAAGACTTTTTAAAAACCTTGCAGGTAAACTTTAGTGCCGGTGATATGTGGGACGCAACAAATGAAAAAATGTCTCGTGATATTGTTATTACAGCAGCAACAAAACAGGCATTAAATATGCCAAAACCTTTAGGTAAGAAAATAAACTTTGTTGATGCAGGAAAGTGGGATTATGGTTTTTCAATTGTTGGTGTTTCAAAAGATTTTCATTTTGAACCGATACAATATCCAATACGGCCATTGGTGTTAATGGAACTTCCCAAAGGTACTGCCTATGAAAATCTGATCATCAGAATTTCTGATAAGGCTTCATTGGATGAAATGGTTCGTGAAATTTCATCTTTTTGGAAAGCCAATACAAATGGGGAACCTTTCGAATATAAGATGCTGGATGATATTTTAAATGAAAATTTAAAAGAAGAACATACAGTATTTAAGATGGTATTTTTATTTGCCATTCTTTCCCTTTTTGTGGCCTGGTTAGGCATTAGAGCATTTTCTACTTATGTTACGGAGATGAAAATGAGTGAATTTCAAATAAAGAAAATTATTGGAGCTACTCATGTTCAGATATTATATGAACTGTTTGTTGAAGTTGGTCAGTTCATTCTAACAGGTATTATTATTGCAATCCCAATTTCATTTTTCGTACTTCAATTATGGTTAAATGGATTTGCCTACTATAGCAGATTGCCATGGTTTGTAATGGTTGCAATAGGTTTAGTGATATTTGGACTAGCATTTATTATTGTTTTATTACATTCTATAAAAACTTTAAAGTCAACACATGGCGAAAATGCCGTTGAAGTATAGTTGTGTTTTAATGTGTTGATATATAGTAGTTTGTTGTAATGTGTGAAATTAATTTCTTCGATTAAGCTAATTTCGTAGTTATCTTATCTTTAAATACCAAATGGCATTTTACATTTGGATGAGAATCAACTGTGGTTATTCTAAAAAAAAACAATATATTTGCGCAATTCAAGAAAATCAAATTTAATTGACAAATTAATAAAATCATAAGTACAGATGCAAAACAAAGGAGCGATCAGAGTTTTTGCCATCCTACTAGCTTTAGTAAGTTTATATCAGTTGATATTTACTTATCAAACCAGACAGGAAGAGAATAAGGCAAAAGAAATAGCAAATGGAGATCCGCAAGTTGAAATAAATTATTTGGATTCGGTTGCAAACGAGCCGATATATAATTTCTTCGGAAGAAAATACACTTACAAAGAGTGTAAAGAGAAGGAAATCAACTTTGGTCTTGACCTTAAAGGTGGTATGAACCTTATTCTTGAGGTAAAAGTTGCTGATATTTTAAAAGCTTTATCTAATTACAATACAGATAATACCTTTAACGAAGCATTACAAATTGCAGAACAAAAAGAAAAATCTTCATCAGAGGATTTTATTACTTTATTTTATAAAGCTTTTTCTGAGTTAGATTCAGAAGCTCGTTTAGCTGCAATTTTTAATACTGTAGAGTTAAAAGGAAAAATCGATTATAACACTTCTAACGAAGAAGTTTTAAAAGTAATTAGAGCTGAATCGCAAAGTGCAATTGATAATGCCTTTAATATTCTACGTACTCGTATCGACCGTTTTGGTGTAACTCAGCCAAATATACAAAAGTTAGAAAAAGCTGGTCGTGTACTTGTTGAACTTCCTGGTATTAAAGATCCTCAAAGGGTTCGTAAGTTACTTCAGGGAACTGCAAGTCTTGAATTTTGGGAAACTTATGAAATTACAGAGTTAGTTAGCAACTTAATAGCTGCTAATAGCAAAGTAATTGAAATTGAAAAAGCAAAAGAAGAGTTAAATAAAACTGAAGAAGGAACACAAGCTGCTGCAGCTTTAGAAACTGCTGCAGAAAAAGATGGTGCAGAAGGTCTTTTAAGTGCAATTGAATCAGATAGCACTAAAGTAGATTCTTTAGCAATGCAGTCTCAAAAATCACTATTCTCAGTTTTACAACCATCACAACGTCAAAGAGGTCCATTAGTAGGATATGCTTTAGTACAGGATACTTCAAAAGTAAATGCTTATTTACAAATGGATCAAATCCGTGCATTATTTCCTAAGAATGTTAGATTCTTATGGGGTGTAAAACCACTTCCTCAGAGAGAGTTGGAAGATGGAACTCAAAGTAAGCAAGAAATATATGAGTTAGTTGCTATTAAAGTTACTACTCACGATGGACGTGCTCCTCTTGAGGGAGATGTTATTACAAATGCCAGCAAATCGGTTACACCTCAAGGTGGCTATGAAGTGAGCATGAGAATGAATGCAGAGGGTTCTAATGTTTGGGCTCGTTTAACAAAAGCTAATATTGGTAAAAGTATTGCTGTTGTTTTGGATGGTTATGTATATAGTTATCCAAATGTTAATTCAGAAATTCCAAATGGTAGCAGTTCTATCTCAGGAGACTTTGATGCAAAAGAGGCTGAGGATTTAGCAAACATTCTTAAGTCAGGTAAATTACCTGCACCAGCAAGAATTGTTGAAGATACAGTTGTTGGACCTTCATTAGGTCAGGAAGCAGTAAATTCTGGTTTGTCATCATTTGCATGGGCTTTCTTAGTAGTACTTGCTTATATGATTTTCTATTATGGATTTAAAGCAGGAGCTGTATCAGATATTGCATTATTAGCAAACATGTTCTTTATTCTTGGTGTGTTAGCATCGTTTGGTGCTGTATTAACACTTCCAGGTATTGCCGGTATTGTATTAACAATTGGTATGTCGGTGGATGCGAACGTACTTATTTACGAACGTATCCGTGAGGAATTAGGATCTGGAAAAGGAGTTAAGTTAGCAGTTACAGATGGTTATAAAAATGCTTTCTCAGCAATTATTGACTCGAACGTAACAACTTTCCTTACAGGTTTAATTTTATTTATGTTTGGTACAGGACCAATTAAAGGTTTTGCTACAACATTAATGATTGGTATTGCTACTTCATTTTTCTCAGCAATCTTTATTACAAGATTGATTTTTGAAAGAATGCTAAATAAAGATACAGACATCAAATTTGGTAACTCTCTTACTTTAGGTTTTATGAAAAATACTAAAGTTAAGTTTTTAGAGAAGAGAAACTTATTCTATATCATTTCGGGTGTTGTTATTTTATTTGGAATTGGTTCATTAGCTACTCAAGGTTTAAAGTCAGGTATTGACTTTTCTGGAGGTAGAACTTATGTAGTACGTTTTCAGGAAGATGTTTCTGCAACTGATATACAAAAATCTCTTGCTGATGAATTCGAAGGTGCTCATGTTGAGGTGAAGACTTTTGGTGGTGATAACCAGGTAAGGGTTGCTACTAACTACATGGTTGATGAATCAGGAGAAGATGTAGATAATGTTATTGAGCACAAGCTTTATAACGGATTGAAATCTTATGTAGCGAGTGACGCTAGTTTTGATGATTTTGTGAATGATTATAGAATGAGTTCTCAAAAAGTAGGACCAACTATTGCTACAGATATAAAAACTAAAGCATATTATTCAATTGCTTTCTCCTTATTGGTAATTTTCTTATACATCTTAATTCGTTTCCGTAATTGGGAGTATGGTTTAGGTGCCTTGATGGCATTAGTACATGATGTTTTAGTTGTATTAGGTATATTCTCATTATTGTATAAAGTAGTACCATTTAGTCTTGAAATTGATCAGGCCTTTATTGCCGCTATCTTAACAGTAATTGGTTACTCAATCAATGATACAGTGGTTGTATTTGACCGTATCAGGGAGTACTTAGGATTACATCCTAAAAGAGATAGAAATGCAGTTGTTGATTCAGCATTGAACTCAACGATCAGTCGTACAGTAAATACATCATTAACAACATTTGTTGTATTACTTGTTATCTTCTTATTCGGAGGTGAAACTATTCAAGGTTTTGTATTTGCATTGTTAATAGGTGTAGTAGTAGGTACATACTCATCATTATTTATTGCAACTCCAATTGCATTTACAGTAATTGACACAAGAGCAAAAAGAAAAGCTAAGAAATAAGCTTTTTCTATAAAGATAAATGGACACCCTTTAAACCTTTGTGTTTAAAGGGTGTTTTGTTTTTATTATCTTTGGATGATTAAGTTAATATTGAGTTATGAATTTTTTATTTTTAGGTATGGGAGGTTGGGAGATTATCCTTGTTTTTTTAGCTGTTTTGCTTCTGTTTGGAGCAGATAAAATTCCTGATTTTGCACGTACCCTAGGTAAGGGTATCAACGAATTTCGTAAAGCAACGGATGAAATAAAAAAGGAATTTAGAGAAGGTACCGAGGATTTTAGAAAGGATTTGGAATATAGTAAACGTAATTTGGAAGCTCATGTAAAAGAGGTAGGGCGTTCTTTTGATCAAGATAATAGTAATAAAAGTGCTAATTTATCAGACAATAAAGTCGAAACACATAAAGCTCAAAAAGAAGAAAATAACTCACAAATTAATTCTTAAATTGAATTACATCCAAAAGAAAATATATTTATATGGGATTTTTAATGTTAATAGCAGGGTTTATCCTGCTTTTTTTTAGTGGCGATTGGTTGGTGAAGTCAAGTGTTCAATTGGCACGTTATTTAAAGGTTTCTACTTTAGTTGTGGGGATTACTGTGGTAGCTTTTGGAACTTCAGCTCCTGAATTGATAGTGAGTTTAAATGCAGTTTTTGATGGTGTGCCCGATATTTCCGTGGGTAATGTTGTTGGGTCAAATATTGCCAATATTGCATTAGTTTTAGGTACTGTTTCTGTAATTCTGCCCATTAAAGTCAGAAAGAAATCGGTACTGTTTGACTGGTCGGTAATGATGGGCGCTTCCTTGTTGTTCTATATCTTATCTTTAAATTATCAATTACAGTTTATAGAAGGACTTATATTTATTTGTCTATTAATATTTTATCTAGGCTTTTCTGTTATAAACTCCAGAAAACAAATGGGGCGTACAGGTGAGGTTGTTGAAGCACCTTCAATGAAATTATATAAAGCCTTAGGGTTATTGGTTATAGCTGCAGCAGGACTTTATTATGGATCAGAGTTGTTGGTTAAAGGAGCAATTGATATTGCAACTGGATTTAATATAAGTGAGAGGGTAATTGGAATATCAGTGGTTGCATTTGGTACAAGTGTTCCTGAATTAGCTACCTCGGTTATAGCTGCAATTAAAAAGGAAACAGATATATCGATAGGCAATATTATAGGTTCAAATATTTTTAATCTTTTGGGAATTTTAGGAATTACTTCTTCGCTAAAAACAATAAATATTTCCCAAGATTTGATTTCTGTTGATATGTTATGGATGATGGCAATATCTGTTTTGTTATTACTTGCCATTTTACCAATTAAAAAAGGTCATATCACAAGGTTTAAAGGAGCCATACTTGTGGCTGTATATTTGTTATATATGATTTTATTGTTTACTAAATAAATAAGTAATGATATCTGCTCAAGGAATAGAAAAACAATTCGGAGATCTTAAAGTTTTAAAAGGAGTTGATCTCACTGTAAAGCAAGGTGAGGTGGTTTCTATTGTAGGACCTAGTGGTGCAGGTAAAACAACTTTATTACAAATTTTAGGGACATTAGATAAACCTAATTCAGGTAGTGTTTTTATTAATGATACAGAAATACAGTCATTAAGGGAAAAGGAATTAGCTCGTTTTAGAAATGAAAATATAGGCTTTGTTTTTCAGTTTCATCAACTGTTGCCAGAATTCACAGCTGTGGAAAATATTATTTTACCAGCCTTAATTGCTGGTAAAAATAAATCTAAAAGCGAAAAGAAAGCCAGGGAGATCTTGAATTTTCTTAATCTCAAAGATCGTGAACATCATAAGCCTGCTGAGCTAAGTGGTGGTGAAAAACAACGTATTGCAATTGCAAGAGCATTGATTAATGATCCTGATGTTGTTTTTGCGGATGAACCAACAGGGAGTCTTGATTCTAAAAATCAAGAAGAGTTACAGAAATTATTCTTCTCACTAAGAGATGAATTTAATCAAACATTTGTTATTGTTACACATGATTTGCATTTAGCCCATTTGAGTGATCGTGAGATAAAAATGAAAGATGGTATTGTAATATAAGTGAGGTGTGAATGAATTTAAGTGAAGTTAAGGAGTTTCTGGATGAAAAGGTGTTGCAATATAATGCGCCTTTTTTCATCGAATCAGATCCTATTTCAATTCCTAAAAAGTTTTCTTTAAAACAAGATATAGAAATTGCTGGATTTATTGCTGCAACATTGGCTTGGGGGCAACGCAAAGCCATTATGAAAAGTGCAGAACAAATTTTAGAGTGGATGGATTATGAACCATATCACTTTATAATGAATGGTGAATGGCCTGACCTCGGAACAACATCAGTATATCGTACTTTTAATGGAGAGGATTTAATCTATTTTTTTAATTCACTCAGAAATATATACATGAATCACGGAGGATTAGAAGATGTTTTTACTAAAGGATATCATTCAACTCAAACGGTGAAGGGTGCGCTTAGTTATTTTCGAGGAGTTTTTACTTCTGTTGGAGAGTGTGGAAGAACCGGAAAGCATGTTGCTAATGTTGATAAAGGTTCTTCATCAAAGAGGCTAAATATGTATTTGAGATGGATGGTGAGAAAAGATAAAATGGGAGTTGATTTTGGTTTGTGGGAGAAGATTAAAATGAGTGACTTAATGCTTCCGCTTGATGTTCACACCGGGAATGTAGGTCGAAAATTAGGTATATTAGAACGTAAACAAAGTGATTGGAAATCTGTTGAAGAAATTACATCAGTGTTAAAGTCTTTTGATACTGAAGATCCAATCAAATATGATTATGCTTTATTTGGTTTAGGTGTGTTTGAGAAATTTTAAAGATGGCAAATTCTTATTTCAAATTTAAGCAATTTACGGTTGAGCAAGGTCTGGCTGCAATGAAAGTTGGTACAGATGGTGTACTACTTGGAGCATGGTGCAATTGCATGAAGGCAAAAACAATTTTGGATGTTGGAACAGGTACTGGATTAATAGCATTAATGTGTGCTCAACGAAATCAAAAAGCTACAATCGATGCTGTCGAAATCGAAAAACAAGCTTATTCTCAAGCTTTACTAAATGTGAATAATTCGCTTTGGGAGCAAAGGATAAAAGTTATTAATGATAGTTTTCAGAATTATATCAAACAGGTTAATGATAAATATGATCTGATTGTTAGTAATCCGCCTTTTTTTAATGACTCTTTAAAAAACGATTGCCATAAAAAATCTCTGGCCCGTCATACAGATACTTTAAGTTTTGAGGAACTGATATTGGGAGTGATCACACTTTTAGATGAAGAAGGAATTTTTTCAGTAGTACTTCCTTCTGATCTAAAAACAGAATTTACCCTAATTGCTGAACAAAATGGTTTATTTTTAAACAGAATTCTTCATGTAAAACCAACACCTTCAAAAGCAGAGAAGCGAATATTGCTTGAATTTGGAAAGAATCCCATAGAATTGGAAGAAAATACTATGATATTGGAAGAATTTGGTCGACATGGGTATTCTGAATATTACAAGGAACTAACAAAGGATTTCTATTTAAAATTTTAATTGGCTCACCTATTTTATAAATCATTATTTCGATGAAGAGGTTTTTCAGAAAATCATACTATCAAAAATATAAGCCTCATTATATTCCTAATATCAAATTAGCTCTTCCAGTTGTTTTTTCTCAGGCAGGTCAAATGATTGTTGGTTTGGCTGATACTATAATGGTTGGCCAGATTGGAGCATCGCAATTAGCTGCAGTTTCGTTTGCTAACGGTATTTTTATATTAGGCTTGGTTTTTTCTATCGGTCTGGCTTATGGATTAACACCTCTTGTAGGTAAATCTTTTGGTGCTGGAGATAGGGCGAAATGTGCAGATTGGTTAAAGCAAGGACTTGTTGCTAATTTGGTTTTCGCCTTTGTTCTGATGTTATTGATGTTTGTTGTTGGGTATTTAATGAATTTCATGGGTCAGGAAGAGGAGGTGATACTTCATGCAAAAACATATTATAATATACTTCTAGTTTCAATACTGCCTTTTTGTGTATTTATGGTGTTTAAGCAATTTGCCGAAGGTGTTGCAAATACCCGAATTGCAATGGTCGTAACGCTCATTGCGAATATTTTAAATATTATACTCAACTATATTTTAATCTTTGGTAAACTAGGTTTTCCTGAATTAGGGATAGATGGTGCCGGATATGCTACGCTTATTTCAAGAATATTTATGGCAGCTGTTTTTATTTGGGCATTTATTCGATTATCCTTTTTTAAAGAATACAAAAAAGTCTTTTCATCTGTAAAGGTTCATATATCAGAAGTAATAAAAGTTCTAAAAGTTGGTTTTCCAATAGGAACTCAAATGATAAATGAAGTTTTTACATTTAGTATGGGAACAATTATGATGGGGTGGATTAGTAAAAATGCACTGGCAGCTCATCAAATTGTTTTGTCAATGGCCAGTTTAACCTATATGATGTCTGTTGGTTTATCCTCCGCGGCCACAATAAAAGTGAGTAATTATTTTGGAGCAAAAGATTTTATAAATCTAAAGTTTTCTGCATTTGCCATAATTCATAAAGTAATCATCTTTATGGTTTTTAATGGAATAATGTTTGTGTTGCTTCGTAATATACTTCCAAAATGGTTTGTTGATAATAGTGATGTTGTACATATTGCATCTCAATTAATGATTATTGCTGGTGTTTTTCAAATATTTGATGGCCTGCAGGTAACCTGGCTTGGAATTTTGCGAGGGCTTCAGGATGTAAAGGCGCCTTCTGTTATTGCATTTATTTCCTGGATTCTAATTGCATTACCAATAAGTTATGTTTGTGCATTTGTTTTTGATATGGGTGCTATTGGAATATGGACAGGATATTTGTCTGGACTAATAATAGGAAGTGTATTGCTACAAATTAGATTTGTGAAATTATATTCAAGATATAAGTAATAGATAAAAAACAAGTAGGCTTTAATCTTAAAAATATCACAACAAAAAAAGATTAAAGTCTATTTTGAGTTTTATCTGAAATAGGAAAAAGCAAAATTATGAAAGTAGATATAATATCGTCGGCAAGAGAAATATTTCCGGATAGGGTTGAAGGGAAAGTAGTTGTTGTAATAGATATTTTGCGAGCAACATCGGTTATGGTCACAGCTTTTGCCAACGGAGCAAAATCTGTGGTGCCTGTAATGACACCAGAGGAGGCTTTTGAGATAAAAGAGCAATTATCAGCAGATCAGGTTGTGTTAGGTGGCGAGCGTGAAGCAATGCCTATCGCGGGTTTTGATTATGGAAACTCACCTCTTTCCTATGTTCCTGAAGTTATAAAGAATAAGAGTCTGGTAATTACAACAACAAATGGAACGAGAGCTATATTAAATTCACAAAAAGCTGTTAAACTATACATAGGTGCTTTTATTAATGATAAAGCTATTGTGGATGTATTGAAAGGAGAAAAGGAAGTGGTCTTAGTTGCATCCGGATCATACGATGAGTTTACAATTGAAGATTCGTTGTGTGCAGGTAAATTAGCTTATGATTTGCAAAAGCAATACGGAGCCGAATTAACTGATGTTTCTATTGCTATGTCTAACTTGTATCGTTTAAATTGTGACGATATTCATAAATTAGTTTCTCAGGGTGCACACTATAAGCGATTAAAAAGTATGGGTTTTTTCAAAGATTTGGATTATTGCTTTAAATCAGATTTGTTTCAGGTTGTTCCTGAATATAAAAATGGAACAATTCAGTTAAAATCATTGGTGTCATAATAAAAGCCTTGCTGATTTGCTATAAGATATCTTTAATGATATCAGTTTTCTTTTAAAAATCGATTGGTGATAATATAAATAGCTAAGCCACCAATCTCCATGGCAGTGGAAATAATAAAATGAAAATTTCTGATTCTGTTTTGTGTGGTATAAAAAAATATCAACACTACTCCTGCAATTATCATTAAGTACCCAATATTTTTAAGAAAACATCTCATCTTATTAATCGCTGCTTTATCATGTAAAGCATAAGTTACAAAGCCTAATAAATAAAATCAAGATTAACAGAAGTAATATTGTTATGAATCGGTAAAGCAATACAATATCGGTTTCAGAAATGGTATTAATTAGGTTATATTTGCATCAATGTATAAAAAATAAAGCGTATTCCATTGGCAAAGAAAGAAGAAAAAAAGGTGGTTTTAACCCCTTTAATGAAACAATATTATGCGATTAAGGAAAAGCATCCCAATGCTATATTATTATTTCGGGTAGGTGATTTTTATGAAACATTTTCAGATGATGCTATTAAAACATCTGAAATATTAGGAATTACTTTAACCAAAAGAGCAAATGGATCTGCATCTTCTGTTGAATTAGCAGGTTTTCCTCATCATGCCTTGGATACTTATTTGCCAAAACTGGTTAGAGCTGGTCAGCGGGTTGCTGTATGTGATCAGTTGGAAGATCCTAAAATGACCAAGTCAATTGTAAAACGAGGGGTTACAGAGTTGGTAACGCCTGGAGTTGCAATTAGTGACAATGTTTTGGAGCACAAAGAAAATAACTTTCTTGCAGCAGTTCATTTAGAAAAGAATATTGCAGGAGTTGCATTTTTAGATATTTCGACTGGTGAATTTTTAACAGCAGAAGGAAGATTTGAGTATATAGATAAACTTTTAAATGGATTTAAACCCAAAGAAGTTCTTTTTGAAAAAAGTAAAAGAAGTTTATTTGTTGAGAATTTTGGTGATAAATTTTATACCTATGGTCTGGAAGATTGGGTTTTTAATGAAGATTCTTCCATCGAACGCCTGTTAAAGCATTTCGAAACAAAATCTTTAAAAGGCTATGGTGTTCATAATTTAAAGTGTGGAGTTATTGCTGCTGGTGCTATTATGCATTATCTGGATATTACGCAGCATCATAAATTGCAACATATTATTGGTTTATCCAGAATTGAAGAGGATAAATATGTATGGTTAGATAAGTTTACTATCCGCAATTTAGAGTTGTTTGGTTCTTTTAATGATGGAGGGACTTCTTTGGTTGGAGTCATTGATAAAACAATCTCTCCTATGGGAAGCCGAATGTTGAAACGTTGGGTAGCTCTACCTTTGAAAGAAGAAAAGTTAATAGAGGACCGTTTGTCTGCGGTGGAATATTTTTTTAAAGACCCGGAATTAAAAGAACAGATGGAGGAGTATTTAACTCCTGTTGGAGATTTGGAAAGGTTGGTTTCAAAGGTGGCAGTAGGAAGAGTCACTCCTAGGGAAATGGTTCAGATTAAGCATGCACTTCTTGCAGTTGAATTAATTAAAAAAGGATGTGAGCACACAGATAATACTACCCTTAAAAGTATCGGTGAACAATTAAATCCATGTATTACAATTCGTGATCGAATTGAGGCTGAGATTGTTGCTGATCCTCCGGCACAGATCAATAAGGGACACGTAATTAGTGAGGGTGTTAACGAAGAATTGGATGAATTACGTGGGATTGCCTTCTCTGGTAAAGATTATCTAAATAATCTGGTTCAGAGGGAAATTGAGCGAACAGGAATTCCTTCATTAAAAATTAGTTTTAATAATGTGTTCGGTTACTATATTGAAGTTCGTAATACGCATAAAGATAAAGTGCCGGCAGAGTGGATTAGAAAGCAGACGTTGGTAAATGCCGAACGATACATTACCGAGGAACTCAAAGAATATGAATCTAAAATTTTAGGTGCTGAAGAAAAAATACAATCATTAGAATCACAATTGTTCAATAATTTGGTGGTTAGTTTATCTGAATATTTGGCTGCCATTCAATTGGATGCAAATTTGTTGGCCAAGTTGGATTGTTTATTGTCGTTTGCAAAAGTTGCTGCGCTAAATAAATATGTTCGACCAGTCATTAGTAATGATGATATTATTGATATTAAAGAAGGTCGTCATCCTGTAATAGAAAAACAGTTGCCAGTTGGAGAAGAATATATTCCAAATGATGTTTATCTGGATAATGAAAAGCAACAAGTAATCATTATCACCGGTCCTAATATGGCAGGTAAGTCTGCATTATTACGTCAAACTGCACTTATCGTTTTATTAGGACAAATTGGTTCTTTTGTTCCGGCAAGTTCTGCTAAAATTGGAATAGTTGATAAAATATTTACCAGAGTGGGTGCTTCTGATAATATTTCTGCAGGCGAATCTACATTTATGGTAGAAATGAATGAGGCTGCAAGTATATTGAATAATATTTCTCCTAAAAGTTTAATTCTTTTTGATGAATTAGGAAGGGGAACAAGTACTTATGATGGGATATCTATCGCATGGAGTATTGTGGAATATATTCATGAAAACAGAAAGGCGAAAGCAAAAACACTGTTTGCAACCCATTATCACGAATTAAATGAAATGGAACGAACTTTTGATAGATGTAAAAATTATAATGTCTCTGTAAAAGAGGTGGATAATAAGGTTATTTTCTTAAGAAAGTTAGTCAGAGGAGGAAGTGAGCATAGTTTTGGTATTCATGTAGCTCGTATGGCAGGAATGCCTAAGAGTGTAGTGAATAGGGCTAATGAGATACTCGAAGAGCTTGAAGGAGCCAATCGAAAAGGGAGCTTAGCTAAGCCTGTAAATGATATTGGGCAGCACCGTGAAGGATATCAGATGAGCTTTTTTCAGTTAGATGATCCTGTGTTAAAACAGATCAGAGATGAGATTGCGAATACTGATATAAATAACCTAACTCCGGTAGAAGCACTCAATAAATTAAATGAAATAAAAAAGTTTGCTGGAATCAATTAATTTTTCTCTTTGGTTTTCAATGTGATGTACAAAAGGAGGAAAAAACTTCTTCAAAAACGAGAAAAAAAGTTTGTCAGTAAATTAAAATGCTCTATATTTGCATCCGCAATCGAGAAATAAAGATTTCTAACAAAGGTAAGAATGATAAAGGTTGTAGAAGTTTTGATGCGAAAGTAGCTCAGTTGGTAGAGCACGACCTTGCCAAGGTCGGGGTCGCGGGTTCGAGCCCCGTCTTTCGCTCCAAGGATGCTCGAGTGGTG
>NZ_JAPDPJ010000380.1 GCF_026013605.1 Plebeiibacterium sediminum
TTATTCTATGCAGTGTATCTTGCTCAAATGCTGGTTCGAGTTTGCAACTCGGACCTTATAATACAATATTCTAGCACCGTTTACCTCAGTTTTTTAGAATCCACACTACGCTCTTAACACTATGCTCTCTGCTCAAATACCTTTAACCCTTTTCCTTTCTCCTTGTTCCTTTCTCCCTTTTCCCTTTTCCCTTTTTCGCTCAAGCCGCTGGGCTTTTCCTTTTTTCTACAGTCAAAAAAGGAAACAAAAAGTCCGCCGGCGGCTACACCTGCTTCGCTCAAAAAACTACGGTGCCTTCGTCGAAAGCGCTGAACTTGACTTTCGTACCTCAAGTCTTCAAACAGCACCGCTTTT
>NZ_JAPDPJ010000381.1 GCF_026013605.1 Plebeiibacterium sediminum
GTTTAGGCAGTTGTACTGGAATCTCTTATGTGGATTCTACACCTATTCGTGTATGTAAGAATAAGCGAATACCTAGACATAAAGTTTTTGATGGTTTAGCTCAACGAGGTAAATCAACTATGGGATACTTTTTTGGATTTAAACTTCATTTTATTATTAATGAAAAGGGCGAAATATTAAACTTTATTATTACTCCAGGGAATACAGATGATAGAGAACCTCTTAAAAACCAAAATTTTATTGAGAAAATAAAAGGTAAACTTTATGCAGACAAAGGATATATTTCCCAAAAACTCACTGAAGTACTTTTTGTCGATGGACTTCACCTCATTACCTATATTCGAAATAATAT
>NZ_JAPDPJ010000382.1 GCF_026013605.1 Plebeiibacterium sediminum
TCGCCATTGGACATGGCTGTTTCATCTATAGATAGAGCATAGCCAATATTTTTAGGAAATACTAAATAATCTTCAGCATGCGCCTTTTGAACCCAAGCATTGTAATCACTGAGCTTGTTTTTATATTGACGTTGAAAATTACGTCCGTTTACGCCAAGATACGGATCATGTAAAAAAGTTGGGTCTAAATTGTATAATTAATAATCATGCAAAAAATTTTGTTAACCTGAACAAGAAGAATTTTACATCTGAAGCACCCCTGAACTGCCTTCTGAATTCTTTAATTTTAGCATTAAAAGATTCTGCTGCTGCATTTGTGCTTCTATTATTAAAATAGTTAATAATATTG
>NZ_JAPDPJ010000383.1 GCF_026013605.1 Plebeiibacterium sediminum
TGCAAATTATCGCTTGAGTTTAACTTGTTTATAAACGATTAATAAAACATCTAAATATATTTTGTAATAACGTAATAGTGTAAAGATGGCAAAATTATAGAAAAAGGCGCTTAAACAGATTCTGGTCAGCAGTTGATACTCTAATGTATTTTACTTCCTCTATGCGATGTTTTATTTATCATTAAAATAAGAGTGAAATTTTAAGGTAACATGATATTTACTAGGAAGATATGAATAAAATACACTAAAAAAAACCTTCTTACTAATAAAAAATTAACTACACTTTAATTAATAGTCTTTATTCATATAATCATTTGTTAAATCAGGTAATTAAAATAATCAAACTTTC
>NZ_JAPDPJ010000384.1 GCF_026013605.1 Plebeiibacterium sediminum
TGCAAATTATCGCTTGAGTTTAACTTGTTTATAAACGATTAATAAAACATCTAAATATATTTTGTAATAACGTAATAGTGTAAAGATGGCAAAATATAGAAAAAGGCGCTTAAACAGATTCTGGTCAGCAGTTGATACTCTAATGTATTTTACTTCCTCTATGCGATGTTTAATTTATCATTAAAATAAGAGTGAAAAATTAAGGTAACATGATATTTACTAGGAAGTTATGAATAAAATACACTGAAAAAAGCCTTCTTACTAATAAAAAATTAACTACACTTTAATTAATAGTCTTTATTCATATAATCATTTGTTAAATCAGGTAATTAAAATAATCAAACTTTC
>NZ_JAPDPJ010000385.1 GCF_026013605.1 Plebeiibacterium sediminum
CATCAGCAGTAACAGTAGATTACGCCACCGCCGATAACACAGCGACGATAGCCAACAGCGACTATGTAGAAGTAACAACTACTAGTTTGACCTTTGCAGCAGGCGAAACTTCAAAAACAGTTAGCGTTACAGTTTATGGCGATGCCGTATACGAAGGTGATGAAAGTTTATATGTGAATTTAAGCAATGCTTCAGGAGCGACTATCGCGGATAATCAAGGCGAAGGAACCATCACAGATGATGACGGTCAGCCGGCCATCAGCATTAACGATGCATCTGTAACAGAGGGCAATTCAGGTACTGCTACTTTAGACTTTACTGTTTCATTGAATCATGCCAGTACATC
>NZ_JAPDPJ010000386.1 GCF_026013605.1 Plebeiibacterium sediminum
AGTAGTTTAAGTACATCAGAAGATACACCCCTTACAATAACGATAGATGATGTAACCTATACAGATGATAATTATGAAGGCTCAGCGACTTATAGTTTAATCATTCAGGATGGGACTAATTATACGCACGAAGGTAATACCATAACCCCAATAGCAAATTTTAATGGTACATTAAGTGTTGTGGCAGTAGTCTCTGATGGATTATTATCGAGTGCACCATCAACTATAACCGTTACGGTAAGCAGTGTAAATGATGCACCCGTTATTACAGGAACAAGTAGTTTAAGTACATCAGAAGATACACCCCTTACAATAACTATAGATGATGTAACCTATACAGATGA
>NZ_JAPDPJ010000387.1 GCF_026013605.1 Plebeiibacterium sediminum
TTTTGCTCAATAGCACTGTAGTCAATTTCCGGAGCATCACCTGAGAAGAATTTAGCAAATTTAGCTGCTAACTCAGGATTTGCTTTTTCCCACTCTGCTTGCTCTGCTTTTTTAGCTGCAACATACTCAGCTTTTTTAGCTTGCGCTTCAGCATACATCGCTGCAACATCATCAAAAATCTGGAATGGATTTTCAGCGTCGCCACCTAATGCTTTAATTGTACTTGCAAAACAAGCACCTGCAGCAGATAAAGGTTGTCCGTGAGTAGAAACTTGTTTTTCGAATGATGAACCATCTTCTTTAACAGCTCCTTTACCCATAATGGTTTTACCAATAATTAAGAA
>NZ_JAPDPJ010000388.1 GCF_026013605.1 Plebeiibacterium sediminum
TTCTTAATTATTGGTAAAACCATTATGGGTAAAGGAGCTGTTAAAGAAGATGGTTCATCATTCGAAAAACAAGTTTCTACTCACGGACAACCTTTGTCTGCTGCTGGTGCATGTTTTGAAAGTACAGTTAAAAATTTAGGTGGAGATCCAGAAAATCCATTTGTTATTTTTGATGATGTTGCAGCGATGTATGCTGAAGCGCAAGCTAAAAAGGCTGAGTATGTTGCAGCTAAAAAAGCAGAGCAAGCTGAGTGGGAAAAAGCAAATCCTGAGTTAGCAGCTAAATTTGCTAAATTCTTCTCAGGTGATGCTCCGGAAATTGACTACAGTGCTATTGAGCAAAA
>NZ_JAPDPJ010000389.1 GCF_026013605.1 Plebeiibacterium sediminum
ATTTAATCGCATTTGAAATTAAATTTCTCAAAACTGTCTTGGTCATATCTATATCACATAGGATACATTCATCCAATTCAACCTCTTTAATAATTCTAATTCGTTTATGTTTGGCCAAAGACTTATGTAAATTTATCGCATGATTAAAAAGATCATCTATGCAAATGGTATTAAATACAGGTTGTATCAGGCATCTTTCAATGCGCGACCATTCTAAAATGTTTTCAATTAAAATAAGAGCCTGTTCGGATATATGTTCAAGACTGGAGAGTATTTCTCTAATATCATTATGATCAAGGCTACTGAATTCGATATTTAGAAAATTAGATAATTGAGTTATATT